>NZ_FMCI01000120.1 GCF_900091845.1 Streptomyces sp. SolWspMP-5a-2
GCGGTGACCGGGGGCGCTGAGACCACCGGCGACAGTGCGCCCCCTGCGGTCACCCGTGTCCGTGCTGGTCGTGGGCTCGGTCATCGGTGGGGGCCTCCCCAGGTCCCCGCGGTCCCGTCGGTCGCCCCGGGTTGTCCCGCTCCCGCGCCGTCCGCCTCCAGGGCCGCGTCCAGGCCCTGCGGGGCGCGTCGGGTCGCCGCCGTCTCCAGTGCCTCCGCGCGCAGCCGGGCCGCCCGGCGCAGGGCGGCCACCGCCGGGTCCGCCGGGTCGCCCCGTTCGCCGCGGGCCGCCGCCAGGACGTCGGACACGGTGGTCAGGGCGCCCAGTTCGGCGCGGACCGAGCGGCCGAGGGAGGTCACCGCGCCCTCCGCGCGGGACCGGTCGCGGCAGTGGAAGGCCAGCTCGCAGGCGGCCAGGCACTCGGGCGCGTAGGTCGCGGGGACCGACTCGACGGCGGCGGTCAGCTCGTCCGCGGGCAGCCGCGGGGAGAAGCAGGTGCCCTCGGGCAGGGCGTCCGCGATGTCCTCGATGCGGGTGAGCCGGGCGAGCTGGCGGGCGGTGACGGCGCGCTGCTTGCGGACGTCGACGGCCGACGCCGTCGGCAGGTTGGAGAAGTCCTTGGGGCAGACCAGCAGGACGCGGTGGCGCACCGCGGGGGCCGGGTCGAGCCGGGCGGCGACCTGTTCGAGCGCCAGCACGTAGACGGCGGCCTGGCGGGCGGCGGCGCCGACCTTCGCCGGGTCGGCCGAGCCGTCCAGCATCGGGAAGGACTTGATCTCGACGACCGTCCAGCTCCCGTCCGGGTGCACGACGACGGCGTCCGGCTCAAGGAAGGCGGGCGATCCGGCCACGTCGAGGGCGAACATCGGGTGGTCGAGCAGGCTCCAGCGGCCGGTCCCGGTGCCCGCCGCGCCGTGGGTCGCCTCGCGCAGCGTCAGCTCGGTGCGGGCGGTGCGGCCCTCGGGGCCCGGGGCGCCGAGGTCGGGGAGGTGGGCGCCGGCGGGCGGCGCGGCCGTCGGGTCGAGGTGCTCGTGGACGAGCCTGAGCAGCTCCGCGCCGCCGTCCCCCTTGACCTTGGCCTCGAACGCGTTCCCCCGGGTCAGCGCGAACTGGGACTGGCCGAAGCCGGAGGGGGAGCCGAGCGCTCCGGCGAGCGCCGCCTTGTTGACCCCCGCGCCGTCCAGGATCGCGCGGCGTCTGCATCCCGGGTTGGCGGCGAGCGCCGCCAGGGCGCGGGCGTCCAGCGCCTTGGCCGGGACGTCAGGACCGCGCAGCTCAGCGAGCCGCTGCCGGAGCCCCTTCGCCCGCGCCCGAGGGTGAGGCGTCCGGTTCGCCTCCCCCTGCTCCTCCTGCGACGTGTGACTCGCGCTGCCGTGGAATTCGCTCACCCGTCGAAGTCTGGCATCCGGCACTGACAATCGGGCCACTCACGCCCCCTCGGCCCCGCAGGGCCACCGCGAGCCGCGTCCGCAGCCGGTCGGCGATACGCGTCACGGTCGGGGTGAGGAGCAGTCCGACGCCCATCACGGCCGCGCCCGCGACGGCGTCGAGGAAGTAGTGGTTGGCGGTGCCCATGACGACGACGGTGGTCAGCAGCGGGTAGGCGACGGCGAGGACTTTCGTCACGCGGTTGCCGCCGAACCGCCACAGCACGACCCCGCACCACAGGGCCCAGCCCACGTGCAGGCTGGGCATCGCCGCGTACTGGTTGGTCATGCCGCCGAGGCCGCGGGGCGCGCTGGCCTCGCCGCCCCACCAGCCGTAGGAGCTGTACTGGGCCATGGTGTCGACGAAGCCGTGGCTCTCGGCGAGCAGCCGGGGCGGGCAGGTGGGCAGCAGCGTGAAGCCGATGAGGCCGATGAAGGTGGACGTCATCAGCCAGGTGCGGGCGGCCCGGTAGCGCACCGCGCGGGAGCGGAACAGCCAGACCAGGATCGCGGGGGTGACCAGGTAGTGCAGGGACGCGTACCAGAAGTCGGCCGGGACGCCGAGCCACGCCTCACGGGTGAACAGGCGGTTGAGCGGGTGCTCCGCGTTGAGCCGCAGGACCTTCTCGACGCGCAGGATCGCCAGGCCGTGGTCGACGGCGGTCTCCACGTTGCCCCGGGCGAGGAGGCGGCCCGCCGAGTAGCAGGCGTAGACCAGCAGGATCAGCGGCAGCTCGGTCCACCAGCGCAGCCGGGTCGGCGGTGCCTCGGTGCCCGGTATCTCGGTCGACGGCATCCGTTCGCCCTCCCCCATTCGTTCTCGCGCGGTGCCCGGCGTGCGGGCTGAGCCACTTTACGGCGTCCGCGTGCGCCCCGGCGGAGCGCCCCCGGCACTCGAAGACGCCGCGATCGCCCGCCGGGTTGCCCTGGTGGGGCGTGCGCGATGATGGACGTGTTCCACCTGTCCTTTTCTCCCCAGGGCACTCCCGGAGATTCCTCCGCGGAACCCCGAAAGGTTTCTTCATGGCACCGCGCATCCTGCTGGCCCGGCACGGACAGACCGAGTGGTCGCTGTCCGGCAAGCACACCGGCAGGACCGACGTCCCTCTCCTGGAAGAGGGCAGGCGTGGCGCGAAACTGCTCGGCGAGCGCCTGCACCGGCCGCCGCTCGACGGGCTGCCCGGGGTGGAGGTGCGCACCAGCCCGCTGGTGCGGGCCAGGGAGACGTGCGACCTCGCGGGGCTCGGCGGGCGGGCCACCGTCTGGGACACCCTGATGGAGTGGGACTACGGCGCCTACGAGGGGCTGAAGCCGGCCGAGATCCAGGCGGTCAGGCCGGGCTGGCTGATCTGGCGCGACGGCGTCCCGGAGGGCGAGAGCCCGGCCGAGGTGAGCGCGCGCGCCGACGAGGTGGTGGCGTGGGCGCGCGCCGAGGACCGGGACGTGCTCGTGTTCGCGCACGGACACATCCTGCGCTCCATCGGCGCGCGCTGGCTGGGCCTGCCGCTGGACTTCGCGGCCCGGATCAGGCTGAACCCGACGTCCCTCTCGGTCCTGGGCTGGGCCTACGGCGAACCGGCCCTGGAGAGCTGGAACGACACCGGCCACCTGGCGGGCTGACGGCGGCCCCGGGGATCGTCCGGTCGACAGGGGCCGCCGGACGTCCGGTCGTCCCTGGCGGCCGGGAAGCCGAGTCCCCGGGGCGCCGGTCAGGGCCGGTGGGGCAGGGCCGCGTGTCTCTCCAGGAACGCCGAGACCCCGCTCGCCCTGCGGTGCGGCAGCAGCACGCGCGCGGTTCCGGCGAGCATCGTCTGGATGCGGGACGACTGCACCTGGTCGAGCAGGTCGAGGACGCGCAGTCCGGCCCCGGCCGCCTCGTCCGGGCGCCCGCCCCTGGCCAGGCAGTCCGCGAGTTCCGCCGTGTAGAGGGCGATGTTGCGGGTGAAGTGCTCGTTCTGGAGACGGGCGGCCCGGCGCGCGTGCGCCGCCCCGCGCGACCAGTCGCCCAGGGTCGACCAGCACTGCGCCTCCAGGCCCTCCAGCTCGGCCGGTCCGTAGAAACTCATCCACTCGGGGTCGGCGTCCGAGCGGCCTCGTTCGTGGAGGGCGTGAGCGCGGGCGAGCGCCTGTTCGCAGGCGGTGCGGTCGGCGAGGCCCGCCCAGCCGCCCGCCTCGCGCAGCGCGAGCAGCGACAGCAGGCGCGCGGAGCCCAGGGGGCGTGCGACGCGCTGCGCGGCCTGGGCGGCGCGCACCGCCTCGCGGGGTCGCCCGGCGTCGCGGGCGAGGAACGCCGTGTTGCAGAAGGCGTGCGCCTCCAGGGCCTCGTCGCCGGTGACGCGCGCGGTGGCGAGGGCCTCCGCGTAGTGCGAGCGCGCGTCGTCGAACCGGCCGGAGTCGTGGGCGAGCCAGCCCACGGAGATGGCCAGTTCACCGGCGCCCGCGTGCAACCGGTCGGCGGTGGCCTGCCGGGTCGCGCCGGCGTCGAGCAGCGCGTACGCGGCGCGCAGGGGTTCGGCCGCGCGCCGGTAGAGGCCGTCGGCGCCGTGCCGGTCGTCCAGCAGTCTGATCCTGCGGACCGCTTCTTCCAGGGCGCCCGCCTCGCTCGTGCCGGGACGGCGGGTGCCGGCCGCGGCCTCGTGGGCGAGCCCCAGGGGGCCCAGTGAGGCGGCGGCCACCGTGGCGCCTCCGCCGGTCATGAACGCGCGACGCAGCACGTCGCTCTCCTTGTGGTTCGCGTGATGTCCGTGGGACTGGTCCGGGTCGTGGGGGGTGGATGGTCCTGTGGTGTTCGACGGGTCATACGGCTCGTTCGCCTCCTGTGTCTCATCCGTGACGCAGCTCCTGCGTCCCCGCACCGAGGCCCGGGGCGAGAACCCCAGCTCGGTGAGGGTGCGGCCGGGGAACATGTGCAGGAACACGCGCTCGTACGCGTAGTTGGGGCAGCGGATCTCGCCCGCCTCGACCCTGCCGACGTAGCGCGCGTCGCAGCTGACCCGCTCGCCGATCTCGCGGGCGGCCCTGCGGACGGCGGCGGCGAACTCGGCCGGGGAGCGCCCTCCGCGCAGGTGCCGGAAGACGTGGTTCGGCCGGGGTGGCCGGTCGGGCTGGGACGGGGTCGTGGGCGACGACGCCATGTCCGGGTCCTCTCGTGCGAACCGTCGAACCATGCCGGATTCCGGGCGACTTGACCGTTTCGCACCGTGGCCGCCCGGCACCCGGCGGGCACGAACGTACCCGCTGTAGCCGCTCCGCCACGCAGTGTTTGCCCACAAACCGGATGTCTCCCCGGGGATCTGCCATGAAGTGCCATCCTTTGTGGCTGACTTCGGCCGTAGCTGTTGACGCCCCTGCCGCGTTGAACCGGGAGGACCGGGAGCCACCCGACTCCCGACCCGCTCTCGTGCAAGGAGGGTTTCAGTGGTGGAGGCCGGGATGACGACCAGCCTGAGAGTCGGCACGCGCGCGCCGCGGACGGTGGCGGGCCCCCCGCCGACGGCGGACGGCGGCCCGCCGCGATGTCCCGCCTCCGCCTGCGACCTGGTGACGGTCCCCGCCCGGCAGGGCCTGGAGGCGGTGGACATCCTGCGCCGGAGCGCCGTCGAGGGCGCCGCGGGCGCGCGCGCCGCCGAGAACATGGGCCCGGTCCTGCACGACGACGGCTGCGACACCCTCGGCTTCCTGGTGCCGCCCGGCACCGCCGCCGCCTGGGACGTCCCGGGCAGCACCTGCACCGAGACCGACGGGCGCGGCCTCAGCCTGGACCCGGCACCCCCGGTCGAGGGCTCGGACTGGCTGCTGCCGCCCGGCGACACCGACCTGGCGACCGACCCTGCGGTGCTGCGCCGCGCGCTCGGCGAGGCGGCCCGGCTGATCGCGGCCGCGGACAACTGCCGCTGACCGGGCCGTTCCGGGGCCGTCGATAATGGGCGCATGGGAAAGTCCAGGAACGCCCGGCGCGGCCGGGGCGGCGAGGCCGTCACCCAGACCGTCGACGGCGGGGTCGCCGAGCTGATACCCGACCGGGACCGCGACCGGTCCTGGACCCTGCTGATCGACGGGGCGCCGCAGTCGCACGTCGACCTGGACGACCCCGGGCACCTGGGGTTCGAGTACCAGCGCCGGATCGGCCACGTCATCGACCTGGTGGCGCCGCCCGGCCGCCCGATCCACGCCGTGCACCTCGGCGGCGGCGCCCTCACCCTCGCCCGGTACGTCGCCGCGACCCGCCCCCGCTCGACCCAGCAGGTCGTCGAGCGGGACGCGCCCCTGGTCCAGTTCGTGCGCCGTGAGCTGCCGTGGGACCCGAACGCCCGCGTCCGGGTCAGGTCGGCCGACGCCCGCGCCGGGCTCGCCAGGGTCCCCGACGGCTGGGCCGACCTCGTCGTCGCCGACGTGTTCAGCGGCGCCCGCACCCCCGCGCACCTCACCTCCACCGAGTTCCTGGACGACGTCCGCAGGGCGCTGCGCCCCGACGGCGTCTACGCCGCCAACCTCGCCGACGGCCCGCCGCTCGCCCATCTGCGCGGCCAGATCGCCACGGCCGCGGCCCGTTTCGCCCACCTCGCGCTGGTCGCCGACCCCACGGTGCTGCGCGGCAGACGCTTCGGCAACGCCGTCCTGGTCGCCTCCGACGCCGCGCTCGCGATCCCGGAGCTGACCCGCAGGGCGGCCTCCGACCCGCACCCGGGCCGGGTCGAACACGGCCGCGCCCTGCGGGACTTCACCGGCGGCGCGAGCCCGGTCACGGACGCCGACGCGGTCGCCTCCCCCGCGCCGCCCGCCTCGGCGTTCGGCTGAACGCGCCGCCCGCCCGGGACGCCGCTGCCACGGCGCCCGCGCGGGCCCGCCCGGACGGCGATCCGGCCCTCTTGCGCGGCCGCGAGACAATGGATGGTGGCCCGCTCCGGTGCGGGTCACCGCAGACGTACGAGGAGGAGAAGACATGGCGGAGCCCACGCCGCGTCGGAACGAACCGCGGCTACGCCCCGCGCCCCTGCTCTTCGAGCCCGCGGAGGCGGCGGCCGATCCCGAGCACTTCTTCGACCTGGAGTCGATAGACGACCCGCGGGCGCTGCTGGCGCGGGCGACGGAGCTGGCGGAGGCCTTCCGCGCGGCGGCGGACCGGGCGGTGGAGTACCAGGCGACGGCGGCGGCCCAGCTCGCCGATCCGCGCCGCTTCGACCGGCTGACGCCCGCGGAGATCGCCGAGCGGGCCGAGTGGACCGAGGACTACGCCCGCAAGATGGTCGAGTACGGGCGGGACCTGATGCGCGGGGGCGGCGAGGGCCGCGAGGACCGCGCGGCGGTCGACCCGCTCTGACCGCGGCCCCGGGACCGCCGGAGACGGGAGGTCCGCACACCAGGGCAGCCCGTCTGGCATATGCCAGGCGGGCAAGATACCCGCAGGCACCCTTCCCTGTCCCGGTTTCCCGCAACCCTCGGGAACGGAACGCTCACAGCCGGTAGACGTAGACGACATGAGTCGCACCCGGAACGAGCCGCACACCGACCGCTTCGACGCCGCCGAGGTGACCTCGGACGGGGCCGCCTGGCTGGCGTCCGCAGGAACGTATCCGCGCAGCATGCTCGCGCTCTGGGAGGAGCGGCCCGAGGCCCCGGTGGTGCTCCCCTGCGGGCTCGCCTTCGACGTGGTCAGCGCCCCCGCCGTCTTCGGCCGCCGGATGGTGGACCGGCTCTGGGACGAGGGTCCCGGCTCGGGCCCCGTGGCCGTGCTGCGCGGCCGGATGCTGATGTTCGCGGCGCCCGGCACCGCCCAGCGACTGCCGTCGCTGCTGCGCTGGGAGGAGTGGGGCGTGCCGGACCGGGAGCGGCGGCGGGCCCGCACCGGGGAGATCCCGCCGCTGCTGTGCCACGGCAACGGGGACGCGGTGACCGTCCCGCCGCCGCTGGGCGGGGAGACCCCGGCCGACCGGCAGGAACCGCGCTGGCTGGTCGCCCCCGACACCCGTCACCCCTGGCTGCCCGGCCCCGAGATCCTGCTCTGGGCGGCCGTCCGGGCGGCCCGCGCGGCGGTGCGGATATCGATTTTTCCTCCCGCCGACCCTGATGCTAAGGTCTACGACGTCAGCAGGCGCCGCTAGCTCAGTTGGTTAGAGCAGCTGACTCTTAATCAGCGGGTCCGGGGTTCGAGTCCCTGGCGGCGCACGACACACGGAGGCCGGACAGGCTCGCGGTAACGCGGGGCGTCCGGCCTCCGTCGTGTGCGGGCGCGCTTCAGCCGGTCGTGATCTTCACGTTCCAGCCGCCCGACGCCGTCCTGCTCTCCGCCGCCACCCTGACCCGGGTCCCCGGCACGGTGAAGCTCTCGCCGAGGGCGACCGGCGCGTCGGCCAGCGGCGGGTAGACGGAGTTCTCCCAGCAGGCCTCGGTGCGCGGATGGGCGTCGACGACCTGGACCGGCCCGCCGCCCGACTGCTCGTCGCCGCGCACCCGGTAGACGAGGACGCCGGAGCGGCAGGCGGCCCTGTCGTTGCCGACCGGCCCGCGCGCCTCGAAGGCGAGGGCGCTGTCGCGGCCGGTGCGCACGACGGCCAGCTTGGTGCCGCGCCCGAGCCCGAGGAGCGGTGAGCCGGCCGCGCCGGCGACCGGGTCGCCCGGCCCCTCGCCCAGCGGTTCCAGCGTCAGCCGGGTGCTTCCGCGCCCCGCGGCGCACACCACTTGGCGCGGTTCCAGCCATCCGAGCTTCCACTTGTGCCAGGCGAACAGATCCGGGGCGAGTCCGAACTGGCTGCCCATCAGGTCCCAGTCGCCGACGTAGGTGTCCCAGTCGCCCTTGCCGTCGGCGGGACGGTGGTAGAGGTCCGGCAGATCGAAGACGTGACCGGTCTCGTGGGCCAGCACCAGACGGTCCGGCGGGTGCCGCTCGAAGACCGTGACGACCCGCCTGATGTCGGTGCCGTCGGCCCGCAGCGGGGTGTCCAGGTTGACGACCTTCGTGGCGTCCGAGTCGACACCGGGGGCGTCCGGGTCGGCCACGAAGTAGACGACGTCGTAGCGCGAGAAGTCGACCTCGGGGTCGGCGGCGGCCAGCGCGTCCCGCAGGTAGGCGGCCCGGCGCTCGGCGTTCCAGTCCCGTCGCACGCCGTACGAGGTGGAGGGGTGCGGCATCCGGATCCAGTGGGCGAGCGGGTGCGGGCGGAGCGTGAACCTGCCGTAGGAGGCCCGCTCGAAGAAGCGGCTGGTCGCCGGGAAGTGGTCGGCGGTGATCTGCGCGGGGGTGGTGCGCGGGGCGGAGTCGGGGAACGACAGGTAGATCATCACCGCGTCGAGCGCGCGGGCCGGACGGGGGTAGGCGGCGTTCCAGCTGTCGAGGCCCTCGGAGTGGTGCGCCTCGGTGCGGTGCAGGGCGCAGGGGGCGGCCGCGAAGGGCTCGGCGACCGAGGGGCCGGTCACCAGGGAGGTGGCGGCGAGGGCGGAGAGGGTGGTGAACACGGCGGCGGTGCTGCGCAGTCGGGGCCGGGGGAACTGACGCGGCACAGAGACCTCCGGGAGCGGTTCGCGGGATACCGCCCCCAGCCTCATGGAGATTGTCGTACTATGCCCTGTTTGTCTGCCCCAGATGAGTGAGAGACCCGAAAGACCGTCAGGACCCGTGCAGGGAACGACAGGAGCGACACCCCGAATCGCTCACAGAACGTCACAAGCGGTCGACGGGTCTAAGAACCCGTCCAGGCGTGGGCAGAAACGATCTGCCGGAAGGGGGGACCGTCCTGGACACTGGACAGTGGCTGCACGCCCCTGGGGCCAGCCTCTATGATCGGCACACTTTCCTGACACATTCCTGCACGGACACAGAACGAGCGGCACTGCGGGAGCGAGCGGTGAGCGGAACGTCCGAAGGGCCGACGCCCGCGGCAGACCACCGGTCCGCCGTCACAGAGAGTGACACCATCTATCGGTCCGTCTTCACGGCCGCCGCCCTCGCGATGGCGGTGGTCGACCGTGACGGCCTGGTCCTCCGGGCCAACGACGGTTTCGGCGCCCTCTTCTGCCGGGCGCCCGAGGCGCTCTCCGGCCGGGTCGCCGCCGACCTGGTCGACCTGGCCTCCGATCCCAGGACCTGGCAGGCGTACCACGAGGTGCTCGGCGGCCGGGAGGCCCGGCTGCGCTGCACCCGGCGGCTGAAGCGGCCGGACGGGCAGGCGGTGTGGGCGCAGATCACCGTCACCGCGCTGCCCGGCCAGACCGGGGGCGTCCTGCTGTCGGTCACCGACATCAGCGCCAGCCACGAACTCCAGGCCAGGCTGCGGCACTCGCAGATGCACGACCCGGTGACCCGGCTGCCCAACCGCACCCTGTTCTTCGAACGCCTGACCAGCGCCCTGGACGCCGACCCCTACGGCGGCACCGGCCGGATCGGCCTGTGCTACCTGGACCTGGACGGCTTCAAGGCGATCAACGACACCCTCGGCCACCGGGTCGGCGACCGGCTGCTGGCCGCCGTCGCCGAGCGGCTGCGGCGGTGCGCCGAGGAGGCGGGCCACGCCCGGCCCGCGGCGCCGCTGGTGGCGCGGCTCGGCGGCGACGAGTTCGCGCTGCTGGTCGAGGACTCCACCGGCACCGAGCAACTGGCCGACCTGGCCGAGTCCGTGCTGAAGGCCGTCCAGGCGCCCTTCGACCTCGACGGGCGGCGGCTGTCGGTGTCGGCGTCGATCGGTGTGGTCGAACGGCTCGCGGCCGGGACCACGCCGACCGCGCTGATGCAGGCCGCCGACACCACGCTGTACTGGGCGAAGGCCGACGGCATGGACCGCTGGACCCTCTTCGACCCCGAGCGCAACGCCCACCGGATGACCCGGCAGGCGCTCGCCTCCACGCTCCGTCCGGCCGTCGAGCGCGGCGAGTTCGTGCTCGAGTACCAGCCACTGGTGGGCATGGCGGACGGGCGGGTGCGGGGCGTGGAGGCGCTGGTGCGCTGGCACCACCCGGAGTTCGGGGTACTGGCGCCGAATCGGTTCATCCAGCTCGCCGAGGAGGACGGCTCGATCGTGCAGCTGGGCCGCTGGGTGCTGCGGACCGCCTGCCGCCAGGCCAGGCGCTGGCAGCTCGACCACCCGGGCGACCCGCTGTTCGTCAGCGTCAACGTCGCGGTCCGCCAGGTCTGGGACTCGGACCTGGTGGCGGACGTCGCCGAGACCCTCGCCGAGACCGGGCTCTCCCCGCACCTGCTCCAGCTGGAGCTGACCGAGTCGGCGGTGATGGGCTCCGCCGGGCGCCCGCTGGAGGCGTTGCAGGCCCTCAGCGACATGGGCGTGGGCATCGCCATCGACGACTTCGGCACCGGCTACTCGAACCTCGCCTACCTCAGCAGGCTCCCGGTGTCGGTGCTCAAGCTGGACGGCGCGTTCGTGCGCGGCTTCCAGTACGAGGGCGACGGCGCCACCGCCGAGGCGGCCGGGGCGCCCGCGCCGAACCCGGCGGACGAGGTCGTCGTCGAGGCGATGATCCAGCTCGCGCACCGGCTGGGGCTGACCGTCACCGCGGAGTGCGTGGAGACGTCGGCGCAGGCGGCGCGGCTGCGGCGGATCGGCTGCGACACCGGGCAGGGGTGGCTGTACTCCCGGCCGGTGCCGCCCGACCGCATCCCCGGGCTGCTGGGCCAGCGGGCCCGCGGCGGGGATCAGGTGGTCGGCAACCCGTAGGCGTCCGCGATGAGTTCGTAGGAGCGCAGCCGGACGTCGCCGCCGTGCGCGTTGGCGGTGATCATCAGCTCGTCGGCGCCGGTGCGCTTGCGCAGGTCGTCGAGGCCGGTGCGGACCTCGTCGGCGGTGCCGTGGACGACGTTGGCGTTCCAGGAGGTGACGAACTCGGTCTCCATGGGGCTGAAGGGGTGCGCCTCCGCCTCCTCCGGGGTGGGGACGAGCCCGGGGCGGCCGGTGCGCAGCCGGATCATGTTGAGGGCCGCCGCCCGCACCTGCCTGCGGGCCTCCGCCTCGTCGTCCGTGGCCAGCGCGGAGACGCCGATCAGGGCGTAGGGCGCGTCCAGGACCGCGCTCGGGCGGAACGACTCGCGGTAGAGGTCGAGGGCCGGGACGGTGTTCTGCGCGGAGAAGTGGTGCGCGAAGGCGAACGGCAGACCGAGGGTTCCGGCCAGCCGGGCGCTGAAGCCGGAGGAGCCGAGCAGCCAGACCGGCGGCCGGTTCGGGGACTGGACGCCGCCGGGTGACGTCGCCTGGACGGGCCCGGGGACGGCGTGGATGCGGCGGTAGGGGTGGCCGTCGGGGAAGTCGTCGTCGAGGAACCGGGTCAGCTCCATGAGCTGCTGAGGGAAGTCGTCGGCGCCCTCGTGCAGGCGGTCGGTGCGGCGCAGGGCGGCGGCGGTGGCGCCGTCCGTGCCGGGGGCGCGGCCCAGGCCCAGGTCGACCCGGCCGGGGGCGAGCGCCTCCAGGGTGCCGAACTGCTCGGCGATCACCAGGGGCGCGTGGTTGGGCAGCATGACGCCGCCCGAGCCGAGGCGGATGCGGCTGGTGTGGGCGGCGAGGTGGGCGAGGATCACCGCGGGGGACGACGAGGCGACGCCCGGCATGGAGTGGTGTTCGGCCACCCAGTAGCGGTGGAAGCCGCGGGACTCCGCGAGGCGCGAGATCGCCACGCTGGTGCGCAGGGCGTCGGTGGCGGTGGTGCCCGCGCCCACGGTGACCAGGTCCAGTACGGAGAGGGGGACGGGGGCGTCGCCCTGGGCGGTGCCTCGGATCACGGTGTGGCCTCCTGGAGTGTCGTCCTTCACGGCGACAACAGGAGGCATGCTCCGCTTATTCCTGGCCGGGCGGCCCCGGGGCCCACGGGGGGTGTGTTCCGCGCGGCCCCCTCCGGCCCGGGACCGGCTCCCCTCAGACGCCGGACGGGTTGACGTACCCCCGGGTGAACAGCGTGCCCAGCTCCGGGGCGTTGACCCTGCGGTCGGTCAGGCGCAGCGCCTCCCAGACCGTGACCTGGTTGGCGGTGAGGACCGGCTTGCCCACGGCCTTCTCCAGGCTCTGGAGGTGGGCCGCGGTGTGCAGGGCCGTGTCCGGGAGCAGCACCGCCTCGGCCGCTCGGGCGTCCGCCGACACGGCCAGCGCCAGCACCTCGTCCTCGCCCCAGGCGCCCGCCTCCGCCGCGGTGCCGATCCCGGCTGCGGCGACCGCCGTCACCTCGGCGCCCGAGGCGCGCAGGAAGGCGGCGAACAGCTCCGCCACGTCGTCCGGGTAGGTCGCGGCCACCGCGACCCGGCGCAGTCCCAGTTCGCGCAGGGCGTTGGTGAAGGCGAAGGAGGTGGAGGAGGCCGGCATGCCCGCCGTCCTGGCCAGGGCGCGGACCTGCTGGTGCGCACCCTCCCAGCCGTGGACGAAGCCGCCGCCCGCGCAGGCCCAGACGACCGCCTCGGCCCCGGCCATGCGCAGGTCCCCGACGCCCGCCGCGAGGCGTTCGGGGGTGCCCGCGGCCCGGAGCGCGTCGACGCCGCGGGCGTCCTCGCCGGTGTCGGTGTGGATCACGTCCAGGCGGATGTCGGCGCCCAGGAGCTGTTCGATGCGCGGGTAGTCGTCCTCCGCCGCGTGGCCGGGGTAGAGGAAACCGAGGGACGTCATGGTGAGCCTTCCTGCTGCAGTTCTCCGGGCGGCGGTGACGGGCCCGGTCGCGCCGCCGGATCGGCCCGGCGGCCGACAGGGTCCCACCGCTCGGGTACCCAGTCGGCGCGGGGCGCCCCCCCATCGTCACCTGGTTGGCCGAGACGGGCGGTGTCCGCCCCGGCCGCCGTCCGGCCGGTCCTCACCGGGAGGGAGGGGGCGGCGACGGTCCGTGCGCGACGGCCGTGTTGACGCGGGCAGGTCCGGGTGCGAGCGTGGTCGGTCCGCGCCGCCGACGCCCGCGTCGAGTCCGCGTCCCACCGCCCTCCCCCGCCGCGTCCGCCCGTGTCGCGGCGGGTGCGCCGACCCCGCCGGCCGCTCGTCACCGGAAGACGGATCCCGTATGCCCGACCCCAGCGCCCCGCCGACCGCCCTCCCCACGGTGCTCGTCCTCGACGCGGACCCGCTCCCCCGGCTCGGCAGGCTGACCGGCCGGGCCCGGATCGAGCACACCGACGCGTCGTCCCTCGCCGACCGGCTGCCGCACGCGGACGTGCTGCTGGTGTGGGACTTCGCCTCCCGCGCGGTGCGCTCCGCCTGGCCCGGCGGGGGCCGGCGGCCGCGCTGGGTGCACACCGCGAGCGCGGGCGTGGACCACCTGCTCTGTCCCGAACTCGCCGCCTCGGACACGGTGGTGACCAATGCGCGCGGGATCTTCGACCAGCCCATCGCCGAGTACGTGGCCGCCCTGGTGCTGGCCATGGCGAAGGACCTGCCGCGCTCGCTCGACCTGCAGCGGGAGCGGACCTGGCGCCACCGCGCGTCGCAGCGGGTGGCGGGGACCCGGGCCTGTGTCGTCGGGTCGGGGCCGATCGGGCGGGCCGTCGCCCGCACCCTGCGGGCGCTGGACGTCAGGACGGCCGTCGTCGGCCGGACCGCGCACACCGGCATCCACGGCCCCGAGGAGCTGGACCGGCTGGTCTCCCGCGCCGACTGGGTGATCGCGGCTGCGCCGCTCACCGAGGTGACCCGGTCCATGTTCGACGCCCGCAGGTTCGCCATGATGCAGCCCTCCGCCCGGTTCGTGAACGTGGGGCGCGGCGCGCTGGTCGTGGAGGAGGCGCTCGCCGAGGCGCTGACCAAGCGGTGGATCGCGGGCGCGGCCGTGGACACCTTCGAGACGGAGCCGCTGGGCCGGGACAGCCCGCTGTGGGAACTGCCCGGCCTGATCGTCTCCCCGCACATGAGCGGGGACGTGGTCGGCTGGCGGGACGAACTGAGCACGCAGTTCGTGGAGTTGTACGAGCGCTGGGCGGCGGGCCGGGCGCTGGTGAACGTGGTCGACAAGCAACGGGGTTACGTGCCCGGACGCTGAACCCCCGCACGGGGCAGGGCAGTTGACCGGTCGTGCCGGGCCGACCGCCGCCCGGCCCCCGGAGGGCCGCCGCGCGGGCGGGTTCGGCCGCTCGCGCGGCGGCCGTCCGTGGCCGCAAATAATCGGCATGGACGGGTCAGGCCTGGGGTAGGCGCGCGCCCATGGCTCCACGACAGGGGAAAACCCCAGCACGAACAGGCCACAGACCCCGCCGCCGCTCTCTCCTCGCCGGTCTGGCGGTGGGGGCGGCCGGCGCGCTCGGGGCGACCACCGGCTGCACCCGGGTCGACGTCACCGGCGCCCGCGACGGCGGGCAGCTCCTCGACGAACTGCGGGAGCGCGGCACCGTCCGCATGGGCATAGCCAGCGAACCCCCGTACGCCTCCATCGACGACCGGGGGCGGCTGACCGGTGAGGCACCGGCGGTGGCCGGGACGATATTCCGGCGGTTGGGGGTCAGGGAGTTCGAGCCGGTGCCCGTCGAGTTCGGCGCGCTGGTGCCGGGGCTGCTGTCGTTCCAGTTCGACGTGGTCGTCGCGGGGATGTTCATCAACAGGACGCGCTGTCAGGCGGTCCTCTTCTCCGACCCGGACTACGAGTCGAAGGACGCCTTCCTGGTCCGCAAGGGCAACCCGCGCGGCGTCCGCTCCTACAAGGACGTCGCCGAACAGGGCCTGCGGATGGGGACCGGGGTGGGCTACGCCGAGTACGAGTACGCGGTCGCCAACGGCGTCCGGGAGAGCCGCATCCAGACCTACGGCGACCAGATCGCCGGCATGGAGGCGCTGGAGGCCGGGCGCGTCGACTGCTTCGCCGGGACCGCCCTCACCATGATCGAGGCGCTGCGCACCGGCAGCCACCCCAAAGTCGGGATGACCGACCCGTTCACGCCCGAGGTCGACGGCGAACCCCAGCGCGACGGCGGCGGTTACGGCTTCCGGCTCGGCGAGACGAGGCTGCGGGACGCCTTCAACCGGGAGCTGCGTGCGCTGAAGACCAGCGGTGAACTCCTGCGCATCGCCAAGCCGTTCGGCTTCACCGAGGACTTCATGACGGACCTGACGGCGAAGGAGCTCTGCGCCCGATGACCGGACCGTTGTGGGTACTCCTCCTCAAGGGCGCCTGGATCACCGTCCAGTTGATGCTCTACAGCGCCGCGCTCGCCGCGGCCGTCGCCTTCGGGATCGGCCTGGCCCGCACCTCGCGGCTGTGGATCGTGCGGTTCCTGTCCGGGGTCTACGTGGAGTTCTTCCGCGGCACCTCGGCGCTGGTGCTGATGTTCTGGCTGTTCTTCGCCCTGCCGCTGCTGGGCTGGCAGTTGGCCGGTCTGTGGGCGGGCACCCTGGCGCTGGGCCTGTCCTACGGCGCCTACGGCTCCGAAGTGGTGCGCGGGGCGCTCCAGTCGGTGCCGGCCGCGCAGCGGGAGGCGGCCGTCGCGCTGAGCTTCTCGCCCTGGCAGCGGCTGCGGAAGGTGATCCTGCCGCAGGCGGTGCCGGAGATGATGCCGCCGTTCAACAACCTGCTGATCGAACTGCTCAAGGGCACGGCGCTGGCCTCCCTGCTGTCCATCGGCGAACTCACCTTCGAGGCCAAGCTGGCCCGGCTGTCGACCGGTGAGAGCGCCCAGGTCTACGGGATCATTCTGGTGATGTACTTCGTGATCGCGTTCGTGGTCACCCGTGTCATGCGGCTGCTGGAGCGGCGCGCCAAGGCCTCGGTGGGCCAGGCGTCCCTCGCCGGAGGTGGTCACCGGTGAACGACTGGTCCTGGGACTACGTCGGCGACATCATGCCGAAGCTCCTCGACGGGCTGTGGGTCACCGTCCAGGCGACGCTGCTGGGTTCGGTGGCGGCGTTCGCGCTCGGCCTGGTCTGGGCGATCGCGCTGCGCTCGCCGAGCCGCTGGGTGACCTGGCCGGTGGGCGCGCTCGTCGAGTTCGTCCGCAACACCCCGCTGCTGGTGCAGCTGTTCTTCCTGTTCTTCGTGCTGCCGGGCTGGGGCCTGAGCTTCGGGCCGCTGACCACCGGCGTGATCGGGCTCGGGCTGCACTACTCGACGTACACGGCCGAGGTGTACCGGGCCGGTATCGACGCGGTGCCGCGCGGCCAGTGGGAGGCGGCCACCGCGCTCAGCCTGCCGCGCGGGCGCACCTGGGTCGCGGTGATCCTGCCGCAGGCCTTCCGCCGGGTGGTGCCCGCGCTCGGCAACTACGTGATCGCGATGTTCAAGGACACGCCCATGCTCTCCGCCATCACGGTCGGGGACATGCTCTTCCAGGCCAACAGCATCGGCGCGACGACCTTCGACTACATGGAGCCGATCACCGTCGTCGGCGTCCTGTTCATCGTCATCTCCTACCCCACGTCCGTCCTCCTGCGAGTCCTGGAGCGTCGTCTTGTCCGCTGACAGCAGCCTCTCGAAAGTAACCGTCAACCCCGCGGTGGACGGCAGCGAGCTGATCCGCTTCGACAAGGTCACCAAGCGGTTCGGCGCCAACACGGTCCTCGACGCGCTGGACTTCACCGTCTCCTCCGGCAAGCACGTCACGCTGATCGGGCCGTCCGGGTCGGGCAAGACCACCATCCTGCGGCTGCTGATGACGCTGGCGAGACCCGACGAGGGCACGATCCGGGTCGGCGGCGAGTACCTCACCCACGAGGAGCGCGGCGGCAGGCTGGTGCCGGCCGGGGAGAAGCACGTCCGCGAGGTCCGCAAGAACATCGGCATGGTCTTCCAGCAGTTCAACCTGTTCCCCAACATGAAGGTGATGCGCAACATCACCGAGGCGCCGGTGCACGTGCTGGGGCTCTCCGCCGACGAGGCCGAGGAGCGGGCGCGCGGGCTGCTGGAGCTGGTCGGGCTGACCGAGCACGCGGACAAGTTCCCCACCCAGCTCTCCGGCGGCCAGCAGCAGCGGGTGGCGATCGCCCGCGCGCTGGCGATGCGCCCGCAGGTGCTGCTGCTGGACGAGGTGACCTCGGCGCTCGACCCGGAGCTGGTGGCCGGTGTGCTGGACGTGCTGCGCGACATCGCCCGCACCACGGACATCACCATGCTCTGCGTCACCCACGAGATGAACTTCGCCCGGGACATCTCCGACGACGTCCTGATGTTCGACGCGGGCCGGGTGATCGAGTCGGGGCCGCCGGAGAAGATCTTCAACGACCCCGACCAGGAGCGCACCCGGCAGTTCCTGAGCGCGGTGCTCTGAGGCGGGCGGTCGGGCAGGCGGGCGGTCGGGGCGGGCACGGAGCGGGCGGGTCCGGTCCGCAGCCCCGATCCGGCCCGACCCGGCCCAGCCCGACCCGGCCCGACCCGGCCCGACCCAGCCCAACCAGCCCAGCCAGCCCAGCCCAGCCCGGCCCGGGGATGCGGAGGGATGGCGGACGCCGTGTGACGGCGGGCGCCATGGGGTGGCGGGCGCGGTGGCGGAGGTGGCGGAGTGCCGGAAATACGCCAACCTCCGCTCGTTCCCGGCCGCTTGCCGGTTATCGTGGAGGGGACCGCCGTCCCGACCACGCCCCACCGGCAAGGCCACCCAGCGACAGCAGGGGGAGACCGTGGCGCTGAAGAACGAGCCGACCGCGCCGTACCACTCGGCCCAGGACGCCCTGCGCGTGCTGGAGACGGTGGCCCGGCACGCCTGCGGGGTCACCGAGCCCGAGCTGGCCCGGCACACCGGCCTCGGCCCGGAGCGGGTGGTCGACCTGGTGCGGATGCTGCGCCGGGAGGGGTACGTCGAGCAGGTCGCCGACGGCGCCTATGTCACCGGCGCCTCCTTCACCCGGCTGGGCGCGGCCCAGGGCAGGTCGGAGGCGGTGCGCGACGACCTCCAGCGCACCCTGGACCGGCTGCGGGACTCGGTGGGCGCGGCCGTCTACCTGACCCGGTACGTCGACGGCGAGGTGAAGGTCACCCAGTACGCGGACGGCCCGGCGACCCCCGCGGTCAACGAGTGGGTCGACTTCCGCTTCTCCGCGCACGCCACCGCCGTCGGCAAGAGCCTGCTGGGGCAGCTCGACCACGAGGCCCGCCGGGACCACCTCGCCCGGCACCGCCCGGCCCGGCTGACCTCGCGCACCATCACCAGTGACGCGCTGCTGCTCTCCCGTCTCGCGGCGCAGCCGCCGACGGTGCCGCACCTCGACCTCCAGGAGTACGCGGTGGGCACGGTCTGCGCGGCGGTCCCGCTCACGGCGGGTTCGTCGGTGGGTTCGCTCGGCCTCTCGCTGCCCGTGGAGGACGCGCACCGGCTGCGGGAGGCCGCCCAGACCCTGAACCGGGGCGCGGCCGGACTGCTGCTCTCGCTGGCGATCAGGCCGTACTGACCGGGTCGGCCGACCCACCGCGACCGGGTGTCCCTGCGGTCCGCCGGGCCGGGTCGCACGGGCCGCCGGGATGGTCCTGAGCACCCCCGGGGACCGGGTAGTATTTTTCCTGTCGCCGCCCGCCGAGTGCGGGAGGCGGGAGTCACGCGCCGCTAGCTCAGTTGGTTAGAGCAGCTGACTCTTAATCAGCGGGTCCGGGGTTCGAGTCCCTGGCGGCGCACCGAAGAAGGGCCCCTCGTCGCGACGAGGGGCCCTTCGGCGTCCTCGGGGGTCAGCACCCGGTAGGCCCGCTCCCCCGGCGGGCGCCACCACACCGGGTCGGCGCAGCGGACGCCCTCGCGGCGCAGCAGGGCCCGGTGGATCTTGTTGGTGGCGGTCACCGGCATCCGCGGGACGACCCGCACGAACCGGGGTGCCATCTTGGTGCCGAGGTCGGGCTGGGCGGCGAGGAAGGCGGCGAAGGCGTCCGGCGCGAAGTCCCCGGCGAGGGCCGCCATCACCTGGTCGCCGGTGACCGGGTCGGGGACCGCGTAGACGGCGACGGCCTCGGCCCCCGGGTAGCGGGCGAGGATGTTCTCGATCATGGCGGCGGCGAGGTTCTCGCTGTCGACGCGGAGCCTGTCGTCGGCGCGGCCCGCGAAGTAGAGGTAGCCGTCCCGGTCGCGGTAGAAGAGGTCGCCGGTCCAGTAGAGGCCGTCGCGGCGCCGCTCGGCCTCGGCCGCGGGGTTGCGCCAGTACCCCTCGAAGGGGTTCGGGCCGCGGTTGACCAGCTCACCGATGGCCTGGTCGCCGTTGCGCAGCCGTCCGGCCGGGTCGAGGTCGGCGGGCGGGCACTCGGCGCCGGTCTCCGGGTCGAGGACGGCGAGTCCGGGTCCCGCGGGGCCGACCGCGCCGGCCGGGGTGCCCGGCGTCCACTGCACGGCCGCGCCGCCCTCCGAGGAGCCGTACCCCTCCACCAGGCGCACCCCGAAGCGGCGCGCGAAGGCCGCCGCGTCCACCGCGCCCGCCTCGGTCCCGAAGCCGACGCGCAGCGGGTGGTCCCGGTCGTCGGGCCGCTCCTCGGTCGCCAGCAGGTACTGCACGGCCCGTCCGACGTAGGTGAAGTACGTCGCCCGGTAGGTCCGGACGTCGGGGAGGAACCGGGTCGACGAGAACCGTGCGCGCAGCGCCACGCCCGCGCCCGCCGCGAGGGCCGGTGCCCAGTCGGCGATCACCGCGTTGCCGTGGAACATCGGCATGCAGACGTAGTGGACGTCGTCGGCGCGGACCGCGAACCGGTCGGCGAGCGTGCGTCCGGCGGCGGCCAGCCGTCCCTGCGAGCAGAGGGCGGCCTTGGGCGCGCCGGTGGACCCGGAGGTGAAGCAGAGCAGCAGCCGGTCGGCCGGGGTGGCGCGGGCGGGGTCGGGGACGGCGTCGGCGTAGGGCGCGAGGAGGGCGTCGTACTCCTCGGTGCCGGTGACCAGGACGCGGACGCCGGGCAGGTCGAGGCCGGTCAGGAGGGGCAGCCGGGAGGGCGAGGTGATCAGGAGGGGGCACTCGGTGTGCAGGATGTCGCGGGCGAGTTCGGGGCCCCTGCGGGTGGGGTTGATCCCGGCGACGGCGGCGGCCGCGAGGGCGGCGGCGCTCAGCCACAGGGGGAACTCGGGGGTGTTGTCGAGGAGCACGCCCACATGGGGTTCGGCGCCGGGCGGCAGCAGGTCGGCCAGGAGCGCGGCGCGGGCTGCGGCGCCCTCGGCGACCTGGTGGTGGGTGAGGCTGCCGTCCTCCCACCACAGGCCCGGCCGGTGGTCGTGCCATCGCCGGGCGACCAGTTCCGCGACCGTGCGTGCGGTGGACTCCATGAGCGCGCACGGTAGTTGACGTGGCATCAGATGTGGAGGGGTGTGACGGCGGCGCCCGTGCGCGCCGGAACTGAGCCTCCCGGCGCGCACGGGCCCCCTGCCGGGGTCCGGGTCAGAAGGTGACGTCGGAGCAGGCGTAGAACGCGTTGGCCGTGTCGGCGATCGTCCACACGGCGAGGATGACGTGGTGGCCGCTCAGCCCGGACGGCAGGGTGCCGCTGTGGGAGAGGGTGGCCGGGGGACGCTGGCCGTTGTACGGCACCGTCAGGAACGGGGTGGTGTTGAGGTCGGACCTGGCCAGGTTGTGGTTCTGGTTCCAGCCCGCCTTGGTGACGTAGTACTTGAAGTCGGTGGTGGCGTGCATGGCGGTGAACTGCCAGCGGAAGGTGTAGCTCTGACCGCCCGTCACCTTGGTGGTGGGCCAGGCGCCGCCGGAGGGGGTCTTGGGGCTGTCGAGCTGGGCGAAGGGCGTGTTGTTGCCCGAGCACAGCTGCCCGTCGGCCGGTCCCGCGGCGGGGAAGCCCTTGGGGCCCTCGACGCTCTGCGGCTCCCACTGGATGTTGCCGCAGTTGGCGACGGTGCCGTTCTGGCAGAGCTTCTGCCTGCTGATCGGGAGGTCGGTGTAGCCGTGGCCGCTGGCGCCGCCGGAGGAGAGCACGACGGCTCCCGCGGTGGCGAGGCCGACCACGGCCGCTGACATCTTGGTCCTTCTACGCATACTGCCGCTCCTGGAGAACGTGGGGGATGTTCAGTGAGGCGTGCAGGTCTAGACCAAGTCCCAGGTTATTGCCGACCGTTGACGCTGTCTATAACGAAGTCATGTCCATGCCCTACACGGCACTCCCCGGCGCTCCGCCGCTCACGGCCCGTTCCCGTCCCGGCCCGCGCAGAACGCCACCGTCAGGTCCTTCACCAGCGCCTTGCGCTCGTAGTCGTCCAGCTCCACCAGACCCCGCACGGTCAGCCGGGTCACCGTGTCCTCCACCGAGTCGACCACCGACGTCAGCACGCTCGCCCGGTGCTGGGCGTCCAGCGCGGCGATCCGCCGCCGGTTCATCGCCGCGGCGACCTCGGGCGCGTACTCCACCCGCACCGGGTGCACCGCGAACACCTCCACCCCGACCGGCGCCACCTCCGCCGCCACCAGCCGGGTCAGCGCCTCCCCCGCCGCCTCGACCGCGCCCTTGCCGCCGCCGGGCACCGCCATCGGCACCCGCACCAGCGCCGCCTCCACGCACTCGCGCAGATAACCCTCGTGGTCCTCGACCCCCAGCACGGCCCGCGCGGTGTCCCGCACCCGCCACACCACCAGGACGACGACCCGCAGCGCGACCCCGCTGCGGTCGGTGGCCGGCATCACCTCGCTGCGCCAGTGCCGCAGCCGCACGTCCACCCGGCGGCGCAGCAGCAGCGGGTTCACCCACATCAGGCCGGTCCTGCGCACGGTCCCGCGGTAGCGGCCGAAGAGGCCGAGCACCCAGGCCCGCCCGGTCCGGCCGCGGGCCAGCCCGCCGAACCCGAAGAGGCCGAGCAGCCCGGCGCCCGCGTAGGCGGCCCACTGCGCGGGCCCGAGGCCGATGCCCGCCGGGACGGGCAGCGCCATCGCCTCCGCCACGGACGGCGGCAGCACCCCCGCCCACCAGGACGTGGCCACACAGCCCGCCACCCCGCAGGCACCGGCGAGCACCCCGGCCGCGCCGGGCAGCACCCTGGCCCTGCGCTCGGCCAGCTCCGGATCGACCCGGGGGGCGGGACGCGGCTCGGGCCGGGCCCGGCGCAGCCGGGGCTGCTCACCGGTGCCCCGCCTGCGGTTGACCACCGCGGGCTTGAGAGGGACCGCGACCGGGTCGGGTTCGTCGCGGAAGAGGAGGTGGACGGGGATCTCGGTGGTGGACTCGTTCTGGATGAGCCGCGCGGGCCGCCCCGGCCCCTCCGACTCGGGCGTGTGTGACGTGGTCGTCGTACTCATGCGTGCTTCCAGCCTCCGCGCCAGATGCTTCACAACAGACAGTCGGTCAGGGTGGTCAGGAGAACAGCCGGCGCCAGGTCTCCGGCCCGGGGAAGCCGTCCGCCGCGCGGCCCCGCCAGCCCAGTGAGCGCTGGAACGCCTCGACGTTGCGGCGGTCGGGCTCGCCCCAGCGGGTTCCGGGACCGGCCGGGTAGTGGGCGCCGAACCCCTTGCGCACGAGCTGTCTGCCGAGCAGCTCGACCGCGGGGTGGTCGGCGCCGGGCCGGAACGCGGCCGGACCCGGATAGGCGGGCACCGCGCCCCGCTTCACGACCGCCCCGGCGGGCGAGGGGGTCAGGGACGGCGAGGGCGTCAGGGACGGCGACGGGGTCAGGGACGGCGACGGGGTCAGGGACGGCGACGGGGTCGGGGTGAGGGCCGGGCCCGGGGGCGCCACCGGGGACGGGAGCGCCGCGGGTGCCGAGGCCGCCGGGGACGGCGCAGACGCCGAGGACGCCGAGGACGCCGACAGGCCGGCCGGATCGGGTGGGGCCGACGGGCCGGACGGGCTCGCCGGGGTCGACAGGGCGGACGGGCTCGATGGGCTCACCGGGGTCGACAGGTTGGAGGGGCTCGACGGGCTCGCGGGGCGGGACCCGAGTGCCGGGATGTCCTTGCCCTTGCCGTTGACCAGCAGCGACCAGGTCGCCGGACCCGGCAGCCCGTCGGCGTCGGCGCCCTTCCAGCCCTGGGCGAGCTGGAACGCCTGGGTCGCCCTGCGGTCCGCCTCCGACCAGCGGGGGCCGGGGCCCGAGGTGTAGAAGCGTCCGCCGCCGCGCGCGACGAGCATCCGGCCCAGCTCGGTGACGTGCTTGTTGTTCGCGCCGGGGCCGAAGGACGACGCCCCGGGGAACGGCGTACCGGCCGCCGGGCGCCCCGGGGTGCCCGCCGCGCCCGCCGCGTCCGCGGCGATCCCCTTGGAGCGGTAGGGGACGTACCGCTCCGCATTGCTCCAGTAGGCGTACGGGGTGGACTGCTTGCGGGTGTGCGGACGGGTCTGCTCATAGGCGGTGTAGGCGGTGTGCGTGTAGTCCGTCCAGCCGCCGAAAATGACGACGTGCGAGCCTTTCTCGGGGTTCGACGGATTGTGGAACAGCAGAATGTCGCCGGGCTGGAGTTCCTCCTTTCCGATACGGACGCCGTACTGGTCGAGGCTGCCCGTCCATTCGTTTCCCGGCAGGTTCCAGGCCATCGACACGAATCCCGAGCAGTCCTGCCGGTAACCGTCGGACCAGTAGTCGTCCATGCTGTACGGAACCTGCGCGGCGACCCATTTCTTGGCCCGGTTGATGACCTCCGCGCGCGTGGTCACCGGAGCCTTCGCGACGCCGGTGCCCTTGATCGGCCGCCCGCTCGGACCGTGCAGCGGCGCCTTGCTCCCCTGCGGGGTGTCGGGCTCGTCGACTGCCGGGGCGCCCGGCGTCCCGGGGGCGTACGCGGCGGCGACGGCGGGGACGGCGTGGCCCGCGCCGAGCAGCGCGGTGGCCGCCGTCGCCACGATCACCGCCCGGTGCGCGGCCGGCCGCCCGCCCGTCGCGGAACGCGGTGGGACACGCCGCCCGAGAACACATCCGGGGCAATCGCAATCGCTCGCGGGATCGAATTCCTCGAATACCGGAGTCTCCATGCGATTCCTCTCACACTCCCGATCGAAAGCTTCGCGCCGGTGCACGTCGATCAGTTTCCCAACTGTCTTCCGGACGCGCATGTTGACGGTCCGAATGATGTACGCGCCCAGGTCACGGGCCCGCCGGAGCGGGGTCCCGGGCGGTCCCGCGGTCCTGAGCACCCTCGCGGGTCGGGTAGAGTTGCGCTGTCAGCAGGCGCCGCTAGCTCAGTTGGTTAGAGCAGCTGACTCTTAATCAGCGGGTCCGGGGTTCGAGTCCCTGGCGGCGCACGACACACGAAGGCCCTTCGCAGCAGCGGAGGGCCTTTCGGTTGTCCGGAAGAGGCGGCCGCGCCCGTTTGGCCGGATACCCTCTGGCCATGGCGGCGCGCGAGCTCCAGGAGCGGATCAAGAAGCTGATCGTCGACGGGCGGCTCCCCTCGGGTGCCCCGCTGCCGACCGAGCCCGCGCTCATGGCGCACCTGGGCGCGAGCCGCAATTCGGTGCGCGAGGCGCTCAAGGCCCTCCAGGCGATGGGCATCGTGGAGATCCGGCACGGCTTCGGCACCTACGTGGGTGCCATGTCGCTGGCCCCGATGGTCGAGGGCCTCGCCTTCCGCACCGTCGCCGGGCACCACCGGGGCGAGGACAGCCTCCTTCAGCTCCTGGAACTGCGGGAGGCGCTGGAGACCGGGCTGATCTCCCGGCTGGCCGGCAAGCTGCCGGACCGGGACCTCGATGAACTGGACGCCCTCGTGGCCCGTATGGAACGGCAGGCCGCGCACGGCGGCGACGGGCTCGCGGAGACCGACCGCGCCTTCCACGCGGCGCTCTACCGGGGGCTGGACAACGCCCTGCTCGGCGAGGTCCTGGAGGCGTTCTGGGAGGCGTTCCACACGGTGCGCACCGACCTGGGCGGGGCGCCGCAGGACCCGGAGACCACCTGCGGGCAGCACCGGGACATCCTCGACGCGGTCCGCTCCGGGGACTCACTACAGGCAGAGGCCGCCATAAGGGAGCACTTCGGCAACATTCGCTCCCGGCTCTCGGCTCCCCGGCCACGCTCTTCCCAGGAGCGCCACCGGGAACAGGAGGACCCACGGACACCACGACGGCACGGGGAACCCGGGCCACAGGGACGGCACCACGAGCGGGTATGACCGGTGAACAGCGCGTTTCGCGCCTTGCGGTCACGCGCGGCGGCGTAGAACCCTGGCCGCAAGCCGCCGCCGACGGGGGGTACTTGGGGGCGCGCGGCGGGGCGCCGGGGGTCGCGGGGAGAGGGGGCCCTGTTCGCGACTCGGCGCCAGGGGAGGCATCATGCAACCGGAAGGTCGCGATTGCATGTCCTTGGTAGAGACTTTGCAATGATCTCGGCCTGTCACCGACACGTCCGTGAAGAGTCGAGGGGGACTCGGCGCGGACGTGTGGAAACGACCACGAACACGCGCTGACCTGCGTGTGGGGGGATGATTCATGACGTCGACGCCGACGGGCGCCGGACCGGACTTCGACCCGTCAGAGACCAGCAGGTCGCGCGTGCCGTCCCACCGCGACAGCCAGACCGGGGCCTTCCGGCGAATAAAGAAGCAACTGCCCAAGTACGACTACGAGCACTACAGCCGGCTCGCGGGCCCCCTCACACAGCCGGACCCGACCCGGCCGTACCGGGTGCAGTACCGCTCGCTGCTGTCGCAGGAGCCCCACCGGATCCGGGCCGCCCTCATGCTGGGCGCGGCCCCGCTGCTCTCCCTGGTCCTGCTGGCGTGGCTGCTGCAGCCCCAGCACTGGACCGAGCGCGACTACCCGGCCTTCTCCTGGCTGCCCGCGCTGGACATCGTGATGCTCGTCTCGATCGGTCTGATCGAGTTCTTCCGCTGCATGAACGTGCTGTCCAACGCGCACGCGACGCTGGTCGCCCGGGACCCGGTCCCGGTGGTGCCCGAGACCGGCACCCGGGTGGCGTTCCTCACCTCCTTCGTGCCCGGCAAGGAGCCGCTGGAGATGGTCACGAAGACCCTGGAGGCCGCCGTCCGGCTGCGCCACCGGGGTCTGATGCACGTCTGGCTGCTCGACGAGGGCGACGACGACGCCGTGAAGGCCGTCTGCGCCCGCCTCGGTGTGCACCACTTCTCCCGCAAGGGGGTCGCGAAGTGGAACCAGGCCAAGGGCCCGCACCGGGCCAGGACCAAGCACGGCAACTACAACGCCTGGCTGGACGCGCACGGCGACGCCTACGACTTCTTCGCCTCCGTGGACACCGACCACGTGCCGATGCCCAACTACCTGGAGCGGATGCTCGGCTTCTTCCGCGACCCGGACGTCGGCTTCGTCATCGGCCCGCAGGTGTACGGCAACTACGACACCTTCGTCACCAAGGCCGCCGAGTCGCAGCAGTTCCTCTTCCACGCGCTGATCCAGCGGGCGGGCAACCGGTACGGCTCCCCGATGTTCGTGGGGACCTCGAACGCCGTGCGGATCACGGCGATCAAGCAGATCGGCGGTCTGTACGACTCGATCACCGAGGACATGGCGACCGGCTTCGAGATGCACCGCGCCACCAACCCGGCCACCGGCGCCAAGTGGCGCTCGGTGTACACCCCGGACGTGCTCGCGGTGGGCGAGGGCCCCAACGCCTGGACCGACTTCTTCACCCAGCAGCTGCGCTGGTCGCGCGGGACGTACGAGACGATCCTCAAGCAGTACTGGAAGGGCTGGTACTCGCTGCCGCCCGCCAAGCTGTTCAACTACACGATGATGATCATCTTCTACCCGATGTCCGCCCTCAACTGGATTCTGGCGGCGCTGAGTTGCGCGCTGTTCCTGGGCCTCGGCGCCTCCGGCGTGGACATCGACCCGACGGTCTGGCTGATGCTGTACGGCAACGCGTCCGCGCTCCAGATCGGCCTGTACGTGTGGAACCGGCGCCACAACGTCTCGCCGCACGAGCCCGAGGGTTCGGGCGGTGTGGCGGGCATGGTGATGTCGGCGCTGTCGGCGCCGATCTACGCCCGTTCGCTGATGGACGCGGTGCTGCGGCGCAAGAGTTCGTTCGTGGTGACGCCCAAGGGCGACTCGGCGAGCCCGGACACGCTCTTCGGGACGTTCCGGATCCACCTGTTCTTCATCCTGGTCTTCGGCGGCTCGATCGTCGCCGGTCTCGTCCTCGGCCACTCCCACCCGGCCATGATCATCTGGGCGTGCTTCGCCCTGCTGATCACAGCGGCGCCGATCTTCGCCTGGCGCCACGGCATGCGGCAGGCCGGGAAGAACCCGCCCGCGCCCGACCCGCAGGCCCCCCGGCCGCTGCCCCAGCAGCGGACGGCGCCACCGCGCCCCGCCTGGGCGGGCCCGGCAGGCGCCGGGGAGACGGACGAACAGACCATGCAGATCGCCCTGGGCGGGCTTGGGGGACGTGACGAATGAACGACCGTGCAGGCCGTCGCCGGGCCCGCCGACTCGCGATAGGCACGGCGGTGGTGCTCGCGCTGGCCGGGATGAACGGCCCGTGGCTCTACCGCTTCGGGACCGAGAAATACCACCAGTACAAGATCGACAAGCCCGGGTACAAGGCGGCCAACGGCCGCTGGCAGATCGTGGACTTCCCGCAGGAGTACCGCCAGGACACCATCCACGCGGCGCTGCTGCGCACCGGCAAGGTGCTGATGATCGCGGGCTCGGGCAACAACCAGGAGAACTTCGACGCGAAGAAGTTCGACACCCGGATCTGGGACCCGGTCAAGGGCACCGTCAAGAAGGTGCCGACCCCCGCCGACCTGTTCTGCACCGGCCACACCCAGCTCGCCGACGGCAACCTGCTGATCGCGGGCGGCACCAAGCGGTACGAGAAGCTGAAGGGTGACGTCACCAAGGCCGGGGGCCTGATGGTGGTGCACAACGAGAACCCGGACGAGCCGATCACGCTGCCCGCGGGCACCAGGTTCACCGGCAAGGAGAACGGCAGGACGTTCGTCTCCAAGGACCCGGTCCTGGTGCCGCGCGCCACGAAGGTCTTCGACCCGGCCACCGGCGCGTTCAAGCGCAACGACCCGGGGCTCGGCCGGATCTACGTCGAGGCGCAGAAGCGCGGCACCGAGTACGAGACCGGCACCCAGGACAACTACCGGGTGCAGGGGCTGAAGGGCGCCGAGGCGCGCAACACGTACGGCATCGCGCAGAAGCTGGCCCTCGACAAGAAGGACTTCCAGGGCATCAGGGACGCCTACGAGTTCGACCCGGTCGCCGAGAAGTACATCAAGGTCGACCCGATGAACGAGGCCCGCTGGTACCCGACGCTCACCACCCTGAGCGACGGCAGGATCCTCAGCGTCTCCGGGCTCGACGACATCGGCCAGCTCGTGCCGGGCAAGAACGAGATCTTCGACCCCAGGACGAAGAAGTGGACGTACACCGACACCGTCCGCCAGTTCCCGACCTACCCGGCGCTGTTCCTGATGGAGAACGGCAAGATCTTCTACTCGGGTTCGAACGCGGGGTACGGACCCGACAACGTCGGGCGCGAAGCGGGCGTCTGGGACGTGGAGAGCAACAGGTTCCGCACGGTGCCCGGCCTGAGCGACGCCGACCGGCTGGAGACCTCGGGGACGGTGCTGCTGCCGCCCGCGCAGAACCAGACGTACATGGTGATCGGCGGCGGCGGGGTCGGCGAGTCCGCGCTGTCCAGCAGCAGGACGCGGCTGATCGACATGCGGGACCCCGACCCGGCGTTCACCGACGGGCCCGCGCTGGAGAAGGGCACCCGGTACCCGCAGGCGTCGGTGCTGCCCGACGACACCGTGCTGGTCTCCGGCGGCTCCGAGGACTACCGGGGGCGCGGTGCCTCCGACATCCTCCAGGCGCGGCTCTACCACCCGGACAGCAACACCTTCGACCGGGTCGCCGACCCGCTGGTGGGGCGCAACTACCACTCGGGGTCGATCCTGCTGCCGGACGGGCGGGTGATGTTCTTCGGCTCCGACCCGCTCTACGCGGACAGGGCGAACACCAAGCCGGGCACGTTCGAGCAGCGGATCGAGATCTACACCCCGCCGTACCTGTACCGGGGCACGCGGCCGACGCTGTCGGGGGGACCGCAGACCATCGCGCGCGGCGCCTCGGGGACGTTCCGGTCGCCGCAGGCGTCGTCGGTGGAGAAGGTGCGGCTGATCAGGCCGAGCGCCTCGACGCACGTCACGGACGTGGACCAGCGGTCGATCGCGCTGGACTTCGAGACGTCCGGCGACAGGATCACGGTGACGGTGCCGAAGAACAGGAACCTGGTGCAGTCCGGCTGGTACATGCTCTTCGTCGACGACGGCGAGGGCACCCCCAGCGAGGCGCAGTGGGTGCGGGTGCCCTGACACCGGGGGCGCGGCAGGGACGGCGGCCCGCGCACGCCCCTCCCGCGGTCCGGGTGGGCGTCAGCGGGTGGCCCGTGCGAGCTTCAGGGCGTAGGCGGGCCACCAGGCGCCCGCCTTCGGGCCGCCCTTGCAGGTGCCGTCGGACTCGCCGGGGCGCTTGACCCACAGATAGGCGTCCACCAGCGGGTCGCCGGTCTTCGCGGTCGGCGGCTCGCCCAGGGCCCGGCCCGGCGGGTTGCACCAGCGCTCGTCCGGACTGCCGCCGGTCCAGGGGCCGTTGCCGTTGCGGCTGGTGTCGACGACGAAGGGCTTCCCGCCGACCTTCGCCGACAGCTCCTTGCCGTACGTGACGGACGCGGCGGTGGCGTAGTAGTTGGAGACGTTCACCGCGAAGCCGTCGGCGCGGGACACGCCCGCCCGGCGCAGCGGCTCGAAGATCTGGTCCGGGTGGCCCCAGCCCGCGTTGCCCGCGTCCACGTAGACCTTGGTCGCCTTCAGGGACTTGAGGGTGGCGACGGCGCCGTCGAGCAGGTCGTAGCGCTCCTCGTGGTGCTCCTCTGGCGTGCAGCCGTCGACCAGGTGCAGCAGCGCGTCCGGCTCCAGGACCACCGTCGCGGGGCGGTCGCCGATGCCCTTGGCGACGCCGTCGATCCAGGACCGGTAGGCGTCGCCGTCGGCGGCGCCGCCCTGCGAGTACTGGCCGCAGTCGCGGTGCGGGATGTTGTAGAGGACGAGCAGCGCGGTGCGGTCGGCCTTCTCGGCGGCCTCGGTGTAGCCGCGCGCCTCCCGCTCCGGGTTCTCGGGGCCGATCCACTCGCCGGTCGGCTGCTCGGCGATCTTGCGGATCTGGTCGGCCTCGGCGTCCTTGCCCGCCTTCTCGTAGGCGGCCACCTGCCGGGCCGCGTTGCCGTCCGGGTTGACCCAGAACAGGTCGCTGCCCGCGGGCCGCTGACCGATCCGCGCACCGGCGCCGCCCCGGTCGCCGTCCCCCGGGGAACAGCCCGCGAGCAGCAGCGCCGTCCCCAGCACCGCCCCCGACGTCCGGACCCCGGCCCCCCTCTTGCCGTGCATCCCACTCCCCCTCGCCCCACCGTTCGAGGCTCAATCCTGGCACACGCGCGGTGGCGGGAACGGGGTCGCCGGGGCTTTCCCCGGCCGCCCGGACGGCGGGGTTTCAGCGGGTGCCGCCCGTCAGGTACGCGGAGACGACGACGTTGGCGGTGTAGGCGCGGCGGGCCCGGTCGAAGGTGCCGCCGCAGGTGATCAGGCGGAGTTCGGCGCGGCCCGGACGGTGCGGGCCGAAGGCCCGGTGGGCGTCGAAGTGGTCGCGGGGCTGGACCCGGACGTCGTCGACGGTGAACTCCGCGACCCCGCCGTCGGCGCGCACGACCCGGACGGTCCGGCCGGGGTGCAGGGTGCTGAGCCGGTAGAAGACGGCGGGCCGGGTCTCGGTGTCGACGTGGCCGACCAGGAGCGCGACCCCGGCCGCCCCGGGCGCGGTACCGGCCGCGTACCAGCCGACGGAGTCGGCCAGGGCGTAGGGCGGCGGTTCGATCGCGCCGTCCGGGTCGAGGCCGCGGGCGGTCACCGGGGCCCGTACCCCGAGGTCGGGTATGTCGACCCGGCGCGGGCTCGACGCCGTCCACGGGTCCCCCGCGGGCGGAAGCGCGGGTCCGGCCGCCTCGCGCGCCGACAGGCAGGCCCCGAGCAGCAGGAGCGCCCAGACGACGCCGGTCAGCAGGCCGCCGGAGCCGGTCCCGCGCTCGGACACGGTCAGTCCGCCCCGCGGCGGCGGCGGGCGAGCAGGGTCACCGCGGTGGCCGCGACGCCCGCGAGCACCAGGCCGGTGACGGCGTGCCCGGTGCCGGGGCCCTCCTGCTGCGCCTCATCGTCGGCGGAGGCGAGGTGCGCGGTGCGCGCGCCGC
>NZ_FMCI01000128.1 GCF_900091845.1 Streptomyces sp. SolWspMP-5a-2
GGGCCCGGCGGCGCGGGTGTCACGGCGGTGGTGCGGGCCGGGCGCGGCACGGGCGCCCGGGAGGACCGGTCAGGACGGCGCGGTGCGGGCGGCGGCCGTCAGGGCGTGCCGCCGCTGCTGTGGGCGATGCACGCCACGTCGATGCGGTCGGCGAGCTTGGCGAGTTCGATGGTCAGCGCGGCCACCGTGTCCTCGTCGAGCCCGTCGTCCCCGGCCTCCACCAGATGCAGCCACCGGGCACCGACCGTGCGCAGCAGCTTGCTCACGTCGGCGGCGGTCACCTGCAAGGTCCCGCGGTCGTCGACGATCAGGGGGAGAGTCACTTCGCGGTTCACAGACGGGATGGTATCCGCGCCGCGCTCACGCACCGTGCCAAACGGTGGTGATGTTGCAGAACTCGCGGATTCCCTGCCCCGACAGTTCGCGTCCGTACCCGGACCGCTTGATCCCGCCGAACGGGAACGCGGGGTGGGAGGCGGTCATCCCGTTGACGAAGACCCCGCCCGCCTCCAGGTCCCGCACGAACCGCTCCACCTCGGCCTCGTCCCGCGTCCAGACGTTCGAACTCAGGCCGAACGGCGAGTCGTTGGCGATCAGCACGGCCTCGTCCAGGTCACCGGCCCGGTACAGGGTGGCGACGGGCCCGAACGCCTCCTCGCGGTGGATGCGCATCTCGCGGGTGACGCCGGCCAGCACGGTCGGCGGGTACCACCAGCCGGGCCGGTCCGGGCGTTCGCCGCCGCACAGCACGTCGGCGCCGGACCGCCGGGCGTCGTCGACCAGTTCCTCCAGGTCGGCCCGGCCCTGCTCGCTGGCGAGCGGCCCCACGTCGGTGGCCTCGTCCATCGGGTCGCCGACGGTGAGCGCGGCCATCCCGGCGACGAACCGCTCGACGAACGCGTCGTACACGTCGGTGTGGACGATGAACCGCTTGGCCGCGATGCACGACTGCCCGTTGTTCTGCACCCGCGCGGTGACGGCCGTCTCGGCGGCCCGGTCGAGGTCGGCGGAGGGCATCACGACGAACGGGTCGCTGCCGCCCAGCTCCAGCACCGTCTTCTTGATCATTTCTCCGGCGGTGGCGGCGACCGCGCGTCCGGCGGGCTCGGAGCCGGTCAGGGTGGCCGCCTTGACCCGGTCGTCGCGCAGGACCGCGTCGATCGCGCCGGAGCCGACGAGCAGGGTCTGGAAGCAGCCCTCGGAGAAGCCCGCGCGGCGCAGCAGGTCCTCCAGGTAGAGCGCGGTCCGCGGCACGTTCGAGGCGTGCTTGAGCAGGCACACGTTCCCGGCCATCAGCGCGGGCGCGGCGAACCTGACCACCTGCCAGAGCGGGAAGTTCCACGGCATCACCGCGAGGACCGGGCCGAGCGGACGGTGGCGGACCAGCGCCCGGCTGCCGCCCGAGTCCGCCACGTCCCGGGGGTCGGGCACCTCGTCGGCAAGCAGCGACGCGGCGTGTTCGGCGTACCAGCGCATCGCCTTGGCGCACTTGGCGGCCTCCGCGCGGGCCTGCCGCACGGGCTTGCCCATCTCGGTCGTCATGGTGCGCCCGATGCCGTCCCGGTCCTCGTCGAGGAGGTCGGCGGCCCGGTTCAGGAGCCGGGCGCGTTCGGCGAACGACGTGGTGCGGTAGGTGCGGAAGGTGGCCTCGGCGAGCTGGAGCCGGCGTTCCAGCTCCTCGTCGTCGAGGGGCGCGAACGTGGTGAGCGTCTCGCCGGTCGCCGGGTTCACCGTCGCGATGGCCATGGCCGTCCTCCTGGAGCGTGGCTGTTCTCTCGACCCTCCCGCGCGCCACCGGGGGCCGCAACGCGTGAGGGTCCGCTCAGGCCGGGTGCTCGGTCAGCCGGTCCAGAAACGTCGCCTGCGCGGAGACGATCACCGCGCGGGCCCGCTCGGGCGTGAACCAGGCCACCCGGTCCAGCTCGGGGAACTCCTGGATCCGCCCGGAGCGCGGCGGCCACTCCATCCGGAAGGTGCCGGGCACGACCGCGGCCGGGTCGAGGTCGGCCCGCACCGCCCAGGCCGTGACGGTCTTGCCGCCGCGCTGGACGACGTCGCCGAGCGGCAGCGGCGTGCCGTCCGGCGGCGCGAGGCCCAGCTCCTCCCGGAACTCCCGGCGGGCCGCGTCCCAGGCGGACTCCCGGGCCGGGTCGTACTCGCCCTTGGGCACGCTCCAGGCGCCCGCGTCCCGCCGGGCGAAGAACGGGCCGCCCATGTGTCCGAGCAGCACTTCGAGGCCGTCGGCGCCGGTCCTGAACAGCAGCAGTCCCGCGCTGTGCCGGGCGCTCACGGCAGCACCCCGGGGTGCGCGGCGAGCAGCGCGGCCACCGTGTCGGCCTCCCCGGGCGGCTTGTCCTCGCGGTAGCGGACCAGGCGCGCGAAGCGCAGGGTCACGCCCGCCGGGTAGCGGGTGGAGCGCTGGAGGCCGTCGTAGGCGATCTCGACGACGAGTTCGGGGCGGACGTCCACCACGTGCCCGTCGTCGCGCACGGCCAGTTCCCGCAGGCGCTCGGTCTGCCAGGCGAGCGTCGCGTCGGTCATGCCCTTGAAGGTCTTGCCGAGCATCACGAACGAGCCGTCGTCCGCGCGGGCGCCCAGGTGCAGGTTGGAGAGGCGGCCGGTACGGCGGCCGTGGCCCCACTCGGCGGCCAGCACCACCAGGTCGAGGGTGTGCACCGGCTTCACCTTCAGCCAGGAGGCGCCCCTGCGGCCCGCGCTGTAGGGCGCGTCGAGGCCCTTGACGACGACGCCCTCGTGGCCGCGGTCCAGGCTCTCGGCGAGGAAGCGCTCGGCGTCCGGCACGTCCTGCGGCCCGGCGGCCGGCAGCCGCCGCACCCGCATCGGCTCCGGCACCAGCCGGGCCAGCTCCGCGTGCCGCTCGGCGAACGGGAGGTCCAGCAGGTCGCGTCCGTCGACCGACAGGACGTCGAAGAAGACGGGCCGGACGGGGACCGCGCCGGCCGCGGCGGCGACGTCGACACGGGAGCCGACCCGGCCCGCGGTCTCCTGGAAGGAGCGGGGCCGCCCGGCCGCGTCGAACGACAGGACCTCCCCGTCGAGCACGAACCGTTCGACCGGCAACTCCCGTGCGGCTGACGTCACTTCGGGGAGTCGGTCGGTGATCTCGTCGAGGGTGCGGGTGAAGACGCGGACGGTGTCGCCGTCCCGGTGCACCTGGACCCGGATGCCGTCGAGCTTCTCCTCCACCGCGCACCCCCCGAGCTTCCCGACGGCCTCGGCGACCGAGGACGCGCTGTGCGCGAGCATCGGCTGCACCGGGCGGCCGACGGTGAGCCGGAACCCCTCCAGGGCGGGCGGCCCGTCGGCGAGCAGCGCCCGCGCCACCGTCTGGAGCGAGCCCGCCAGCATCACCGCCCGCCGCACGTCCCCCGGGTCCGCCCCGGTGGCCCGCGCCAGGCCCTCGACGGCGAGCGCGTCCAGCGCGCCCTGGCGCACCTCGCCGGTGAGCAGGCCGCGCAGGAAGCGCTGTTCGTCCGCTGTCGCCGCGCCCATCAACGACGCGACCAGACGGGCCCGTTCGGCCTGCGAACCGGCGCCCGAGACCTGCCCGAGCGCGGTCAGCCTGGCGTCGGTGCCGCGCACCGTGAGGGTGGCCGTGGCGGCGGCCGGGACGGGCGTGCCGAGCACCTTCCAGCCGATCCCGAGACGGCCCTGGGGCAGCCTCCCCGCGAGGTACGGGATGACGACGGGCACGTCGTCCGCCTCGGCGTCCCGGAACAGCTCGGCGAGCAGTTCGGTCTTCCGGGACCGCGCCGACGTGGCGGCGACCTCCTGTGACACCTGGGCCAGCCGGGAGAGCAGCATGGAGCCATGGTGCAACGAAGGCGCCGGGTCTACACCCCGACGGCGGCGTCGAGGTCGGCGAAGAGGAGGTCGCCGTTGATCGCGGCGCCCGCCCGGTAGCCGCGGCTCGCCGCGTTGACCACCTGCTCGGCGAAGCCGCTCGCGTTGCCCGCCGCCCAGAGCCCCGGCACGCTCGTCAGACCCCGCTCGTCGATCACCGGGTAGGCGCCGAACGGCGTCTCGCGCATCTGCGCCCCCAGGGCGACCAGCAGGTCGTCGCGGGGGACCGGGCGGGGCGCGGTGAACAGCACCGACCGCGGGTGGACGGTGCCGTCGGCGAGCCGGACGCCGGTCAGCCGGTCGTCGGCCACCTCCAGGGCGGCGACCTCGCCGGGCACCACGCCGACCCCGGCGGCGGCGAGCCTGCGCAGGTCCAGGTCGGTGAGGTCGGCCTCGGCGACCCGGTGGAGGAAGAACAGCACGTCCTTCGACCACTGCGACACCATCAGCGCCTGGTGCACCCCGAGCGGATCGGTGGCGAGCACCCCGAACGGCCGGTCGCGCACCTCCCAGCCGTGGCAGTACGGGCAGTGCAGCACGTCCCGGCCGAACCGCTCGGCGAGCCCGGGGACCTCCGGCAGCTCGTCCCGCAGGCCGGTCGCGACCACCAGCGCGCGCCCGCGCACGGTCCGGCCGCCCGCGAGGGTCACCGTGAAGTCCCGCCCGTCCCGCGCCGCGTCCACCGCGCGGTCGGCGACCAGTTCGACGCCGTACCGGGCGATCTCCTCGCGCCCGGCCGCCAGGAACTCGGCCGGTGCCATGCCGTCCCGGGTCAGATAGCCCTGCAGGTGCGCCGCGGGCGCGTTGCGCGGCTCGCCCGCGTCGACGACCAGGGTCCTGCGCCGGGCCCGCCCGAGGACGAGCCCGGCCGAGAGCCCGGCCGCGCCGCCGCCGACGACGATCACTTCGTACTGCTCGGTCATGGATGACCACCTCCACGCAGACCGTCGCCCGACCACCCCACGATTGACAAACCGGTTTGCCGAAACTGCAATGGAGTGATGAGCGACGACACATCTGACGGCACCGACGGCGTCCTCGCCGAGGTCGGACCGCGGCTGCGGCGCATCCGCAAGGAGCGCGGGGCGACCCTGGCCGGTCTCTCGGAGGCGACCGGCATCTCGGTCAGCACCCTCTCCCGGCTGGAGTCCGGGCTGCGCCGCCCGAGCCTCGAACTGCTGCTGCCGATCGCGCGGGCCCACCAGGTGCCGCTGGACGAACTGGTCGGCGCCCCGCCGGTCGGCGACCCCCGGGTGCGGGCCAAGCCGCTGGTGATGGGCGGGCGCACCTACTGGCCGCTGACCCGCCAGCCGGGCGGCCTCCAGGCGTACAAGGTCCTCCAGCCGCAGGGCCGCGAGGAGCCCGACCCGCGCACCCACGAGGGCTACGAGTGGCTGTACGTGCTCGCCGGGCGGCTGCGCCTGGTGCTGGGCGAGCACGACGTGGTCCTCGGCCCCGGCGAGGCCGCCGAGTTCGACACCCGGGTGCCGCACTGGTTCGGGTCCACGGGGGACGGCCCGGCGGAGTTCCTGAGCCTCTTCGGACCGCAGGGCGAGCGGATGCACGTCCGGGCCAGACCCAAGCGCGCCTGACCGGCGGGGGCGGTGCGGCGGGCCCGGACCCGCGGCACGGGGCGGTTCCCCGAGCGGCAAGCGACCGCTTAGTATGCGAGGGACCCCGGTCAGACGACGCAGTCCCGTGGAGGCACCGCATGCAGGCATGGCAAGTGCACGAGATCGGTGAGCCGAGCGAGGTGATGCGGTACGAGGACGTCCCGCGGCCCACGCCCGGCGACGGCCAGGTGCTGCTCAGGGTGCGTGCCGCCAACATCAACTTCCCGGACGTGCTGATGTGCCGGGGCCAATACCAGGTGCGCCCGCCGCTGCCCTTCACCCCGGGCCTGGAGATCTGCGGCGAGACCGAGGACGGCCGCCGGGTGATCGCCAACCCCGCCCTGCCGCACGGCGGCCTCGCCGAGTACGCCGTCGCGGACGAGGCCGCCCTGCTGCCCGCGCCCGACGCCCTGGACGACGCCGAGGCCGCCGCGCTGCACATCGGCTACCAGACCGGCTGGTTCGGCCTGCACCGCAGGGCCGGACTCGCAGCGGGCGAGACGCTCCTCGTGCACGCCGCCGCGGGCGGCGTCGGCAGCGCCGCCGTACAGCTCGGCAAGGCGGCCGGTGCCACGGTCATCGGAGTCGTCGGCGGCGCCGCCAAGGCCGACATCGCCCGGCGGCTCGGCTGCGACGTGGTCGTCGACCGGCGCTCCCAGGACGTCATCGCCACCGTCAAGGAGGCCACCGGCGGCCGGGGCGCCGACGTGATCTACGACCCCGTCGGCGGCGACGCCTTCACCCAGTCCACCAAGGTCGTCTCCTTCGAGGGCCGGATCGTGGTCGTCGGCTTCGCGAGCGGCACCGTCCCCGCCCCCGCCCTCAACCACGCCCTGGTGAAGAACTACTCCATCCTCGGCCTGCACTGGGGCCTGTACAACACCAAGAACCCCGAGCTGGTCCGGCACTGCCACGAGCGCCTCACCGAACTCGCCGCGAAGGGCGCCGTCAAGCCCCTCGTCAGCGAACGCGTCCCGCTCGGCGCCGCCGCCGACGCCGTGCAGCGGGTCGGCGACGGCCTCACCACCGGCCGGATCGCCGTGCTGCCCGACCTCGCGGAAGGAACCGCCGCATGAGCGCCGACGCCGCCGAACTGAGGCGCCGCACCGCCGAGTTGCTCGCCGCACACCCGCCCGCCGACACCCCCGCCGCCGACTTCCTCGCGGCCCGCTTCGCCGCCGGACTCGCCTGGGTGCACTACCCGGTGGGCCTCGGCGGACTCGACGCCCCGCGCGCCCTCCAGGCCGTGGTGGACGCCGAGTTGGCGGCGGCGGGCGCCCCCGACAACGACCCCCGCCGGATCGGCATCGGCCTCGGCATGGCCGCGCCCACCCTCCTCGCCTACGGCACCGAGGAGCAGAAGCGGCGCTGGCTCGAACCCCTGTGGGTCGGCGCCGAGGTGTGGTGCCAGCTGTTCAGCGAGCCCGGCGCGGGCTCCGACCTCGCCGCCCTCGGCACCCGCGCGGTCCGCGACGGCGACGACTGGGTCGTCAACGGGCAGAAGGTGTGGACCTCCAGCGCCCACGTGGCCCGCTGGGCGATCCTCATCGCCCGCACCGACCCGGACGTGCCCAAGCACGCGGGCATCACCTACTTCGTCTGCGACATGACCGACCCCGGGGTCGAGGTGCGGCCGCTGCGCCAGATCACCGGCGAGGCCGAGTTCAACGAGGTCTTCCTGACCGACGTCCGCATCCCCGACTCCCGCCGTCTGGGCGCCGTCGGCGACGGCTGGCGGGTCGCCCAGACCACCCTGAACAACGAACGCGTCGCCATCGGCGGCATGCGGCTGCCCCGCGAGGGCGGCATGATCGGCCCGGCCGCCACCGCCTGGCGCGAGCGGCCCGGCCTGCGCACCCACGACCTGCACCAGCGGCTCCTGAAGCTCTGGGTGGACGCCGAGGTCGCCCGCCTCACCGGCGAACGCCTGCGCCAGCAACTCGCGATGGGCCAGCCGGGACCCGAGGGCGCCGGGATGAAGCTCGGCTTCGCCCGCCTCAACCAGGAGATCAGCGGCCTGGAGGTCGAACTCCGCGGCGAGGAGGGCCTGCTGTACGACGACTGGACCATGCGCCGCCCCGACCTGGTCGACTTCACCGGCCGGGACGCCGGATACCGCTACCTGCGCGCCAAGGGCAACAGCATCGAGGGCGGCACCAGCGAGATCCTGCTGAACATCGTCGCCGAACGCGTCCTGGGCCTGCCCGCCGAGCCGCGCACCGACAAGGACGTCGCCTGGAAGGACCTGGCCCGATGAGCGCACAGCCCGATCTCCTCTACTCCGAGGAGGAAGAGGCGCTGCGCGCCGCCGTCCGCGACCTCCTCACCGACCGCTGCGACCCGGCCGGCGTCATCGCGCGCACCGAGTCCGACGCCCCGCACGACCTCGGCGTCTGGAAGGCGCTCGCCGACGGCATGGGCCTGGCCGGACTGCTGGTCCCCGAGGCCGACGGCGGCCAGGGCGCCACCCACCGCGAGGCCGCCGTCGTCCTGGAGGAGCTGGGCCGGTCCGTGGCGCCGGTGCCGTACCTCACCAGCGCCGTCGTGGCCACCGAGGCACTGCTGGAGTGCGGCGACCGGGAACTGCTCGGCCGCCTGGCCACCGGACGCGCCGTCGGCGCCCTCGCCGTCGCCCTGCACCTCGCGCCCGGCGCCGCCTTCCGCACCGTCCGCGTCGAAGACGGCCTGCTGCACGGCGAGTTGACCGGCATCGCCGACGCCGCCTGCGCCGACGTGCTGCTCGTCCCCGGCGACGACGGCGGCCTGTACGCGGTCGAGGCCGCCGACGCCACCGTCACCGGGCAGGTCTCCCTCGACCTCACCCGCCCGCTCGCCACGGTCACCCTCGACCGGGCGCCCGGACGCCGGGTGGGCGACGCCGCAGCCGCCGTCCCGCGCGCCCTGCGGGCCGGTGCCGGACTCCTCGCCTCCGAACAACTCGGCGTCGCCGAATGGTCGTTGACCGAGACCGTGCGCTACCTCAAGGAACGCAAGCAGTTCAACCGGCCGGTCGGCGGCTTCCAGGCGCTCAAGCACCGGCTCGCCCAGCTGTGGCTGGAGACCGTCAACCTCCGCGCCGCCGCCCGCAACGCCGCCGCCGCGCTGGCGAGCGGCGACGACACCGCCGTCGCGGTCGCCGTCGCCCAGGCCTACGCGGCGCCCGCCGCCGTCCGCGCCGCCGAGGAGGCACTCCAGCTCCACGCCGGGATCGGCATGACCTGGGAACACCCCGTCCACCTCCGTCTGAAGCGGGCCAAGGCCGACTCGATCGCCTACGGCACCGCCGGCGCCCACCGAGCCGAACTGGCCGACCTGGTCGACCTGCCGGCCCCCTGAGCCGCGCCACCGGAGCCCGCCCCGACCGGGGCGGGCTCCCGTACGCCGCCGCGCCACCCGGGTGAACGGGCGGCGGCACTCCGGCCAACTCCTCCCGCGCACCCCTCCACCGGCCCCCGCGCTGCCCCCATACTCCCTGTGGTTCCGTCCCGTCCCCGCCCCACAGGGAGGCCGAACGATGCCCCACGTCACCCGCCGCAGCGCCCTCACCCTCCTCGGCGCCACCGCCGCGGCCGTGTTCGCCCCGCCCGCGAGCAGCGCCTTCGCCGACCAACGGCCGCACCGCACGGCCCCGTTGTGGAACGCCCACGCCCACAACGACTACGACCACCCGCGGCCCCTCCGCGACGCGCTCGACCACCGCTTCGGCAGCGTCGAGGCCGACATCTACCTCGTCGGCGACCAACTCCTCGTCGCCCACGACCCCGTCGACCTCGACCCCGCCCGCACCCTCGAAGCCCTCTACCTCGACCCGCTCGCCGCCCTGGTGAAGGCCAACCACGGCTCCGTGTACCGGGGTCACCGCAGGCCCGTGCAGCTCCTCATCGACATCAAGACCGAGGGCGCGGCCACCTACCTCGAACTCGACCGCCATCTGCGGCGCTACCCGCACCTGTTCACCGGCTACGCGCACGGCCGCGTCCACCCCGGCGCCGTCACCGCCGTCGTCTCCGGCGACCGGGCCGCCCGCGCCCCGATGGAGGCGCAGAGCGTCCGCCGGGCCTTCTACGACGGCCGCCTCACCGACCTCGGCACCGCGGCCCCCGCCTCCTTCGTCCCGCTGATCAGCGACAACTGGACCCTCAACTTCACCTGGCAGGGCGACGGCCCCTTCCCCGGCGCCGAACGGGAGAGACTGCGGACCCTCACCCGCACCGCGCACGCCCGCGGCCAGCGGGTCCGCTTCTGGGCCACCCCCGACACCGCGGGCCCCGCCCGGGACGCCCTCTGGGGCGCACTCCTCGACGCCGGGGTCGACCTCCTCAACACCGACGACCTCGCGGGCCTCGAAGCCTTCCTGGACGCCCGCCGCCCCCGGTAGAACCACACGTTCGGGGGACAGGTCGGTCGCCCGGTCGGACCCTCCGCTACGCCACACTTGCCGCCGAAACGCCGCGAACCGGGCGGCGTGGCGGAGGAGGCTGACGATGGCGATTTCCATCTCTGCGGTGCTGTTCCTGCTGATCCTGGCGGTGATCTTCCTGAAGAACGGGCTCAAGATGTCCCACGCCGTGGTCTGCGCGCTGTTCGGGTTCTTCCTGGCCGGCACCAGCCTCGGCCCGACCCTGCACAACGGCCTCACGGCCACCGCCGACATCGTCGGCAGCCTGCACCCGTGAGGCCGCGCACCCTCCCGCGGGTCAGCGCCCGGCGAACACCCCGACACCGTTCGCCACGGCCCGCTCCGGGGCGTCCGTCGGATGGTTGCGCACCGTCACCGACGCCGCCCCCGGCGCCCGCGCCACCAGCGTCGACGAGCCGCCGCCGTCCAGGCTGAACCCGTCCACCGCGCCCGCCGCCCGCAACGCCGCCGCCACCTCCGCGATGGTCAGCCCCGCCCGGTACGCCGGGGAGCCGTCCAGCGCCAGCAGCAGCAACCGCCGTCCGCCGTCCGCGCTGCCCACCGCCGTGCGCACGGCGGCCGTCCGGTCGTCGAGCCCGGCCTGCGGCCGCCCGCCGCGCAGCACCGGATACCCGCCGACGACGAACCGGTAGGGCACCGCCGAACGGGCCGCCACCAGCCGGTGCGTCACACTCACCCGCGCGCCCTCGGCCAGCGCGCGCAGCCGCCGCGCGCCCTCCTCCCGCCCCACCAGCACCGTCGTCCCCGCCGCGATCGCCCCGCCGCCCGGCCGGGCCGACCGCGCCACCACCCGCCCCCGCCGCACCGTCACCTCGTACGTCTCCGCGCTGCACCCGGCGGCCCGGTCGGTGTCCGTGCCGCAGGTCGCCCGCACCCGGGACGCGGCGCCCCACTCCGCGGTGAACGCGCCCACCGAACCCACCGGCAGCGCGTACTGGTTGAGACCGCCCAGCGGCAGCCGCCCGCCCGGGGTCCGCACCGCGCCGTCCAGCCGCAGCCGGTCCAGCCGCGCCCGCCGGTCCACGCCCACCCCGAACACGTCCACCGTCCCCGTCCCGGGCGGCAGCGCCGGACCGAACCGCTGCCCGTCGGGCACCGCCGACTTCAGGACCCGCCCGCCCGCGACCGCGGGACCCACCGACGCGCCGGTGGCCTCGACCCCCGGGTGCTGCGCCTCGCTGATGTCGAAGAAGTCCCCGTTGACGCCCCCCACCGCGCCCCGCGCGTCGGCCATCCGGGAGACCGTGGCCCGCGCGGCGACCGCGCCCGGGTACAGCAGATCCGTCCGCACCGAGGGCGCCCCCAGATCCACGCTCAGCAGATGCACCCGGGCGATCCCCTTCACCCCCCGGACGTCGTACTCCCGGTACGTCACCCCCCGGGCGAGCACCGCGCCGCGCTGGGCCGCGCCGACCGGTGCCGCGCCCGCCAGGGCGCCACCCGCGAGCACGCCGAGCGACGTGAGCAGAACGAGCGCCGACCGTCTCCGACGGTGTGTCATGAAGCCCCCTGAAGCCTCGTCAACTTGCCGGGTCCATCAGGGGAAGTGCAGCAGACGGCGGCGGCGCGCGGGCCTCCTATGCGCCGACTACACGAGAACGGGTGAGGAAGCGCACCCCCTCGGGCGCCTCCAGCGAGAAACCGCTGCCGCGACCCGGTACGACGTCCACGATCAGCCGGGTGTGGCTCCACACGTCGTACTGACTGCGCGACATCCAGAACGTCACCGGCTCCTCCACCCCCTCCACGCTCAGCTCGGCGAGCAGCACGTCCGAGGCCCCGGTGCGGAACTCGCCCTCGGGGAAGCACATGGGCGCGCTGCCGTCGCAGCAGCCGCCCGACTGGTGGAACATCAGCGGGCCGTGCTCGGCCCGCAGCCGCCGCAGGAGGTCGGCGGCGGCGGGGGTCAGCTCGACGCGGGGAGTCTCGTCGTCCATCCCCCCACCGCACCACACGGAACGTTGCGAGAGGGTTGCACCCGCGTCGCACGGGAGAGTGGAGTGGCCTGGCTCACATGGCGTCCCCGCCGGGTCACCGACACCATGGTGCACGTCACCGGCAGGCTGAAGGGAGCGGCGATGTTCCGCAAGGTACTGGTCGCCAACCGTGGTGAGATCGCGATCCGGGCGTTCCGCGCGGGGTACGAACTGGGCGCCAGGACGGTCGCCGTCTTCCCGCACGAGGACCGCAACTCGCTGCACCGGCTCAAGGCCGACGAGGCCTACGAGATCGGCAGCCCAGGACACCCGGTGCGCGCCTACCTCTCCGTCGAGGAGATCGTCCGCGCCGCCCGCGCGGCCGGCGCCGACGCCGTCTACCCCGGCTACGGCTTCCTCTCCGAGAACCCCGAACTCGCCCGCGCCTGCGAGGAGGCGGGCATCACCTTCGTCGGACCCAGCGCCCAGACCCTGGAACTGACCGGCAACAAGGCCCGCGCGGTCGCCGCCGCCCGCGAGGCGGGCGTCCCCGTCCTCGGCTCCTGCGCCCCCTCCACCGACGTCGACGAACTGGTCCGCGCCGCCGACGACATCGGCTTCCCGGTCTTCGTGAAGGCCGTCGCGGGCGGCGGCGGGCGCGGCATGCGGCGCGTCGAGGAACCGGCCGCGCTGCGCGAGTCCATCGAGGCCGCGGCCCGCGAGGCCGCCTCCGCCTTCGGCGACCCCACCGTCTTCCTGGAGAAGGCCGTCGTCGAACCCCGCCACATCGAGGTGCAGATCCTCGCCGACGGCCAGGGCGACGTCATCCACCTCTACGAGCGGGACTGCTCCCTCCAGCGGCGCCACCAGAAGGTCGTCGAGATGGCGCCCGCGCCCGGCCTCGACCCCGCGCTGCGCGACCGCATCTGTGCCGACGCCGTCCGGTTCGCCCGCCGCATCGGCTACCGCAACGCGGGCACCGTCGAGTTCCTCCTCGACCGCGACGGCAACCACGTCTTCATCGAGATGAACCCCCGCATCCAGGTCGAGCACACGGTCACCGAGGAGGTCACCGACGTCGACCTGGTCCAGGCCCAGCTCCGCATCGCCGCCGGGCAGTCCCTCGCCGACCTCGGGCTCTCCCAGGACACCGTCACCCTGCACGGCGCCGCCCTCCAGTGCCGGATCACCACCGAGGACCCCGCCAACGGCTTCCGCCCCGACACCGGACGCATCAGCGCCTACCGCTCCCCGGGCGGCTCCGGCATCCGCCTCGACGGCGGCACCACCCACGCGGGCACCGAGATCAGCGCCCACTTCGACTCGATGCTCGTCAAGCTCACCTGCCGGGGCCGCGACTTCCCCACCGCGATCGGCCGCGCCCGCCGCGCCGTCGCCGAGTTCCGCATCCGCGGCGTCGCCACCAACATCCCGTTCCTCCAGGCCGTCCTCGACGACCCCGACTTCCAGGCCGGACGGGTCACCACCTCGTTCATCGAGCGCCGCCCCCACCTCCTCACCGCCCGCACCTCCGCCGACCGCGGCACCAAGCTGCTCACCTACCTCGCCGACGTCACCGTCAACAAGCCGCACGGCGAACGCCCCCAGCTCGTCGACCCCGCCGTCAAACTGCCCGCGACACCCCCGGGCGACCCCGCCCCCGGCTCCCGGCAGCGGCTCGTCGAACTCGGCCCCGAGGGCTTCGCCCGCGCCCTGCGCGCCGCCCCCACCATCGGCGTCACCGACACCACCTTCCGCGACGCCCACCAGTCGCTGCTCGCCACCCGGGTGCGCACCAAGGACCTCCTCGCCGTCGCCCCCGTCGTCGCCCGCACCCTGCCCGGACTGCTCTCCCTGGAGTGCTGGGGCGGCGCCACCTACGACGTCGCGCTGCGCTTCCTCGCCGAGGACCCCTGGGAGCGGCTGGCCGCGCTGCGCGAGGCGGTGCCCAACATCTGCCTCCAGATGCTGCTGCGCGGCCGCAACACCGTCGGCTACACCCCGTACCCGACCGAGGTCACCGACGCCTTCGTGCACGAGGCCGCCGCCACCGGCATCGACATCTTCCGCATCTTCGACGCCCTCAACGACGTCGGCCAGATGCGCCCCGCCATCGACGCCGTCCGCGCCACCGGCACCGGCGTCGCCGAGGTCGCCCTCTGCTACACCGCCGACCTCTCCGACCCGGCCGAACGCCTCTACACCCTCGACTACTACCTGCGTCTCGCCGAGCAGATCGTCGAGGCGGGCGCGCACGTCCTGGCCGTCAAGGACATGGCCGGAGTGCTGCGCGCCCCGGCCGCCGCCACCCTCGTCTCCGCGCTGCGCCGCGAGTTCGACCTCCCCGTCCACCTGCACACCCACGACACCGCGGGCGGCCAGCTCGCCACCTACCTGGCCGCCGTCCAGGCGGGCGCCGACGCCGTCGACGGAGCCGTCGCCTCCATGGCGGGCACCACCTCGCAGCCGTCCCTCTCGGCGATCGTCGCCGCCACCGACCACTCGGAGCGGCCCACCGGGCTCGACCTCCAGGCCGTCGGCGACCTGGAACCGTACTGGGAGAGCGTGCGCCGCATCTACGCCCCCTTCGAGGCGGGCCTCGCCTCCCCGACCGGTCGCGTCTACCACCACGAGATCCCCGGCGGCCAGCTCTCCAACCTGCGCACCCAGGCCGTCGCGCTCGGCCTCGGCGACCGCTTCGAGGACATCGAGGCCATGTACGAGGCCGCCGACCGGATGCTGGGCAGGCTCGTCAAGGTCACCCCGTCCTCCAAGGTCGTCGGCGACCTCGCCCTGCACCTGGTCGGCGCCGGGGTCGCCCCCGCCGACTTCGAGGCCACGCCCGGCCGCTACGACATCCCCGACTCCGTCATCGGCTTCCTGCGCGGCGAACTCGGCACCCCGCCCGGCGGCTGGCCCGAACCGTTCCGCAGCCGCGCGCTGGAGGGCCGCGCCGCCGCCAAGCCGGTCCGCGAACTGACCGCCGAGGACCGTGAGGGCCTGGAGAAGACCCCCCGCGCCACCCTCAACCGGCTGCTGTTCCCCGGCCCCACCCGCGACTTCGACACCCACCGCCAGAGCTACGGCGACACCAGCGTCCTGGCCAGCAAGGACTTCTTCTACGGGCTGCGTCCGGGCCAGGAGTACGCCGTCGACCTGGAGCCCGGCGTACGGCTGCTGATCGAGCTGGAGGCGGTCGGCGAGGCCGACGAGCGCGGGATGCGCACGGTGATGTCCGCGCTCAACGGACAGCTCCGCCCGATCCAGGTCCGCGACCGCGCCGTCGCCTCCGACGTGCCCGCCACCGAGAAGGCCGACCGCGGCGACGACCGCCAGGTGGCGGCGCCGTTCGCCGGGGTGGTCACCCTCGCGGTGGCCGACGGCGACGAGGTGGCGGCCGGTGCCACCGTCGCCACCATCGAGGCCATGAAGATGGAGGCGTCGATCACCGCGCCCCGGGCCGGGCGGGTCGCCCGCCTCGCCATCAACCGCATCCAGCAGGTCGAGGGCGGCGACCTGCTGATCCAACTGGACTGACCCCCGCCCACCCGGGCACGGGCGTGGTCTTGGCCATGCACCCGTCACAAGGTACCGTCACACCGAAATCGACGACGGCAGAACGGAAGCCGGTGCAAAACCGGCACGGTCGCGCCACTGTGAACGCTCCGCCCGCCCCGGGCGGGGCGTGAGTCAGACCCGTAGCCGTCGTCCACCGCACCACCGAGTTGGGACGCGAACTCCCAGAGGAGGTCCTGCCATGGCGCAGACCGTCGCTCAGCCGACCGCCACACCCGCCCCGCTGCCGCTCAAGGCGATAGCGCCCTGGGCCGTCTTCTTCGGCATCCTCATGCTGGTCCTGCTGTACTTCGTCGGCGCCGAACAGGGCGCCACCGCCGTCGTCTCGGGCGAGGACGTCCACGAGTGGGTCCACGACGCCCGCCATCTGCTCGGCTTCCCCTGCCACTGACCCGAGGGACGCCGCACAGCCATGAACTCCGCAACGGTAAGAAACCTGCTCGTCCGCGGCATGCTGGCCGGGCTCGGCGCCGGGCTGCTCGCCCTGGTCGTCGCCTACCTCCTCGGCGAGCCCTACGTCGACAAGGCCATCGGCTTCGAGGAGTCCCACGCCCACGGCCACGAGCACGAGGTCGAACTGGTCTCCCGCTCCCTCCAGTCCACCGCCGGGCTCGCCACCGGCGTCCTCGTCTACGGGGTCGCCTTCGGCGGCATCGCCGCGCTCGCCTACTGCTTCGCCCTCGGCCGGATCGGCCGCTTCTCGCCCCGCGCCACCGCGCTGCTGCTCTCCGGCTGCGCCCTGCTCGCGGTCTACGTCGTGCCGTTCCTGAAGTACCCGGCCAACCCGCCCGCCGTCGGCAACTCCGACACCATCGGCGAGCGGACCACCCTGTACTTCCTGATGATGGTGCTCAGCGTCCTCCTCGCCGTCGCCGCGACCCTGCTCGGCAGGCGGCTCGCCCCGGCGCTCGGCACCTGGTGGGCCACGGTCGCCGCGGTGGCCGCGTTCGCCGTCGTGACCGGCCTCGCCTTCGCCTTCCTGCCGGTCATCAACGAGGTGCCCGCCGACTTCCCGGCGACCGTCCTGTGGCGCTTCCGGCTCGCCGCGCTCACCATCCAGCTCACCCTGTGGACCGGCTTCGGCCTGATCTTCGGCGAACTCGCCGAGCGGGTGCTCGCCCCGAGGCCCGCCGGCGCGGCCAGGACGGCGGCCCCCGCCGCGCACTGACCGCCGACCGACCGACCGACCGCCCGCCCGCCGACAGTCCGCGAGAACCGGCCATCGCGCCGGGGACGACCGGGCGGTCGCGAGCGGTCGTGACCGACCAGGAACCGACTGCGGGCGACCGCCTCGGGAGGGCCCCCGGACCGAACGTCCGGGGGCCCTCCGGCGTGCCACCCCGGGGGTGGCGGCCGTCCGGGGACGGCGACCGTCCCGGGTCCTGCGGTCTGCGGCCCGCACGGGGTGACGCACCCGACACACCGGCCGGTACCGGGATCTTGATAGCCTCGGGGCGCCAGTCGAGCCACATCCGAGGCCAGGGAATCCGGTGCGAATCCGGAACTGACGCGCAGCGGTGAGGGGGACGGGCGGGGCACGACACGCCACTGGGAGACCGGGAAGGCGCCCCGTCCGGACGAACCCGAGTCCGAAGACCTGCTGGCACCTCCGCGCCCCGCGGGGGACCCCGTAGGCAAGGCTCCGCGTACAGAGCCCCGACCACCGAGGCATGCCCGTGCTCCGTTCCGCCCGCCGTTCCGCGGCGCTCCTGCTCACCCCCGCCCTCCTGCTCACCGCGTGCGGCGGCTCGGGGGACGGCACCGGGAAGGCGGCGCGGGCGACCGCCGCCGGATACCCGGTCACCCTCGGCAACTGCGGACACGAGGTGACCGTCGACGCGGCCCCCGAGCACGCCGTCTCCCTCAACCAGGGGACCACCGAGATCCTGCTCTCCCTCGGCCTCGCCGACCGGATGGCCGGAACCGCCACCTGGACCGACCCGGTCCTCAAGAACCTTGAGAAGGCCAACGCGGGCGTCCCGCGACTGGCCGAGAACAACCCCTCCTTCGAGAAGGTCCTGGACGCCGGACCCGACTTCGTCACCGCCTCCTTCGTCTCCACCCTCGGCAAGGGCGGTGTCGCCTCCCGCGCCCAGTTCGAGAAGCTCGGCGTCCCCACCTACGTCTCGCCCTCCGACTGCTCCGAGGGCAAGGACAACGACACCGGCGGCGACGGCTCCCGCAGCAAGCCCCTCACCCTCGACGCCGTCTACGGCGAGATACGCGACCTCGCCCGCGTCTTCGGGGTCGAGCGGCGCGGCGAGGACCTGGTGACCCGGCTCGAGGGGCGGGTCACCGCCGCCACGAAGGGCCTGGACGCCTCCGACGTCACCCTCATGTACTGGTTCGCCAACTCCCAGTCGCCCTACCTCGCCGGATGCTGCGGCGCCCCCGGCGCCATCACCCGCGCGATCGGCGCGAAGAACGCCTTCTCCGACACCCACGACGAATGGCCCCAGATCAACTGGGAGACCGTCGCCGACCGCGACCCCGACGTCATCGTCATCGGCGACCTGACCCGCAAGCAGGAGACCGCCGAGACCGCCGCCGCCAAGATCCGCTTCCTGGAGACCAACCCGGCCACCCGCAACCTCACGGCCGTCAAGAAGAAGCGATTCGTCAGTCTGAGCGGCCAGGCCATGAACCCGTCCATCCGCACCGTCGACGGGATCGAGCAGGTCGCCGCGGCCCTGCGGGAGTTCGGGCTCACCCCGTGAGTCCCCGCATCGCCCTGCTGTCGCTCGGCGGACTGGCCGCCCTGCTCGCCTCGATCGCCGTCGCCGTCACCATCGGACCCGCCGACATCTCCACCGCCGACGTGTGGACCTCCGTCGCCGCCCACCTCGGCCTCGGCGACAGCGGCCTGCCGCCCCTGCGCGACGGCATCGTCTGGGACCTGCGGATGCCCCGCACCCTGCTCGCCGCCGTCTGCGGCGCCGGGCTCGCCGTCTGCGGCGCCGTCATGCAGTCCCTGCTCCGCAACCCGCTCGCCGACCCCTTCGTCCTCGGCGTCTCCTCCGGCGCCTCCACCGGCGCCGTCGCCGTCGTCGTGCTCGGCGTGGGCGGGGGAGCCGTGTCGCTCTCCTCCGGCGCCTTCCTCGGCGCGCTCCTCTCCTTCGGCCTGGTCCTGCTGCTCAGCCACGTCCTCGGCGGCTCCACCGACCGGGTGGTGCTCTCCGGGGTCGCCGCGATGCAACTCTTCTCCGCGCTCACCTCGTTCGTCGTCCTCACCTCCGCCGACGCCGAGACCACCCGGGGCGTGCTGTTCTGGCTCCTCGGCTCGCTCACCGGCGCCGACTGGGGACAGGTCGCGCTCTGCGCCGCCGTCCTCGCCGTCGTCCTCGCGGTCTGCCTCGGCCACGCCCGCACCCTCGACGCCTTCGCGTTCGGCGCCGAGGCCGCCGCAGGACTCGGCGTCCACGTCGCACGGACCCGGCTGATCCTGCTCTCCGTGACGGCGCTGCTGACCGCGGTGCTGGTGAGCTGCGCCGGCGCGATCGGCTTCGTCGGCCTGGTCCTGCCGCACGCCACCCGCGCCCTGGCCGGTCCCGGCCACGCGCGGCTGCTGCCGGTCACCGCGCTGACCGGCGCCGTCTTCCTGGTGTGGGTGGACACCGCCGCCCGCACCGTCCTCGACCCCCAGGAGGTCCCGGTGGGCGTGGTGACGTCCCTCATCGGCGTGCCCGCGTTCGTCGCCGTGCTCTACCGCGGCCGGAGCAAGGCGTGACCGGCCTCGGCGCGGACCGCGTCGTCCGGCGCGTCGACGGACGGCTCATCGTCGACGGGGTCACGCTCGGCGTCGACCCGGGCGAGACCCTCGGGCTGCTCGGACCCAACGGCTCGGGGAAGTCCACGCTGCTGCGCATGCTCTCCGGGGTCCTCGCGCCCAGCGCCGGGGTCGTCACCCTGGACGGGCGCCCGCTGCCCGAGGTCGGCCGCCGGGCCACCGCACGCCGGGTCGCCTCGGTCGAGCAGCACGCCCACACGCTGACGGAGCTGACCGTCCGTGACGTCGTCGCCCTCGGCCGCATCCCGCACCGGCGCGCCTGGACGCCCGCGTCGGAGGCGGACCTGCGCGCGGTCGACGGCGCGCTCGACCGGACCGGGCTGACCGGCCTGGCCGACAGGTCCTGGCACACCCTCTCCGGCGGCGAGCGCCAACGTGCCCAGATCGCCCGCGCGCTGGCCCAGGAACCCCGCGAACTCCTCCTCGACGAGCCGACGAACCACCTCGACATCCAGCACCAGCTCGACCTCCTCGACCTGGTCGCGGGCCTCCCGGTGACCACGATCGTCGCCCTGCACGACCTCAACCTCGCCGCGATGTACTGCGACCGCCTGCTGATCCTGCGCGCCGGCCGCGTGACGGCGGAGGGCACCCCCGGGGACGTCCTGACCCCGGCCCTGATCGCGGACGTGTACGGGGTACGGGCGGAGGTGACGCACGGCCCGGGGTATCCGGTGATCCGGTTCGTGCGGGGGGCGGGGAAGGACGCGGGGGTGGTGAACCGGGTGGGGTGAGGAGTGACTCCCTCGTCCCTTCCGTGCGGTCTGTCCCTCCCGTTTCTCGGGGCGCTCTCGGCCCACGGGTATCGGGGTGCGGCGATTCGGACATCGGCGGGGGTGCGGGTGTCGGGCGGAGGCCGGGTGCTCGCACGGGTCGTGGTGCGGGCGGTGCCGTGCGGGCCCGGGAACAGGCGGTCGGGGATGCGACTGAAACACGTGTGTTCGATCTCGGGTGCCGGTCGTTGTTCCGTTCGCCGACACTTCTCCGGAGGACACCATGCCCGCACCGCCCGCCGCCGACCGCCCCCGCGCGGTCGCCCACCACATCGGCGTGCACCTCTACGCCGAGCGCGACGGCCGCCTGCTGCTCGGCCTGCGCCACCCGGACTCCGCGTACGCGCCGCTCCAGTACCACTTCCTCGCCGGGCACTGCGAACAGGAGTCCGCCGTGACGTGCCTGATCAGGGAGGCGCGGGAGGAGGCGGGGCTGGAGATCGACCCGGCCGACGTCGAGTTCGCGCACGCCGTGCACATCCTGCACGCGCCCGGGACCCGGCCGAGGCTCCAACTGGTCTTCCGGGCCCGGCGCTGGACCGGGGAGCCGACGGTGCGGGAGCCGGACAAGTGCGTCGGGTGGGGCTGGTGGCCCCTCGACGGACTCCCCGAACCGATGGTCGCCTACGCCAGGACCGCGATCGACGGCGTCCGGGCCGGGCGGACCTACAGCGAGCTGGGCTGGCCGGGCCACCCGGCTCCCGCGAGGAGCGCCGCCGGATGAGTCCCGTCCCCTCCGAGCGGTGGTCCGCGCACTACGCCGACGGCGCGGGGTTCAGACGCCTGGGCGCCACCGAACGCGCCCTGCTCACCCGGTACGCCCCGGCCCCCGAGGGCGGACGCGCGCTGGACGTCGGCTGCGGGACAGGCGAACTGGCCCGGTTCCTGGCCGGGTCCGGCTACCGGGTCGACGCCGTCGACTTCGCGCCCGCGGCCCTGGAACGCGCCGCGGACGACCACCAGGGAAGGGAGGGCGTCCGCTACCACCCGCACGACATCGAGCGCGACGACCCCGAGCAACTCCCGCACCAGGCGTACGACTTGATCGTCCTGCGGCTGTGCGTGGCGTTCCTGGGCGACCGCACCCGGGTCCTGAACCGGCTCCGTGAACGAGTCCGCCCCGGCGGTGTCCTGTGCGTGATCACCCCCGTCGCGGAGGCGGTCCCCGAGCAGCGGCGGGGCATCGCGCTCGACGAGGCGGAGATCGACCTGCTGGGCGCGGGCTGGACGTCCGCCGACCGCCACGACGTGGACGACCTCGCCGTCGTCCTGCTGAGCGGTCCCGCGCCCGCACGGGTCACCCACGCCGACCGGGGCCGCCCGTCGCCGCACGCCCTCACCGGTGCCGGTGCCGTCGTCACGGACGCCCGGGGGCGCGTGCTGCTCGGCCTCTCGGTGAGCGGGATCTGGGAGCTGCCCGGCGGCAAGAACGCGGCCGGCGAGGACTTCCGGGACGCCGCCGTGCGGGAACTGGAGGAGGAGACGGGGCTCGTCGCGGACGCCTCCGGAGCGCGGTCGGCCGCCCTGCTGATGGACTCGGTGCACGGCATGCCGCGGCTGACGGCCGCCGTCCGCGTCGCCGGGTACACGGGCGAACCCACCGTCACCGAGCCGCACCTGATCCGCCGCTGGGAGTGGCACGAGGTCGCCGACCTGCCCACGCTCGGCCGACCGCTGTTCACGCCGAGCGCCCACATCATCGACACCTTCTGGCCGGGTCTGCTGCCCGACCTGCCACCGGTCCTGCGCTACCCGATCGCCGCCGACGGCGACCACGGCGGCTCGGAGACGGGGGAGGGGGTGATGGGGCCCGGGTGATGGATGACGGACGAGGGGCGCGGGGGGCTTATGGAGCGGGGGAGCGGGGGCCTGGCGGGTGCGGGGCTCGGCCTGGTGGAGTAGGGCGCCGTGCGCCGTGCGGCCCGGCGCCACAGAGTGGGGGTGTGGAGAACGGCAGAGCGACTGCGGCACCGACCGACGAACGCGGGGCGCACGGCTCCCGGTGTTCCGGCCCCCTGCCCGGGAGGGCCGCGCGGTGAGCCTGACGGGCACGCCCTTCCTCGTCCTGCTGATCGTGGTCACCGTGCTGTGCGTGGCCGCGACGCTGCTGCTCTGGGCGCGGCTCAGAGGCCCCCACCCGCTGCGCTGGGTGCTGCGGTTCCTGATGATCGCGCTGTGCCAGCTCACCGCCATCTCGGTGGTGGCGACCTGGATGAACGACGACTACGGCCTCTACTCCTCCTGGAGCGACCTGCTGGGCGAGGACGACAGCGCCGTCTCCATGGTGGGACCGCCGGTCGACCGCGCCACGTTCACCCGCAGCGACGCGGGCACCCTGGACACCTACTTCCGCGGGCGCCACTCGCGGATGGCCGGGCAGGTCATCGTCTGGACGCCCCCGCAGTACAAGGAGGCCAGACGCCGCGGCACGCGGTTCCCGGTCGTGCTGCTGCTCCACGGCGTGCCGGGCAGCCCCGCGTCCTGGCTGGAACACGGGGGCATGCCGGGGGACTTCAAGCAGCTCATGGAGGCCGGGACCACCCACCCGTTCATCCTCGCGATGCCGGTGGTCGATCCGGGGGGCGTCAACACCGACTGCACCGACCAGCCCGGGGGGAAGGTCGCCACCTGGCTCGCGCGGGACGTGCCGGAGCTGCTCAGCCACAAGTTCCGCACCCTCCCCGGGCCCAAGGGCTGGGGGCTGATGGGCTTCTCCACGGGCGGTTTCTGCGCGGTCCGGCTGCCGCTGGCCCACCCGGACGTCTTCGGCGCGGGCGCCGCCCTCGACCCGGACCCGCTGACCGGTGACCCGGGGGTGATCAGCAACACCGGGGAGCGCGAACGGACCAGCCCCACCTCCATGGTGAGACACGCCAAGGCGTCCGTCGACCTCTTCCTCGCGACCTCGGCGGAGGACCCGGACAGCCCGCCGCGCTATCTGCGGGAGTTCGAGAGGGCCGCGGCGGGCACGCCCACCAGGACGCAGGTGACGGTGCTGCCGACCGGCGGCCACAACTACAACACCTGGACGAGGCTGTACCCGCCGGCGTTCGGCTTCCTCAGCCGCCACACGACGGCGCCGACGGCGTGAGGGGGCGGGGCTCACGCGCCGCCGGTCACGTTCCGCAGCTCGCTCAGGCACTCCCGCATCAGCGCCGAGAGGGTCCGCTCCCCGTTCTCCGCGATCCACCGCTCGAAGCCGACCTTGAAGACGGCCATGCCCGCCTCGGCGGTCAGGCTGGCCGCGGGTTCCTCGACGCCCCGGTCCCGCAGCGTCTCCGCGATCGCCGTCGACAGGGAGGCGAGCTTGATCAGCTCGCGCTCCCGCAGCTCCGCGTTGGCGTCTATGACGGCATACCGCTGCCGCGCGAAGGGGCGCCGGTCGTGGAACAGGTCACCCGCCGCCTCCAGCCCGGCCGCCATCGCGTCGATCGGGGTGGCGGAGCCGGGCGCCCCCGCGACCGCCGTCACGAACAGCGCCCGCAGCTCCTCCGAACCGTCGAACAGCACCTCGCGCTTGTCGGCGTAGTGACGGAAGAACGTCCGTTCCGTCAACCCGGCCCGCCTGGCGATCTCCGCCACCGTCGTCTGCTCGTACCCGCGCTCGCTGTAGAGCTCCAACGCGGCCTTCGCCAAGCGCTGGCGCGTGTTCGGCTCCCATCGACCCATGGTCCAGATCCTACGTGATGACAGTCGCTGACATCGGTGCTACGTTTGATGACAGTGACTGACATCGATCGTTGGGGAACTCTCATGCGCATCTTCGTGACCGGCGCGTCCGGCTGGATCGGCTCCGCCCTCGTGCCGGAACTCATCGACGCGGGGCACCAGGTGGTGGGCCTCGCCCGCTCCGAGGCGTCCGCGGCGGCGCTCACCGAGGCCGGTGCGGAGGTGGTCCGCGGCACCGTCGACGACCTCGACGTGCTGCGCACCGCGGCCACCGGGTCCGACGCGGTGATCCACCTCGCCTTCAAGCACGACATCGCCTTCAGCGGCGACTTCCAGGGCGCCTCCGACGCCGACCGCCGTGCCGTCGACACGTTCGGCGAGGCGCTCGCCGGTACCGACCGGCCCTTCGTCATCGCCTCCGGGGTCGCCGGTCTCAAGTCCGGTCAACTGGCCACCGAGCAGGACATGCCGGAGACCACCGGCTCGCCGGTGGCCGGTCGCGCCGCCACCTCCATGGCGGTGCTCGACCTCGCCTCGCGGGGCGTCCGCTCCTCGGTGGTCCGGCTGTCGCCCACCTGCCACGGCGACGGTGACAACGGCTTCATGGCTGCCCTCGTCGCCATCGCCCGGGAGAAGGGCCTCTCCGGCTACCTCGGTGACGGAGCCAACCGCTGGCCCGCCGTCCACCGCCTGGACGCGGCGCGGCTGTTCCGGCTGGCCGTCGAGAAGGCCCCCGCCGGGTCCGTGCTGCACGGCACCGCCGAGGAGGGCGTCCCGATCCGTGAGGTCGCCGAGGTGATCGGCCGTCACCTGGACGTCCCGGTGGCCTCGGTGTCCGCGGACGACGCGGCCGGGCACTTCGGCTGGATGGCGGGGTTCGTCGGCCTCGACGCCCCGGTCTCCAGCGCCCGGACCCGCGAACTCCTCGACTGGCACCCGACCGGCCCCGGTCTCCTGGAGGACCTGGAGAAGGGCCACTACTTCCGGCCCGCCACCCCGACCCACTGACCGCAGCCGGGGACCGACAAGGGTGCCCGACCGCCACCGGCTCCCGAGGGTGCCCCACCCGACGGCCAGCGGGTCCCGAGGGTGCCCCGACGGCCACCGGGTCCCGAGGGTGCCCCGGCCGCCACCAGGTTCCGAGGGTGCCCCGGCCGCCACCAGGTTCCGAGGGTGCCCCGGCCGCCATCGGGTTTCCCCGGTCCCGGCGGGGAGCCTGGGTTCCTTTCCCAGTCCGGACGGGGCGCCCGGGTTCCCTCACCGGTCCGGGCGGGGCTCCCGGTGCCCGTCCACGGTTCCGCCGAGGTCCGAGGTCCGAGGTCCGAGGTCCGAGGTTCGGGGCCCGAGGCCGGGGGCTCAAGACCCTGGGGTCGGGGGCCCGGTGCGCGGACCGGGCCCCCGGCGGCCGGGCCACGCGTCCGGCGCCGTCCCGTCCGATTCCGCGCGTGCCGTCCACCTCCGCCGCACGTCCCATCCGTCTCCGCCGCGTGTCCCGCCCGCCTCCGCGCGTGCCGTCCCGACGCGTCTACCGCAGCGGCGTCGGCTCCTCCTCGTCGGTCAGGTGGACGAGGCGCCTGGAGTCGTCCCAGAGGCGTGCCGCGCGCCGCTCGTCGTAGGAGAGCCGGGCGGAGCGCACCGCCGACAGGGTTCCGTCGTGCGCCTGGAAGTAGGCGCCGGACGCGTCCGCGTACCGGGGGTCGACCGCCAGCGCCGCCAGCGAGGCGCCCGAGAAGTCCACGTCCGACGTGGTGACGCCGACGCGTTTCGAGACCCAGTTCAGCGCGGCCGTCCGCGAGACCCACCGCACCGGCTTCGGCAGGGCGCGCAGGAAGCCGGTGTCCGGCACGCTTCCCGGGTCGAAGGCGATGGAGGAGACCGCGCTGTCCGCCCGGCGCAGCCGCCGGTCCAGTTCGTAGGCGTACATCACGGTGCAGAGCTTCGAGGTGGAGTAGCGCTTCCCGGCGGACAGCACCCGGCCGCCGTCCTTCCCGTGGGCGGCCAGGGCGACGGCGTCCGGTTCCACGGTGGCGCCCACCAGACGGCCGTCCATCGAGTCCCGGTCGTGGGTGCCGCTGGCGGTGTAGACGACGCGGCCCGTCCCGGCGAGGTGCGGGAAGAGGAGTTCGACGAGGAGGAAGTGGCCCAGGCAGTTGGTCGCGAAGGTCGTCTCGTAGCCGTCGGGGCTGTAGGAGACGTCGCCGTCGAAGCGGCCGCCCGCGTTGCAGACGAGCGCGTCGAGTCCGGAGACCTCGCCGGAGTCCAGCATCGCGCGGAACCCTGCGGCGGCCGACCTGACCGAGGCGAGCGACGAGGTGTCGAGCGCCAGCGTCGTCACGGACACGCCGTGGTCGGCGCTCAGTTCACCGGCCGTCCGCCGCATGCGGTCCGGGCTGCGGCCCGCGAGGACGAGGTCGGTGCCCCGCGCGGCGAGCGTGCGCGCGGCGGCCAGGCCGATGCCCGAGTGGCCGCCGGTGATCAGGACCGAGGTCATGACTGTTCCTCCTGGATTGCGTGTGGCCGACGGCGGGTCCGGACGCCCGGACGCCTAGAAGCCCGGACGCCCCGATGTCTGGAAGCCCGGACGTCCGGACGTCCGGACGTCCGAAAGGCGGCGCCGTCCGCGTCCCGTGGCCCCGGCCACGCCTTCACTGTCACCGCCCGCGCCGCTCTCCGCGAGCGCCGACGCGGGCCGGTCCAGGATCACCGCGCACGCGAGCCGTAACCAGGGAGCGCCCCTCCCAGCCTGCCGACTACGAGCCTCGGGGCGCGGGAGGCACCGGTGCGCGCTCGTCGGCGGACTCGCGTGAGGGTCACGGCTCTCCGGGGCGGTCGGTCAGCGGGGCCCGCACGGCCGCCCGATCCCCGGGCCGGTTGCCTCACCCGTCGACCGGCCCTAGCATGAATGCGCTTTCATTCTCTTCGCGCAGCACAGAACGGGGATCCGGTCCATGAATGGCGTCGTCTCGTGAACGCCGCGCCCACGGTGTACGACGTCGCCGAACGCTCCGGGGTCTCCATCGCCACCGTGTCGCGGGTGTACCGCAGCCCCGACTCCGTCCGGGCCGCCACCCGCGAACGCGTCCTGGCCGCCGCGCGGGAACTCGGCTACGTGCCCAGCGGCAACGCGCGCGGTCTCGCCAGTCGCTCCACCGGCGTCCTCGGCCTCTGCTTCCCCGACTACTCGGACCCGGACACGGTCGGCGCCGAGGACGACGACGCGGCGATGCTCTACTCCGACCAGATCATCCGGGGCATGGAGCGCGCGGCCCGCCGTCACGGGTACGCGCTGCTGATCGCGGCGTCGCTGGAAGGCGGTCCGGAGAACCTGGTCGCCAAGGTGGCCGGGCGGGTCGACGGATTCGCCGTGCTCGCCCGTACCGTGCCGACCGAGGAGCTGGAGGTGATCTCCCGGCGCCGACCGGTCGTCATGCTGGCCGGGCCGCGCGCGCAGGATCCCTCCCTCGACCACCTGGACCACGTGGAGGTCGCCAACGAGGACGGCCAGTACCAGCTCACCCGGCACCTCCTCGACGACCACGGGCTGCGCCGTCTCGCCTATGTGGGGTTCGCCGAGGACTCGCCGGACGTCGAGGCGCGCTTCCGCGGTTTCCAGCGCGCGTGCCGGGAGGCGGGCGCCGAGGTGGGGGACCGTCCCGCCCTGCGGATGCCGATGATGACCAGGGCGGAGGGCGCGCACGCGGCCGATCTGCTCTGCTCGGGGCCGGGGGAGCGGCCCGAGGCGTTCCTCTTCGCCAACGACCAGATGGCCGTCGGCGCGCTCCAGGCCCTCGAACGGCGGGGGCTGCGGGTGCCGGACGACGTCGTCGTCACCGGCTTCGACGGCATCCCGCTGAGCCGTCTGGTCCGGCCCGCCCTCACCACCGTGCGGCAGCCGATGGTGCGGCTGGGGGAGAAGGCCGTCGAGCTGCTGGTGCGGCGGCTGACCGGGGAGCGGGAGGCCGATCCCGTCTCGCTGATGCTCCCGGTCGGGCTCGCCCGGCGGGCCAGTTGCGGCTGCGCGGACGAGGAGAACACCGCGTCCGCCGACATCTGAGCCGTCCTGCACGGGGCGCGGCCCGCGCCTGCGCACGAGCCGTCAACAGCCCTCCATCTCAACCGAGTTGGCCGTCCGTGCCTTACAGGTCACTGGATGCTCCAGCGGTGGGGATGGCCGGGGTCGGCGGGGCAGGTGAAGACGTTCAGCTCACCGCTGCGGCCCACGGTGACCCCCGTGGGGGTGGCCCACCGGTGTGTCGGGCGGTCGCGGTCCTCCAGCGGTCGCCAGCTCGCGCTGCCGCCGTCCCACTCCGTGCTGTCGACGGTCAGCAGCAGGCGCATCGGTGCCGCGCAGGCCGGGCAGTCCATCGGGTACGGGTCCGTGGCGTGCCAGGAGGCGAAGCCGCCCACGCGCCAGCCCGGCGGGACCGACAGGTCGTACTGGTAGCCGGGCGGACCCGGCCTGCTCCCGTCCGCCGACCGCTCGGCCTCCTCCGCGCGCGCCTCCTCCCAGGTGTCGACGCGGGCGCACAGCTCCCGCGGCAGGAGCCCGGCGAACGGGTAGGTGACCACCTGTTCCGGGTGCAGCACACAGGGTTCGGGCACGTAGCCGTCGGCCCCGACTACCAGGGGCCGCGGCGGCACGGTCAGCACCTCGCCGACCTCCCACGAACGGCGCCAGCGCAGGTGCGGCGCCAGGTCGTACCCGCCGGGACCGTGCGCGTCGAAGGGGCACCAGAACACCTGGAGCAGATCGCAGCCGGACGGCCCCGCCGGAAGGTCGGGCACGTCCCGCCGGTACAGCTGCGCCAGGCCGATCAGCGGCAGCGGGTCGGTGTCGGACGCGGGGACGTGGTGCTCCCGGTCCAGCTCGTCCAACAGCTCCCGTTCCGCGTCCGTCGGGCCGGGAGCCTCCTCGCGGGCCCACGCGGAGGCCAGCAGCCGCCGACGCCGGTGGATGTCGGCCGGGCGGCGGCCGTACCCGCGGCCGTGCGCCTCGCGGCAGACCGGCCAGGGCTCGTCCGCGGGCCACAGCAGCGGACCGCCCACGGAACTGGCGGACGCGTCCGGCCTGCCGGGCCGCGGATGGAGCCGGGTCGTCGTCCCCCGGAACGCGGCCAGCTCCGGGAAGAGCGCCTCGACGTCGAGCGGCCGTGCGGGCGTGGTCCTCGTCATGGACGCGACCCTAGAACGGAGGCGAAGGGCGACAGGCGGCGGGTGACGGGTGGCAGATGGCGCATCACGGGTGGCGCATCATGGGTGGTGCATCACGGGTGACGGGTGACGGGTGACGGGTGGCAGGTGGCGGGGGACAGGTGGTGGGGCGCGGGGGACAGGTGGCGGGTCCGGGTCCCGGCGCCCGTGGCGGTGTGCCGGTGTGGCGGTCGGTGGTCCTGACCGGACCCGGGGCGGGTGGTACCGCGCGTACCACCCGGCGGGGCGTGGTCTGCGGGAGGATGGCGGGCATGGAGCAACTCGGTGCCGCGCTGCGGGCGTGGCGGGACCGGCTGGACCCCGCCACGGTGGGTTTCGCGCACGGCGCGCCCCGGCGGGTCCCCGGCCTGCGGCGCGCGGAGCTGGCGACGCTGGCCGGGATCTCGGTCGAGTACGTGGTCCGGCTGGAGCAGGGGCGGGTGGCGACCCCCTCGGCGCAGGTCTGCTCGGCCCTCGCCCGCGCCCTGCGACTCTCCGACGACGAGCACGCGCATCTGCTGCGCATGGCCGGTCACGCGGCGGATCCCAGCCGGGTGCCGCGGATGATCCCGGGGAGCCTCTACCGGATCGTGGACCAACTCGCCGCGAATCCGCTGGCGATCTACGACGCCACCTGGCAACTGCTGTACTGGAACCCGCTGTTCGCGGCCACGTTCGGCGATCCCACCGTCCGCGCGGTGGCCGACCGCAACGTCCTGGTCTGGCAGTTCCTCGGGGAGCTGCCCCGGATCCGGCAGACGGCGGCCGAACGGGCGGCGTTCGAGGAGTCCCTCGTCGCCGACCTGCGCGCGACGACGAGCCGCTACCCCGGCGACCCCGACCTCGCCGCGCTGGTGTCGAGGCTGCGCCACAGCCCGCGGTTCGGCGCGCTGTGGAGCCGCCGGGCGGTGGGCGGTCACCAGAGCGCGCACAAACGCGTCCACCACCCGGACGTCGGGGAGATCGCCCTGGACTCCGACATCCTCGCCACCCAGGACACGAACCTGCGTCTCGTGGTGTACACGCCCCGGCCGGGCACCGACGCCCGCGGCAGACTCGAACTCCTCGCGGCCATCGGGGTCCAGGGGATGGCTCCCCAGGGGTGAGGGCCCGCGGTCCGCCCTCGCCGGTGCCGACCGGGCCGCCGGGTGGTACGCGCGGTACCAGCAAGTGCCGTGGCTCCCCCCGGCCCTCCCGGACACCCAGCATGAAGTGCGTGGACAGCGCACCACCCGTGCTGTCGGGACCAGGAGGAGCCAGCATGACCACCACCTTCATCACCGGGGCCAACAAGTCCCTCGGTTTCGAGACCGCCCGCCGCCTCGTCGAGGCCGGGCACACCGTCCTCCTCGGCGCCCGCGACGCCGAGCGCGGCCGGGCCGCGGCCGCGTCGCTCGGCGCGCGGTTCGTCCGCATCGACGTGACGGACGACGCCTCGGTCCGGGCCGCGGCCGCGGACGTCGCCGCGCACGAGGGCACGGTCGACGTCCTGGTCAACAACGCCGGGGTCCTCGGCAGGGTCGGCCCCGTCGAGGAGTACACCGCGGCCGACATGAGCGCCGTGCTCGACGTGAACGTCGTCGGGATCGTGCGGGTCACGCACGCCTTCCTGCCGCTGCTGCGGACCTCGCCGAACCCTGTCATCGTCAACGTCGCCAGCGGGATGGGCTCGTTCGGCATGACCCAGGACCCGGAGCGGGTCGAGTCGCGGTACTCCCTGCCCCTCTACTCCGCCTCGAAGGCCGCGGTCACCATGCTCACGACGCGGTACGCCAGGGAGCTGAAGGACGTGAAGGTCAACGCGGCGGACCCCGGGCAGACCGCGACCGACTTCACCGGCGGCCTCGGGCACAGCGTCGCCGACGGCGCCGAGTCCATCGTCACCCTCGCGACGATCGGCCCGGACGGGCCGACGGGCCGGTTCGTCGACCGCGCCGGGAACCTCCCCTGGTGAACAGGGTCCCCGGCCCGCCGAACCCGGCCCCCGGCCCACCCGGGACCGGCCGACGCGCGGCCCGCCCCAGCGGACGTCACCGGACCGGGACAGCGGCGTCGATCACAGTTGCTTTCGCGCTGCATTGATCCGTTTTATGGTGCTCTCACACCGGTTGCGGGCGGACGCCGGTCATGACGCGGATCGTGACGCCGGTGCCGCCGGAGCGGCCCCGGGAGCCGTCGAGGCGGCACCCGGGGGGTCGCTGAGGTCGCACCCAGGGGTCACTGAGGTGGCACCCGGGAGCTGCTGAGGCGGTCCCCGGGAGTCGTCGGGGTGGTCCCCGGGAGTCGCCGGGGTGGTGTCCCGGCGGACGTCGGCGCGGTCCGTCGGATGTCCCGCTCGTTACGGGAGTGTGACCAAGACCCCCCTTGCCAGGTCCCGAAGGGCTGCAAGAGAGTGATGTATGCGCTTACAGACAGCGCATACATCGTTCGGAAGCTCAAGGAGGAGCCCGCCATGAACCGCGCCGCCGCAATCGGGTCGCTCGCCCTCACCCTGGCGTCTGCGCTCACCCTCACCGCCTGTGGCGGCTCGGGTGGTGCGGGCGTGGCAGCCGATGCCGAGCAGACCCTGACCGTCTGGGCCATGGGGACCGAGGGGGAGAAGCTCGCCGACGTCGCGAAGGCGTACGAGAAGTCCCACGCCAACATCACGGTCAAGGTCACCCCGATCGGCTGGGACGTCGCCCACCAGAAGCTGGTGGCCGCCGCTGCCGCCGGGAAGCTGCCCGACGTGGTCCAGATGGGCGGGAGCTACCTGGGCGAGTTCGCCGACATGGGCGTGCTGGAGCCGGTCGACACCAAGACCTTCGCGGAGGACGACTTCTTCCCGGCCGCCTGGCAGCAGGGCTCGTACGACGGCAAGGTCTACGGCGTGCCGTGGTACGTCGACACGCGCGTGCTGTTCTACCGCACCGACCTCGCGAAGAAGGCCGGCATCGACAAGGCGCCCGCGACCATGGCCGACCTCCAGAGCGACGCCGCGGCCTACCGGGCGAAGGCCGGGACCAAGTGGGGGCTGTCCATCCAGCCCGGCGGCCTGGACACCGTGCAGAGCTTCTACCCCTTCCTGTACTCGGCCGGGGGCGCGATCATCGACCAGGACGGCAAGGCCGCCGTGAACTCCGCCGCCGCCGTCAAGGCGCTGGAGAACTACGGCAGTTACTTCACGAAGAACCTCAGCGAGAAGTCCGTCCGCCCCGGCTACGACGTCACCAAGGACTTCAACACCGGTGCCGTGCCGATGTTCTTCGGCGGGCCCTGGCTCACCAACCTCCTCGACGAGAACTACCCGGGCCTCAAGGGCAAGTGGGCGGTCGCCCCCGTCCCCGCCGACCAGGCGTCCGTCTCCATGGCGGGCGGCTCCAGCCTCGCGATCTCCGCCGACAGCGACCACAAGGCCGCCGCCAAGGCCTTCATCGCCTCCCTCACCGACGCCAAGGGCCAGTCCGACTGGTTCGAGCGCACCAACGACCTGCCCGCCAACACGGCCGCCTGGAAGTCCGGCACGCTCGCCACCGACCCGACCATGAAGATCTGGCGCGCGCAGATGGACACCGCCAAGGCGACCCCCGCGCAGCCCAAGCTGACCGAGATCACCTCCAAGGTGGACACCGCCATCGAGTCGGTCACCCAGGGCAAGTCCACCGCCAAGGCCGCCCTGGACAAGGCCCAGTCCGAGATCGAAGGCCTCGTTCAGTAGGAGCGTCCCCGCATGTCCCTCACCACAGGACCGGCCGCGTCCGCCGCGGCCGCCGACAAGAGCCCGCACGGCGGCGGGGATTCCGGGCGCGCCCGGCGGCCCCGCCGCTCGCTCAGCCGGCACAACCTGACCGGCTGGCTGTTCTCCACGCCGTTCCTGGTGCTGTTCGGCGTCTTCATGCTCTTCCCGATCGTCGCCACGCTCCTGATGAGCTTCACCGACTTCGGGGCCCGCGACGTCACCCGCCCGCTGGAGGCGGACTTCGTCGGCCTGGACAACTACACCCGGCTGTTCCAGGACGACAAGTTCCTCACCTCCCTGTTCAACACCGCCTACTTCGTGGTCGTCGGCGTCCCCGCGACCATCGTCCTCGGACTCCTCGCGGCGGTCCTGCTCAACAACGGCATCGACCGGGCCCGCACCCTCTTCCGGATCGGCTTCTACGCGCCCGTCGTGACGACGATCGTCGCGGTCGCCGTGGTATGGCGGTTCGTGCTCGACCCGTCCGACGGCCTGGTCGCCTCGCTCGCCTCCGAAGCGGGCCTGACCGCACCGGACTTCCTCGGCTCGGAGACCTGGGCGATGCCGTCCCTGATCGCCATGGCCGTGTGGCGCAACCTCGGCACCGTGATGGTGCTGTGCATCGCGGGGCTCCAGGCCGTTCCCGCCGAGGTCCGTGAGGCGGCCCGCCTCGACGGGGCGAGCGGCTGGCAGGAGCTGCGCCGGATCACCGTCCCGCTGCTGCGGCCGACCCTGCTCTACGCCACCGTCATCACCACCATCGGCTACCTCAACGTCTTCGAGGAACCGTTCGTGATGACCCAGGGCGGCCCCTCGGACTCCACCCTCACCGTCTCCCTCGACATGTACCGGGAAGGCTTCAACTTCTTCCACATGGGCTACGCCAGCGCCATGGCGTACGTCCTGTTCGTCGTGATCATGGGCATCACGGTGCTCCAGCTCCGCCTGCTGAAGGACAACACCCGATGACCGCCGAGACCGCCGCCCCGGCCCACCGCCCCCGGCGCACCGGACGGGTGCGCAAGCCGCTGCTCTACACCGTCGCCTCGCTCGGACTGCTGGTGATGTCCGCGCCGTTCCTGTGGATGGCGCTGTCCGCCTTCAAGACCAAGGAGGACCTGACCGCGACCACGCCGGTGTGGATCCCCTCCCGGTGGACGCTGGAGAACTTCACCGCGCTGCTCAAGCAGCTCGACATGGGGCAGTACTTCCTCAACTCGCTGATCGTGGCCGTCCTGGTGACCGTCAGCAACCTGCTGTTCTGCTCGATGCTCGGCTACGCGCTGGCCAAGCTCGACTTCTCCGGACGCTCCAAGGTCTTCGCGCTGGTCCTGGCCGCCCTGATGGTCCCGGGCAACCTGATGATCCTGCCGCTGTACGTGCTGATGAACGGCCTCGGCCTGATCGACACCTACGCCGGGCTCGTGCTGCCGTTCGCGGCCGGTGCCTTCGGGGTCTTCCTGATGCGGCAGTTCATGCTGTCCGTGCCCGACGAACTCCTGGAAGCGGCCCGGCTGGACGGCGCGGGGGAGTGGTACATCTTCTGGCGGATCGTGATGCCGCTGGTCAAGCCCGCCCTCGCGACGCTGACGATCTTCACCTTCCTCGGTTCCTGGAACAACTTCATCTGGCCCCTGATCGCGACCAACGACCCCGGCAAGTACACGCTCCCGGTGGCGCTCGCGACCTTCGCCAACGACCCCAACCGCACGGTCGGCGGCGGCAACGGCATGCTGATGGCCGGTTCCCTGCTCGTCGTGCTGCCGGTCCTGGCCGTCTTCGCCGTCCTGCAACGGCACTTCACCCAGGGCATCGCCACCGCGGGCCTCAAGTAGCCCCCGCGCCACCGCGCCCCCCGGCGGGGCCGGTCGCCGTGCCCTCCCCCCACCCCACCACCAGAAAGACGCGACGAACGATGACGCAGACCACCCGCTTCCCCGACGGCTTCCTCTGGGGCGCCTCCACCGCCGGTCACCAGATCGAGGGCAACAACGTCAACAGCGACTGGTGGCGCAAGGAGCACGACCCGGCCGCCGGCATCCAGGAGCCCAGCCTGGACGCCTGCGACAGCTACCACCGCTGGGAGCAGGACATGGACCTGCTCGCCGAACTCGGCTTCACGGACTACCGGTTCGGCGTCGAGTGGTCCCGCGTCGAGCCCGTCCGCGGCCACTTCTCGCGCGCCGAGATCGCCCACTACCGGCGGATGGTCGACGGCGCCCTCGCCCGCGGCCTGCGCCCCATGGTCACCCTGCACCACTTCACCGTCCCGCAGTGGTTCGAGGACCTCGGGGGCTGGACCGCCGACGGAGCCGTCGACCTCTTCGCCCGCTACGTCGACCGGTGCGCGCCGATCATCGCCGACGGCGTGCGGCACGTGTGCACCATCAACGAGCCGAACATGATCGCCGTGATGGCCGGTGCCGCGAAGGCGGGCGACCAGGGCTTCCCGCCCGCTGGCCTGCCCACCCCGGACGAGGAGACCACCCGTGCGGTGATCGCCGCGCACCACGCCGCCGTCAAGACCGTCCGCGCCAACCACCCCGACATCCAGGTCGGCTGGACCATCGCCAACCAGGTCTACCAGGCCCTGCCCGGCGCCGAGCGGACCACCGCCGAGTACCGCCGTCCGCGGGAGGACGTCTTCATCGAGGCCGCCCGCGGCGACGACTGGATCGGCGTGCAGTCCTACACCCGCACCAAGATCGCCCCGAACGGCCCGGTCCCGGCCCCCGCCGACGCCGAGCGCACCCTCACCCAGTGGGAGTACTACCCGGCCGCCGTCGGCCACGCGCTGCGCCACACCGCCGACCTCCTCGGTGACGACATCCCGCTGATCGTCACCGAGAACGGCATCGCCACCGCCGACGACAGCCGCCGCGTCGACTACTACACCGGCGCCCTCGGCGAGGTCGCCGCCGCCCTCGAGGACGGCCTCAACATCCAGGGCTACCTGGCGTGGAGCGCGCTGGACAACTACGAATGGGGCTCCTTCGCGCCGACGTTCGGCCTGATCGCCGTCGACCCGGAGACGTTCGAGCGCACCGCGAAGCCCTCCGCCGTCTGGCTCGGCGGGCTCGGCCGGGAGCGCGCGCTGCCGCGCGGCTGACCCCGCGCGGGGCCACCCGCCCCCCAGACCGCGGGAGCCGGCCGGTCCCTGACCCCGGTCGGCTCCCGCCGCCACCCCTGCCCTGACGGCGACTCGGCCCGGCCGGCCCCGTCGAGAGCCCCCCGCACCCCCCGCAATCCCGCACTACGGCACCACCCATCACGGCACCCGCCCTCCCGTCCGCCCC
>NZ_FMCI01000234.1 GCF_900091845.1 Streptomyces sp. SolWspMP-5a-2
AGGCCGCCGGGTACGGCGCGGCGGCACCGGTCGCGGAGGCGCCCGCCCCGGCGGCGGCTCCCGCGGCGCCCGCCAAGAAGGGCGGCAAGGCGGCGGGGCTGCTGAAGTCGAGCGCCGTGATGGCGGCCGGCACGATGGTCTCCCGCCTCACCGGCTTCATCCGCTCCGCGCTGATCGTGTCGGCGCTCGGCATCGGCCTGCTCGGCGACACCTTCCAGGTCGCCTACCAGCTCCCGACGATGATCTACATCCTCACCGTCGGCGGCGGCCTCAACTCCGTGTTCGTGCCGCAGCTCGTGCGCGCCATGAAGGACGACGAGGACGGCGGCGAGGCGTACGCCAACCGGCTGCTGACGCTGGTCATGGTGGCGCTCGGCACCCTGACCGCCGCCGCCATGTTCGCCGCGCCCCTCCTCGTGCGGATGCTCTCGGTGCCGGTCGCCGACGACCCCGCCGCCAACCACGTCGCCGTGACCTTCACCCGCTACTTCCTGCCCTCGATCTTCTTCATGGGCATCCACGTGGTGATGGGCCAGATCCTCAACGCGCGCGGCAAGTTCGGCGCGATGATGTGGACCCCGGTCCTGAACAACATCGTCATCATCGTCACGCTCGGCACGTTCATCTGGGTCTACGGCAGCGCCGGCAGCTCCGGCATGACGGCCGGCAGCATCCCGCCCGAGGGCCAGCGGCTGCTGGGCGTCGGCGTCCTGCTCGGCCTCGTCGTGCAGGCCCTGGCGATGATCCCCTACCTGCGCGAGACCGGGTTCCGGATCCGGCTGCGCTTCGACTGGAAGGGCCACGGCCTCGGCAAAGCCGCGATGCTCGCCAAGTGGACGGTCCTGTTCGTGCTCGCCAACCAGGCGGGCGCCATGGTCGTCACCCAGCTCTCCACCGCCGCGGGCAAGGACTCCCCGGTCGAGGGCACCGGCTTCGCCGCCTACGCCAACGCCCAGCTGATCTGGGGCCTGCCGCAGGCGATCATCACCGTCTCGCTGATGGCCGCCCTGCTGCCGCGCATCTCCCGCTCGGCCGCGGAGGACGACGGCGGCGCGGTCCGCGACGACATCTCGCAGGGCCTGCGCACCACCGCCGTCGCGATCGTGCCCATCGCCTTCGGGTTCGTCTCCCTCGGCATCCCGATGTGCACCCTGATCTTCGGGTCCTCCGGCACCCGTGAGGCCACCAACATGGGCTTCATGCTGATGGCCTTCGCCCTCGGCCTGATCCCGTACTCGGTCCAGTACGTCGTCCTGCGCGCGTTCTACGCCTACGAGGACACCCGGACGCCGTTCTACAACACGGTCATCGTGGCCGCGGTCAACGCCACCGCCTCCGCGGTCTGCTTCTTCGTCCTCCCGGCCCGCTGGGCCGTGGTCGGCATGGCGGCCTCCTACGGGCTCGCCTACGCGATCGGCGTCGGGGTCGCCTGGAACCGGCTGCGCAAGCGGCTGCGGGGCGATCTGGACGGCGCGCGCGTCCTGCGCACCTATGCTCGGCTGTGCATCGCCTCGGTACCGGCGGCACTGCTCAGCGGCGCCGCCTGTTACGGCATCGGTCACACGCTCGGCCAGGGGGTCCTCGGCTCCCTCGCCGCGCTGGTGGCGGGCGGTGCGGTGCTGCTCGTCGTCTTCTACGTCGCGGCCCGCCGGATGCGCATCGAGGAGCTCAACTCCCTCGTGGGCATGGTGCGCGGGCGTCTGGGGCGTTGATATAGGGGTAAGCGCGCAACCATCGTCCCCCGCTGCGTGTCGTGCATTGCGGCGGACTGTGGGCACAATTGGTTTCGGCGTCGGACGGCCCGCACGGATGTCGGTCGGCGCGCGACGAGTGGGGAGGCAGGGACGACGGTGGCGGAACGGAGCACGGCTGCCGTCGACGTGGCAGACACCAGCGGCGACGAGCCGCTGACCGCACAGGCGGACCAGTCCACGGCCGACGGGGTGGCCCAGAACCGGGAGCGGGACACGGAGAGCGACGAGGCACAGGGGAGTGGCGGGACCGGCGGTCCCGGGATGGCCTCGCCCCCCGAGCTGCACAGCGGTCACAAACTCGCCAGGCGGTACCGGCTGGAGGAGTGCGTCACCCGTCTGGACGGGTTCAGCAGCTGGCGTGCGGTGGACGAGAAACTCCGCCGCGCGGTCGGCGTCCACACCCTGCCCGCCGACCACGCGCGGGCCCGTGCCGTCCTGGCCTCGGCCCGGTCGTCGGCGCTGCTCGGCGATCCGCGGTTCGTCCAGGTCCTCGACGCGGTCGAGGAGAACGACCTCGTCTACGTCGTCCACGAGTGGCTGCCCGACGCGATCGAGCTGACCGCGCTGCTGGCGACCGGCCCGCTGGAGCCGCACGACGCCTACCAGATGGTCAGTCAGGTCGCCTCGGCGATGGCCGCCGCGCACCGGGAGGGCCTCGCCCACCTCCGGCTGAACCCCAACGCCGTGCTGCGCACCTCCAGCGGGCAGTGGCGCATCCGCGGCCTCGCGGTCAACGCGGCCCTGCGCGGTGTCTCCTCCGAGACCCCGCAGCGTGCCGACACCGAGGCGATCGGCGCCCTGCTGTACGCGTCGCTCACCCAGCGCTGGCCGTACGAGGAGGACGCCTACGGGCTCACCGGGCTGCCCAAGGACATCGGTCTCATCGCACCCGACCAGGTGCGTGCCGGGGTCCACCGCGGGCTCTCCGAGCTGTCGATGCGGGCGCTCGCCAATGACGGGGCCACCGCGTCCCGGCACGAGGCGGCCTGCACCACGCCGGAGGAGCTGGTGAAGGCGATCGGCGAGATGCCGCGCATCCGCCCGCCGGAGCCGACGTTCGCCGCCCCGCCCGAGTACCAGCGCACGACGTACCAGCAGGGCAGCTACGGCCGTTCCGCCCCGCTCCCGGGGGCGGCCACCCCGGTGCCCACGCTCCCGGCCCCGCTGGAGAGCCGGACCGGCAAGGTGCTGAAGTGGGCCGTGTCGGCCCTCCTCATCGCCGCCCTGGGCCTGGGCAGCTGGCAGCTCGCGGACGCCCTGATGGACAACGGCAACTCGTCCGACGACCAGAACAAGACCCAGACGACGGACGAGGGCGACAAGAACAGCGCCATCCCCAGGCCCACCAAGCCGCTGAAGATCGCGAGCGCGCAGGAGTACGTCGCCAAGGGGGACGCCCAGCACCCGGGCGACGTCGGCAAGACCTACGACGGTGACAGCTCCTCGTACTGGCGCACCTCCAGCTACAAGGACGGCCCGGACATGAACCCGGCGTTCAAGCCGGGTGTCGGCATCGTCTACGACTTCGGTTCGGCCCAGGAGGTCTCGGCCGCCTCGATAGGGCTGCTGTTCGGCGGCGACCACACCACGGTGACGCTCTACGCCACCGACTCCCTGAGTTCGTCGGTCCCGATCACCTCCATGAAGAAGCTGGGCTCGGTGACGACCACGGGCACCACGGCCACCGTGAAGGTCGCCAAGCCGGTCAAGAGCCAGTACGTGCTGGTGTGGTTCACCGCGCTGCCGTACGCGCCGGGCGACGGTTTCAGCGGCAGCGGGTACAAGCAGGCGGTCACGGACCTGAAGTTCACCGGCTGAGCTTCCACGTCCCAGGGGAGGGGGTCCGATGGCGGAGGAGTCCGCGTACGGCGACACCAGCGATCAGGACCTCCTGGCCCGCCATGTGGAGGGCGACCAGGACGCCTTCGGGGAGATAGTGCGGCGCCACCGTGACCGGCTGTGGGCGGTGGCCCTGCGGACCCTCGGCGACCGTGAGGAGGCCGCCGACGCCGTCCAGGACGCGCTGGTCTCCGCCTACCGGGCCGCGCACACCTTCCGCGGCCACTCCGCCGTGACGACCTGGCTGCACCGCATCACGGTCAACGCCTGCCTGGACCGGGTACGCAAGGCCGCCTCCCGGAAGACCTCCCCGGTCGACGACACCGAACGCCTGGAGCACCTGCTGGAGCCGCACGAGTCGGCTTCGGCGCCCGCCGAGCGCAACGATCTGCACCGCCAGCTCCTGGACGCCCTGCGCACCCTCCCGCCGGACCAGCGCGCGGCGTTGGTGCTGGTGGACATGCAGGGCTACCCGGTCGCCGAGGCGGCCCGGATGCTCGACGTGCCGACCGGCACGGTCAAGAGCCGCTGCGCCCGGGGCAGAGCGAGACTGCTGCCGCTCCTCACCCATCTGCGGCCCGGGAACCCCGAGGACGGCGACGAACCCGGCACCGGACGGAACCAGTCGCGGGCGGCATCCGTCCCACCGGCGGCGGGACCACCGGCCACCGGTCCCCGCGACACCGGACCGAACGACGCAGCTGCCGTGAAGGGCGGAGGTGGGCGAGCGTGACATTCACGAAGGACATGACAGGACACCCGGACGTCGACGAGCTCTCCGACCTCACCGAGGGCCTGCTCCCGCCGTCCCGGACGGCTGAGGTACGACGGCACCTGGACGGCTGCGAGCTGTGCGCGGACGTCTGCGCGTCGCTGGAGGAGATCCAGGGGCTGCTGGGCGCGCTCCCCGAGCCGACCCCGATGCCCGACGACGTGGCACGGCGCATCGACGCGGCCCTCGCCGCGGAGGCGCTGCGCGGCAAGGAACCCTCCGCGGGCTCCCCCGAGCCCGCCGTCCCGGACGCGCCCGACCGTGACGACAGCGCGCATGTTTCACGTGAAACATCGACCGCGGAGACGACGGCCTCGACGGCCCGTCCTGCCGGGCGCGCCCGCACGTCCACCACCGGACCGGGCCGCAAGGAGCGCCGGCCGGGCGGTCGACGCCGGGTCGCCGTCCTCGGCACCGTCTTCACGGTCGCCGCGCTGGGCATCGGTTCCGTCCTCCTGGCGGGCCTGCACGACGACGCGTCGCCCCCCTCCCCGCAGGCCCGGGAGACCTCTCACGACACCTTCTCCGCGGGACAGCTGGAGAACCAGGTCTCCGCACTGCTCCGGGAACAGCCCGCCGGCACCTCCTCCGAGGCCCCGCGCAGCATGGGGATCGAGGGAGGCAGCGACCAGCCCAAGGTCCTCAAGGAGCCCACCGTGCCCTCCTGCGTCCGCGAGGGCATCGGCCGCGATGCCCCGGCACTGACGGCCGAGGCAGGCACCTACCAGGGCACCGGAGCGCTCCTCGTGGTCCTGCCGGACGCCTCCGACGGGACGAAGGTGACGGCGTACCTCATGGACACGAGCTGCGTCTCCCACCCCTCGTCCGCCACCAAGGCGAAAGTCCTGCTCACGCGGACCTACACCCACCCCTGAGCTGCGGCTCCGCAACCGCCCCCGGCGGGCCTCCGTGTGCCCGGACACAGTGGGAATGCGCGCCCCTTAGTATCCGTTGGGTGGGATGAGAGTTCCGAGAGGCGCTCCCCCCGGTCCGCGACGCAGTCCAGAGACGAGGAACCCAGCCGTGAGCGACGTCCGTAACGTGATCATCATCGGCTCCGGGCCCGCCGGCTACACGGCGGCGCTCTACACAGCGCGCGCCTCCCTGAAGCCGCTGGTCTTCGAGGGCGCCGTCACCGCAGGCGGTGCGCTGATGAACACCACCGACGTGGAGAACTTCCCCGGCTTCCGCGACGGCATCATGGGCCCCGACCTCATGGACAACATGCGCGGCCAGGCCGAGCGCTTCGGTGCCGAGCTGATCCCCGACGACATCGTCTCCGTCGACCTGACCGGAGAGATCAAGACCGTCACCGACACCGCCGGCACCGTCCACCGGGCCAAGGCCGTCATCGTCACCACCGGCTCCCAGCACCGCAAGCTGGGCCTGCCGAACGAGGACACGCTCTCCGGACGCGGTGTCTCCTGGTGCGCCACCTGTGACGGCTTCTTCTTCAAGGACCAGGACATCGCCGTGATCGGCGGCGGTGACACGGCCATGGAGGAGGCGACCTTCCTCTCCCGGTTCGCCAAGTCCGTGACGATCGTCCACCGCCGGGACACCCTGCGCGCCTCCAAGGCGATGCAGGAGCGCGCCTTCGCCGACCCGAAGATCAAGTTCGTCTGGGACAGCGAGGTCGCCGAGATCGAGGGCGACCCGAAGCTCTCCGGCCTCAAGCTGCGCAACCTCAAGACCGGCGAGCTGTCGGACCTGGCGGTCACCGGCCTCTTCATCGCGATCGGCCACGACCCGCGCACCGAGCTGTTCAAGGGCCAGCTGGACCTGGACGAGGAGGGCTACCTGAAGGTCGCCGCGCCCTCGACGCGCACCAACCTCACGGGTGTCTTCGGCGCCGGTGACGTGGTGGACCACACCTACCGCCAGGCCATCACCGCCGCCGGTACCGGCTGCTCGGCCGCTCTCGACGCGGAGCGCTTCCTCGCCGTCCTCGCGGACGGTGAGAAGGCGGAGCCCGAGAAGACCGCTGTCTGACCCCCGCCCTGCCCCCACCGCACATCCAGTAAAGGAGCCCCCGCCGTGGCCGACCTGAAGAACGTGACCGACGCTTCCTTCGACGAGGACGTCCTCAAGAGCGACAAGCCCGTCCTCGTGGACTTCTGGGCCGCCTGGTGCGGTCCGTGCCGTCAGATCGCCCCGTCCCTCGAGGCGATCGCCAAGGAGCACGGTGACAAGATCGAGATCGTGAAGCTGAACATCGACGAGAACCCGGGTACGGCGGCCAAGTACGGCGTCATGTCCATCCCGACGCTCAACGTCTACCAGGGCGGCGAGGTCGCCAAGACCATCGTCGGCGCGAAGCCGAAGGCCGCGATCCTGCGCGACCTGGAGGACTTCATCTCTGAGTGATGTTTCACGTGAAACATGGAAGGGGCCGACTCCCTCGGGAGTCGGCCCCTTCCGCGTCTCCACGAGGATTCTCTGTCTACGCCTCGCTCGCCCCGCGCCTCACGGGCGTCCCGGTGCGCCCCACAGCGGACGCGGACCGCCTCACAGGGGTCGCAGCACCGGTTCCTTCTGCACGGCTCCCAGAAGCCGGTCCAGCGCCATCTCCACGTCTTCCTTCCAGGAGAGCGTGGTGCGCAGCTCCAGCCGCAGCCGCGGGTGCGTGGGGTGCGGGCGGACCGTCTTGAAGCCGACGGCGAGGAGATGGTCGGCGGGCAGCAGACACGCGGGCTCCGACCAGCGGGCGTCACCGAACGCCTCGATCGCCTTGAAGTTCCGGCGCAGCAGATCCTTCGCCACCGTCTGCACCATCACCCGGCCGAGCCCCTGCCCCTGATACCCCGGCAGGATGAAGCCGGTGATCAACTGCACGGCGTCCGGCGAGACGGGACTGGTGGGAAACGCGGTCGAGCGGGGGACGTAGTCCGGCGGGGCGTAGAGCACGAAGCCCACCGGCACGTCGTCGACATGGACGACCCGGCCGCAGGAACCCCAGTCGAGCAGGACGGCGGAGAGCCAGCCCTCTTTCTCCTCCGCGGACGTGCCCGCCTTTACCGCGGCTTCCCCGCGGACGGGGTCCAACTCCCAGAAGACGCACGACCGGCAGCGCTGGGGGAGGTCCGCGAGGTTGTCCAGCGTGAGTGGTACGAGCCGGCGCCCCATGAAGGCTGTTCCTCGCTTCCCTCGCCCGCTGCGCAGCGGGCGGCTGTCAGAGCGCTCCGTTCCTTGAGCAGACTGCCGACGAATCCGCCGACCGCGCCGAGCCCCAGGACCGCCCCGACCAGTCCGGTGCGGCTCATCGTTCGCATGGCCCCCGCCTCCCTCTCCGAGGTCTGCCAGGTGATGCGCCCTGCCCGAACGCATCGTATCCACGAAGCGATCGCATCGATACGGAATGAAAGCAAAGAGCGGGCCGTGTCCGGCACACACCGGACACGGCCCGCTCTGGCGGCCACCGGGCGCCAAGGCCCGGCCGACCGACTGGCCGCTACTCCTCGCCGTCCTCGTCGTCACCGTCGAGGAGGCTCTTCTGCAGGACCGGTCCCTCACCGGGGGCGAGGGAGCTGAGGATGCGCTCCAGGTCCTCCATGGAGGCGAACTCCACGGTGATCTTGCCCTTCTTCTGCCCGAGGTCGACCTTCACCCGCGTCTCGAAACGGTCCGATAGCCGGGTCGCGAGGTCGGAGAGCGCAGGGGAGACCAGAGAACCGGCGCGGGGTCCCTTGGAGCGCTGGACGGCCTGCGGACGCGACCCCATGAGGGTCACGATCTCCTCGACCGCCCGGACCGAGAGCCCCTCGGCGACGATCCGGTGGGCCAGCCGGTCCTGCTCCTCCGAGTCGTCGACGGACAGCAGCGCCCGCGCGTGCCCGGCGGAGAGCACTCCGGCGGCCACCCGGCGCTGCACGGCGGGAGACAGCTTCAGCAGACGCAGCGTGTTGGAGACCTGGGGCCGCGAACGACCGATGCGGTCGGCGAGCTGATCGTGCGTGCAGCTGAAGTCCTTCAGCAACTGGTCGTAGGCGAAGGCCTCTTCCAGCGGGTTCAGCTGCGCGCGGTGCAGGTTCTCCAGCAGGGCGTCGAGGAGGAGCTTCTCGTCGTCCGTGGCCCGCACGATCGCCGGGATGGCCTCCAGACCGGCCTCACGGCAGGCCCGCCAGCGCCGCTCACCCATGATGAGTTCGTAGCGCCCGGCACCGGCCTGACGCACCACGACGGGCTGGAGGAGACCCACCTCCTTGATGGAGGTGATGAGTTCCTGCAACGCGTCGTCGTCGAAGACCTCACGCGGCTGGCGCGGGTTCGGCGTGATGGAGTCGAGGGGCAGCTCCGCAAAGTGCGCGCCCACGGGGGACGCGGGCAGCTCCGCACCACCGGACTGCTGGTCCTCGGGCTCCTGCTGCGCGGGCGGCAGCATGGTCACCTTCGCCGCGGCCACCCCACGGTCCGCCGTCAGCACCGGGGCCGCCGGGGGCGCGGACGCCGCGCCGCCCATCGACGCCTGGGCCGGTGTCCGCTCGGTCGGGGCAGCGGGAATCAGCGCTCCCAGCCCACGACCCAGACCTCTCCGTCGATCGCTCACTGGATACCCTCCACCATGCTCGGGTCGCTCTGGGCGCCGATGTGGGCGTGCTGCGCGTCGTAACTGACGCCGACACCCCTCAACGCGATTTCTCGTGCCGCCTCAAGATAGGACAGCGCACCGCTCGATCCTGGATCGTAGGTCAGCACCGTCTGTCCGTAGCTCGGCGCCTCGGAGATTCGGACCGAGCGCGGGATGCTCGTCCGCAAGACCTCGGCACCGAAGTGGCTGCGCACCTCGTCCGCGACCTGGGAGGCGAGACGCGTCCGGCCGTCGTACATGGTGAGCAGGATCGTCGAGACGTGCAGGGCGGGGTTGAGGTGCCCCCGCACCAGGTCGACGTTGCGCAGGAGTTGACCCAGGCCCTCCAGCGCGTAGTACTCGCACTGGATGGGGATGAGCACCTCGGCACCGGCGACCATGGCGTTGACCGTCAGGAGACCGAGGGACGGCGGGCAGTCGATGAGGATGTAGTCCAGCGGCTGCTCATAGGCCTGGATGGCCCGCTGAAGACGGCTCTCCCGTGCCACCAGCGACACCAACTCGATCTCCGCACCGGCGAGATCGATGGTGGCGGGGGCGCAGAAGAGACCTTCGACGTCGGGCACCGGCTGGACGACCTCGGACAGCGGTCTGCTGTCGACCAGGACGTCGTAGATGGACGGGACTTCGGCGTGGTGGTCGATGCCCAGCGCGGTGGACGCGTTGCCCTGGGGGTCGAGGTCGACCACCAGCACCCGCCCGCCGTGCAGGGCCAGGGAGGCGGCAAGGTTGACGGTCGTCGTCGTCTTGCCGACACCGCCCTTCTGGTTGGCGACCACCATGACGCGGGTCTGCTCGGGCCGCGGCAGGCCCTCACCGGCACGACCCAGAGCCTCTACGGCCAGTTGGGCAGCACGACCGATCGGTGTGTCGTCCATGGGGGGCGGTGTTTCACGTGAAACATCCTCCCCCATCGACTCGGTACGGGGACCGGGGACCGGATCGGTCATCGGTCCCGCGATGTTGGCGTCGGACCGCAAGGATTCACTCTCCTCGACTTCAGGCTCGCAATGAACAGAGCCTGCCATGCCTTCGGGGTCATGAACCAGTGAGGCCTGGTGTTCTGTGGAGAAATCCACCTCTGTGGACAACTCCACACCCTCTCCGAGTGAACCGAGGGGCTTCCGGTCACGGGGTTCGGCCGCGGCGCGGCCCCGGCTGATGATGCCGTGCAGCAGTGAGCGACGTTTCACGTGAAACACGATGCGCCCCCGCCGAGGCCGAACTGTCGCGACACTCCGTCATGCGTAGGTTTGACAGCTTGTGTGGAGTACGGCCGGTGTCGGCCGGTGAGTGCGATCCGCTCAGCGTCGGCGGCGGGTCCGTCCGGTCCGGGCCGCCTTGGCGCGCTTGGCCGCGAAGCGGACGCCTCCCGGGCTCTCCCCGACCTCGACCCGCACCACCGTCGACAGCGGGTTCACGATGCCCTCGCCGACCTGGAGGACGGACGTCTCCACCGCGCCGAGCTTGCCGAGCGCGGCTCCCGCGGCCTTCAGCTCCTCCTCGGCCGTGTCGCCCTTGAGGGCCAGCATCTCGCCGTAGGGACGCAGCAGCGGGATGCCCCAGGTCGCCAGCCGGTCCAGCGGCGCCACGGCCCGTGCCGTCACCACGTGGACGGGCGGCAGCTGGCCCATGACCTCCTCGGCCCGCCCCCGCACGACCGTGACGTGGTCGAGGCCCAGGAGCTCGACGACCTCGTTGAGGAAGTTCGTCCGGCGCAGCAGCGGCTCCAGGAGCGTGATCTTCAGGTCGTCCCGGACGAGCGCCAGCGGGATGCCCGGCAGTCCGGCGCCGGAGCCGACATCGCACACCGTCACGCCGTCGGGCACGACCTCGGAGAGTACCGCGCAGTTCAACAGGTGCCGCTCCCAGAGCCGGGGCACCTCGCGCGGCCCGATCAGGCCGCGCTGCACACCGGCCTCGGCGAGCAGCTCCGCGTACCGCACCGCGTCCGCGTACCGCTCGCCGAACACCTCCTGCGCCTGCTCGGGCACAGGGGGAAGCTCCGCTGCCTCCGTCACGGGGGACCGTCCTTCCGAACCGCGTGGGCGCACCGGGCGCCGGTATCCGAACTATCAGGCTGACAAAGTTCGGCCCCGCCTGCGCTACAGACGGGGCCGGGGAAAACGTGAGAACCGATCAGGCGGGCAGCACGACGACGAAGCGCTCGGGCTCCTCGCCCTCGGACTCGCTGCGCAGGCCCGCGGCCTTGACCGCGTCGTGCACGACCTTGCGCTCGAACGGAGTCATCGGGTCCATCTTCACAGGCTCGCCGCTGCTCTTGACCTCGGCGGCGGCCTTGGCGCCCAGTTCGGACAGCTCGGCGCGCTTCTTGGCGCGGTAGCCGCCGATGTCGAGCATCAACCGGCTGCGGTCACCGGTCTCCCGGTGCACGGCCAGGCGCGTCAGCTCCTGAAGCGCCTCCAGCACCTCGCCGTCCCGGCCGACCAGCTTGTTCAGATCGCGGCCGCCCGAGTCGCTGATGATCGACACGGCCGCGCGGTCCGCCTCGACGTCCATGTCGATGTCGCCGTCGAGGTCGGCGATGTCCAGCAGACCCTCGAGGTAGTCCGCCGCGATCTCGCCCTCCTGCTCGAGGCGGGTCAGGGTGTCTGCACCCTCGGCAGCGGCGGAGGTGGTGCCTTCCGTCACGGGATGGACTCCTTCTTACTTCTTGGACGGGGACTTGGGGCGCTGCGGGCCCTTGCGCTGACCGGACTGGGCCTTGCTGCGGCCACCGCCGCCCGACTGCGGCTGGGCCTTCTTGGCACCGGCGGCGGGCTTGCTGTCCTGCTCGTCGGGCGCCTTGCTGAGCGAGGTCGGGGAGGAGTCGTCGGCCGCGTGCCCGGTGGCCGTACCGCTCTCACCGGCCGCCCGGGGGCCGCCCTGGCGCTGCGCCTTGCTCTGCCGCTTGGGCTGCTGGCGCTTGGGGGCTCCGGTGCCGGGCGTGCCGTTCTCGTTCTCCAGCACGGCGGTCTCGCCCTTGAGGACGGTGCCGTCGGCCTGCGCCGCGAGGCCGGCCTTGCTGAGCGCGTTGATGAACTTGCGCTCGAACTCGTTGCGGTCGCGGCCCTTGGCGACGATCGCCTTGACGATCGTCTTCTCGCTGCGCCGGCGGGTCTTGCCGTGGTGCGTGACGTGCTTGGTCAGTCGCTCCAGGTAGGCGGCCTGCGCCTTGGAACCGGGGGTCGGGTTGTTGCGGATGACGTACATCTGCTGGCCCATGGTCCACACGTTGGTGGTCAGCCAGTAGACGAGGACACCGACCGGGAAGTTGATGCCGAAGACGGCGAACATGACCGGGAAGACGTACATCAGCATCTTCTGCTGCTGCATGAACGGCGTCTTGACCGTGGTGTCGACGTTCTTCGTCATCAGCTGGCGCTGCGTGTAGAACTGCGACGCCGACATCAGGACGATCATGATCGCGGTGACGACCCGGACGTCCATGAGGGAGGCGCCGAGCGCCTCCACCGTCGAGGAGCTGTCGGTGAACTTCGCCGCGAGCGGGGCGCCGACGATGTGCGCCTTACGGGCGCTGGCGAGAAGCGACTCGTTGATGACGCCGATCGTCGAGCCCGTCGCGATGGCGTTGAGCACGTGGTACAGCGCGAAGAAGAACGGGGACTGCGCCAGGATGGGAAGGCACGAGGAGAGCGGGTTGGTGCCCGTCTCCTTGTAGAGCTTCATCATCTCTTCGGACTGACGCTGCTTGTCCGTCTTGTAGCGCTCCTGGATCTTCTTCATCTCGGGCTGGAGCGTCTGCATCGCCCGGGTCGCCTTGATCTGCTTCACGAAGAGCGGGATCAGGCAGATGCGGATCAGGATCACCAAGGACACGATCGACAGGCCCCAGGCCCACCCGGTGTCCGCGCCGAAGATGGCGCCGTACACCGTGTGGAACTGGACGATGACCCAGGAGACGGGTGTCGTGATGAAGCTGAACAGGCTGGCAATCGTGTCCACTAATCATGCTCCTTGGGCATGGGACGGGCTCTCTGCGGCCGGGCCCGGGGGAGTCTGTCCCCCGGTGGCCGGTTCGGCGGCGGAGGTCCCGCCCCTGCGTTTGCGCCACGCGTCACGCAGCATTTCGTGCCACCGCGGACGCTTGCGCGGCGGGACATGGTCCACACCGCCCAGCGACCACGGATTGCAGCGCAGGATGCGCCAGGCGGTCAGTGCCGTTCCCTTGATGGCACCGTGCCGGTCGATGGCCGTGTAGCCGTAGTGGGAGCACGACGGGTAGTACTTGCAGACCGGTCCGAGCAGCGGACTGATCGTCCACTGGTACAGCTTGATCAGAGCCAGCAGCGGGTACTTCATCGCGCGCCCCCTCCCAGCAGCCGCTCGAGGGCGGCATCCAGGTCTCGGGCCAGCTGTGCATGGTCGGCGTCGCCCGCGGGGGGCAGCGCTCGTACGACTACCAGGCTACCGGGGGGCAGCAGCGGCACCCGTTCCCGCATCAGATGGCGAAGTCTGCGCTTCACCTTGTTGCGGACGACCGCGCCGCCCACGGCCTTGCTGACGACGAAACCCGCACGCGTCGGGGAAGCGCTCTCCCCAGGCGCGTGCGGGTCCGTGGCACCGCTACGAAAGTGGACGACGAGGGACGGGCGACCGGCCCGGCGCCCTCGTCGTACTGCGGTCGCGAAGTCCTCGCGCCGCCTCAGCCGGTTCTCGGTGGGCAGCACGACGGCATGACCTGACCGGGATCAGGCGGAAAGGCTGGCGCGACCCTTGCTGCGGCGGGACGCGAGAATCGCGCGGCCGGCACGGGTACGCATACGCAGCCGGAAGCCGTGGGTCTTGGCGCGACGACGGTTGTTCGGCTGGAAGGTGCGCTTGCTCACTCGGGGGCTCCAGAGATAAATCGGTGGTGGCGGGTGCCGTCCTGGCTGTCACCGTGCGCCCACGAGTAGCTCGCGTCACGCCCGAGTGCACCGCTTCCCGATCACCTTGAGCGATCTGTGCCCATCGGAGGCAGGCGGCAGCAGCCATCGACAACTCGACCTGGTTACGGTACGCGCGGCTACGCCATCCGGTCAAACCAGAGGCGCGGGGGAGACACTGTCCACAGCCTGGGGACAACAACTTGAACCGTACCCGTCGCCCTGACTACCTTGGCGGAACTCCGATTCGTTCCCTTGTCCCCGATGCCACCCGATGTAGATCCCGACCCGTCCCGCAACCACACGTTCGTGGGACCCACGAGAGAGCGTGCCCTGTGGCTGACGTACCTGCCGATCTTGCCGCAGTGTGGCCACGAGTACTGGAGCAGCTCCTCGGGGAGGGGCGCGGTCAGGGCGTCGAGTCCAAGGACGAGCACTGGATCCGGCGCTGCCAGCCGCTCGCGCTGGTCGCGGACACCGCGCTGCTCGCCGTGCCCAACGAGTTCGCGAAGGGCGTGCTCGAGGGCCGGCTGGCCCCCGTCGTCAGCGAGACGCTGAGCCGCGAGTGCGGCCGTCCGATCCGGATCGCGATCACCGTCGACGACTCCGCGGGCGATCCCGCGCCACCGCCGCCCGTCGCGCCGTCCCGCTCCCCGCAGCGCTACGAGGAGCCCGAGCTGCCCGCCTCCCCCTACGAGGGCGGCTACGGACGGCACCGCGCGGACGACCGCTCACCGGGCCGCGGCGACCAGATGTCAGGCGACCAGCTCCCGAGCGCGCGGCCCGCCTACCCGTCCGAGTACCAGCGTCCGGAGCCCGGCGCCTGGCCGCGGCCGCCACAGGACGAGTACGGCTGGCAGCAGCCCCGCCTCGGCTTCCCCGAGCGCGACCCGTACGCCTCGCCGCAGGAGAACTACGGCCAGCAGGACACGTACGGCTCCCCCGGACAGGACGGCTACGGCTCCCCGGGCAAGGACGGTTACGGGTCCCAGGGCGGCGCCGGTCAGGACGCGTACGGGTCGCCGGGCCAGGACGGCTACGGGCCGCGCGACTACCGCACCCAGCCGATGGACCGCTCGCCCTACGACAACCAGCGGCCCGACTACGACCAGGGCCGCCAGGAGTACGACCAGGGGCGCGGCGACTACGAGCGGCAGCGCGACGCGCGCCGCGAGCGGTCCGAGCCGCCGTCGGGTTCCGGACACGTCCACCGCGGCGGTCCGGTGGGCCCGTCCGCGGCCAGCGGCGCGCCCGGTCCGCTCGCCGCGCAGCCCGCGCCGGCCACGGGTCCCGGCGAGCCCACCGCGCGCCTGAACCCGAAGTACCTCTTCGACACGTTCGTCATCGGCGCCTCCAACCGGTTCGCGCACGCGGCGGCGGTCGCGGTCGCCGAGGCGCCGGCGAAGGCCTACAACCCCCTGTTCATCTACGGGGAGTCGGGGCTCGGCAAGACCCACCTGCTGCACGCGATCGGGCACTACGCGCGCAGTCTGTACCCCGGCACGCGCGTGCGGTACGTCAGCTCCGAGGAGTTCACGAACGAGTTCATCAACTCGATCCGCGACGGCAAGGGCGACAGCTTCCGCAAGCGCTACCGGGAGATGGACATCCTGCTCGTCGACGACATCCAGTTCCTCGCGGACAAGGAGTCGACGCAGGAGGAGTTCTTCCACACCTTCAACACGCTCCACAACGCGAACAAGCAGATCGTGCTCTCCAGCGACCGGCCGCCGAAGCAGCTGGTGACGCTGGAGGACCGGTTGCGCAACCGCTTCGAGTGGGGCCTGATCACCGACGTCCAGCCGCCCGAGCTGGAGACCCGGATCGCGATCCTGCGCAAGAAGGCGGTCCAGGAGCAGCTCAACGCCCCGCCGGAGGTGCTGGAGTTCATCGCGTCCAGGATCTCGCGCAACATCCGCGAGCTGGAGGGCGCGCTGATCAGAGTGACGGCGTTCGCCTCGCTCAACCGGCAGCCGGTGGACCTGGGCCTGACGGAGATCGTGCTGAAGGACCTGATCCCGGGCGGCGACGACTCCGCCCCCGAGATCACCTCGACGGCCATCATGAGCGCCACCGCGGACTACTTCGGGCTGACCGTCGAGGACCTGTGCGGCACCTCACGGGGGCGCGCGCTGGTGACCGCCCGGCAGATCGCCATGTACCTGTGCCGGGAGCTGACGGACCTGTCGCTGCCGAAGATCGGCGCCCTCTTCGGCGGGCGCGACCACACCACCGTCATGCACGCGGACCGCAAGATCCGCAATCTGATGGCCGAGCGGCGCTCCATCTACAACCAGGTGACGGAGCTGACGAACCGCATCAAGAACGGCTGAGGACGCCGCGCAGACGTCCCGTCGAGGGCGCCCCCGGAGAGATCCGGCGGGCGCCCTTCTTCGTTCCCGCGTCACCGGCTGTTCGATTACCTGTGGGGTTACGGCCTTCCTCCACAGATTCGGCGACTTTCTCGCGTCCACATCCTGGGGACCGCGAAGTTGTCCAGATCGTGTCCACAGGCTCCGCGAGTGCGGGACCATCGATCCAGGTCAGGTGCCTGTGGATCCGTGGACAAAAGATATCCACAGCCTGTGGACAGAATCTGTGTCCACAGGCTGTGCACGGAGTTTTCCACCGGCGGCCCACAGGTTCGCGCGCGTTGTCCCCAACGATCTCGCGCTTCTCCACATGGCTGTCCACTGTTCGGCAACGCGACGCGGCTGCTCACCGGGTCGAGTGAAAGGCGTCACACGAAGGTGCCGGGTTGGGCTGTGGGAAAGCCGGGTAAACCTGGGGACGCACCTGGGGAGAACTCGCCCCCGCCTGTGCATGGAGTGTGCAGAACTTCCCGTTCTCCACAGAGAGGCCCGGTTTTCCACCGCCTCCGCCCACAGGACCAGTGGACAAAATTTCCGGTCTGACCTGCGAAAACGCGGTTATCCACCGTTTCCACAGCCCCTACTACTACTCCCAACTAGAGAGAGCTGGGAAGACGTTTCGAAGGGGGTCCTGTGCACAACTCGCTCTCCGGTCGCCGACCGCCCCTCGTCACGACTTGACCCCGAGAGGCACCTACTGTCAGTGCCGTGCGTCAGACTGTTCCCCGGTGTCCTTCCCCCACCAGGGGCCGACGACACCGACACAGACGACGAAGCCAGGCAGGCCGAGCAGCGCCGGCAACAGCAGGAGGCGGCAACAGTGAAGATCCGGGTGGAACGCGACGTACTCGCGGAGGCAGTCGCCTGGGCGGCACGCAGCCTCCCGGCCCGTCCGCCGGCGCCGGTCCTCGCGGGCCTGCTGCTGAAGGCGGAGGAGGGCCAGCTGAGCCTCTCCAGCTTCGACTACGAGGTCTCCGCCCGGGTCTCGGTGGAGACCGAGGTCGAGGAGGAGGGCACCGTCCTCGTCTCCGGCCGGCTCCTCGCCGACATCTGCCGCGCCCTGCCCAACCGCCCGGTGGAGATCTCCACCGACGGCGTCCGGGCCACCGTGGTCTGCGGCTCCTCGCGCTTCACCCTCCACACCCTGCCGGTGGAGGAGTACCCGGCCCTGCCGCAGATGCCGAACGCGACCGGCACCGTCCCCGGCGAGGTCTTCGCCTCCGCCGCCGCCCAGGTCGCCATCGCCGCCGGGCGCGACGACACGCTGCCGGTGCTGACCGGTGTCCGCATCGAGATCGAGGGCGACACCGTCACGCTCGCCTCCACCGACCGCTACCGCTTCGCGGTCCGCGAGTTCCTGTGGAAGCCGGAGAACCCGGAGGCGTCCGCGGTCGCCCTGGTGCCCGCCAAGACGCTCCTGGACACCGCCAAGGCGCTCACGAGCGGCGACAGCGTCATCCTGGCGCTCTCCGGCTCGGGCTCGGGCGAGGGCCTCATCGGCTTCGAGGGCGCCGGGCGCCGCACCACCACCCGGCTCCTGGAGGGCGACCTCCCGAAGTACCGCACGCTGTTCCCGACCGAGTTCAACAGCGTCGCCGTGATCGAGACCGCCCCCTTCGTGGAGGCCGTCAAGCGCGTGGCCCTGGTCGCCGAGCGCAACACCCCGGTGCGGCTCAGCTTCGAGCAGGGCGTGCTCATCCTGGAGGCCGGTTCCAGCGACGACGCACAGGCTGTGGAGCGCGTCGACGCCCAGTTGGAGGGCGACGACATCTCGATCGCCTTCAACCCGACGTTCCTGCTGGACGGCCTGAGCGCCATCGACTCCCCGGTCGCCCAGCTCTCGTTCACGACGTCCACCAAGCCCGCGCTGCTCAGCGGCAAGCCGGCGCTGGACGCCGAGGCGGACGAGGCCTACAAGTACCTGATCATGCCGGTGCGGCTGAGCGGCTGATCCCCGCCTCGGCACGAACCCCCAGGTGAGGGCCTACGTTTGAGCGCGTATGCCCACAGGTGTGCGGGAGCGTCCGGGTCTAGGCTCGGACGCGGGTACGCACGTGCCTCACACGCCACACCGCAACCTAAAGGAACCAACTGATGGAGCTCGGTCTCGTCGGCCTCGGCAAGATGGGCGGCAACATGCGCGAGCGGATCCGCCGCGCGGGCCACACCGTCCACGGATTCGACCGCAACCCTGACCTCGCCGACGTCCACAGCCTCGACGAGCTGGTGGGCAGGCTCGAGAGCCCGCGCGTCGTCTGGGTGATGGTCCCGGCCGGCGGTCCGACCCAGTCCACCATCGACGAGCTGGGCGAGCTGCTGGAGCCCGGCGACGTCGTCGTGGACGGCGGCAACTCCCGCTGGACGGACGACGAGAAGCACGCCGAGGAGCTGGCGGCCAAGGGCATCGGCTTCGTCGACTGCGGCGTCTCCGGCGGCGTCTGGGGCCTGGAGAACGGCTACGCGCTCATGTACGGCGGCGACGCGGAGAACGTCGCCAAGGTGCAGCCCGTCTTCGACGCCCTCAAGCCCGAGGGCAAGTACGGCTCGGTGCACGCGGGCAAGGTCGGCGCGGGCCACTTCGCGAAGATGGTCCACAACGGCATCGAGTACGCCATGATGCAGGCCTACGCCGAGGGCTGGGAGCTGCTGGAGAAGGTCGACTCGGTCACCGACGTGCGCGAGGTCTTCCGCTCCTGGCAGGAGGGGACCGTGATCCGCTCCTGGCTGCTCGACCTCGCCGTCAACGCGCTGGACGACGACGAGCACCTCGACCGGCTCAAGGGGTTCGCCCAGGACTCGGGCGAGGGCCGCTGGACCGTCGAGGCCGCCATCGACAACGCCGTGCCGCTGCCCGCGATCACGGCGTCCCTCTTCGCGCGGTTCGCCTCCCGGCAGGACGACTCGCCGCAGATGAAGATGGTCGCCGCGCTGCGCAACCAGTTCGGCGGGCACGCCGTCGAGTCGAAGTAGTCCACACCCTGGGGATGCCGGGCGGCACCCTCGGGGGTGACCCGGTTGTCCACAGGCCGTGGACGGGCCGGGGAAACCGGAAGCGAAGAGCACCACGTTGGGGGAGGTCGGCGAACGACCATGCACGTCACGCATCTTTCGCTGGCCGACTTCCGCTCCTACGCCCGGGTCGAGGTTCCGCTCGACCCGGGCGTCACCGCTTTCGTCGGCCCCAACGGGCAGGGCAAGACCAACCTCGTCGAGGCGGTCGGCTACCTCGCCACCCTCGGCAGCCACCGGGTCGCCTCGGACGCGCCCCTGGTCCGCGTCGGCGCCGACCGCGCGGTGATCCGCGCCCAGGTCCGCCAGGGCGACCGGCAGCAGCTCATCGAGCTGGAACTGAACCCCGGCAAGGCCAACCGCGCCCGCATCAACCGGTCCTCGCAGGTCAGGCCCCGTGACGTGCTGGGCATCGTCCGGACCGTGCTGTTCGCGCCCGAGGACCTCGCGCTGGTCAAGGGCGATCCCGGCGAACGCCGCCGGTTCCTCGACGAGCTGGTCACCGCCCGCTCCCCGCGGATGGCCGGGGTCCGCTCCGACTACGAGCGGGTCCTCAAGCAGCGCAACACCCTCCTGAAGTCGGCCGCGCTCGCCCGCAGGCACGGCGGCCGCACCCTCGACCTGTCCACGCTCGACGTCTGGGACCAGCACCTCGCGCGCGCGGGCGCCGAACTCCTCGCCCGGCGCCTCGACCTGATCGCCGCGCTCCAGCCGCTCGCCGACAAGGCGTACGAGCAACTGGCGCCCTCGGGCGGTCCCGTCGCCCTGGAGTACAAGCCGTCGGCCCCCGGCGACGCGCACACCCGCGAGGACCTGGAGGAGCAGCTTCTCTCGGCGCTCGGGGAGGCGCGCAAGCAGGAGATCGAACGGGGCGTCACCCTGGTCGGCCCGCACCGCGACGACCTGCTGCTCAAACTCGGCGAGCTGCCCGCCAAGGGGTACGCCTCGCACGGTGAGTCCTGGTCCTACGCGCTGGCGCTGCGGCTGGCCTCCTACGACCTGCTGCGCGCCGAGGGCAACGAGCCGGTGCTGGTCCTCGACGACGTCTTCGCCGAACTGGACGCCCGCCGCCGCGAGCGGCTGGCCGAACTGGTCGCGCACGGCGAGCAGGTGCTGGTGACGGCCGCCGTCGGCGACGACGTGCCCGGCGTCCTCGCGGGGACCAGGTACGCGGTGGCGGACGGGACGGTGGAGCGGGTATGAGCGGCGACGAGTCCGCCCCCGGGGCGGCAGGGAAGGGCGCCGAGCCGTCCGGCGTCGACCTCGCGCGCGTGGCGCTGCGCGCGGCGAAGGAGGCGGCCCGCGCGCGCGGTGACGCGGCGCAGCAGCGCAAGCAGGCGCGGCGCGGCGGACTGCGGTCCGGGGCGCGCGCCGACGGCCGCGACCCGATGGCGTTCGGGGCGGCCATCAACCGCCTGATCAACGAGCGCGGCTGGGAGGCGCCCGCGGCGGTCGGCGGGGTGATGGGGCGCTGGCCCCAGATCGTCGGCGAGGACGTGGCCAAGCACTGCGAGCCGGAGAAGTACGACGAGGAGGAGCGCGTGCTGGTCGTGCGCTGCGACTCGACGGCCTGGGCGACGAACCTGCGGCTGCTCGCGCCGACCCTGGTGGCCCGGCTGAACCAGGATCTCGGGCACGGCACGATCACGCTGATCAAGGTGCTCGGACCGCATGGTCCCGCGCGCCGCTACGGTCCGCTGCGGGCCCCCGGAAGCACCGGTCCCGGTGACACCTACGGGTGACGGAGATCACGTCACGGGTGCCCGCGCGTGCGCCGCGCGCCCCTCGTCGTGCGCCCCCGCGCGGTCCCGCGTCCCGACCTGACTCCCAAGTAGCCATGGGTTGACAGCCGGAAGCGCTGAGTGCCGCTGTGAGCCTCTTGGAGCCCCGCTCCCCATATGGGGACCCGGAAGAGACCGGTTGAGGGCGGCACATGAGGACTCAGGTACCCGCAAACCCCCATCACTGTCGGCGCTACCGGTAGACTGGAAGCCAATCCCGCCCCACTCGTGGGGATCGTCCGGGACACGCTGAGCAACGCTGAGCAACGCTGATCAAGGCTTACCAACGCAACATGCCGCAGCCGCTCCGGCAACCCGCCGACGAGCCCGGCTCGTGCTGTGCCAGAAAGGGCGCTTCGTGGCCGATTCCGGCAACCCCAACGAGAACATCCCGTCCACCGACGACGCCGGCGCGAGCGCCGCGGTGACCCCGCCGACCGGTGAGGTCACCGCTTCGTACGACGCCAGCGCCATCACCGTCCTCGAAGGGCTGGACGCGGTCCGCAAGCGACCCGGTATGTACATCGGCTCGACCGGCGAGCGCGGTCTGCACCACCTGGTGTACGAGGTCGTGGACAACTCCGTCGACGAGGCGCTTGCCGGGCACGCGGACACCATCGACGTGACGATCCTGCCCGACGGCGGCGTCCGCGTCGTCGACAACGGCCGCGGCATCCCGGTGGGCATCGTGCCCTCCGAGGGCAAGCCCGCCCTCGAGGTCGTACTGACCGTGCTGCACGCGGGCGGCAAGTTCGGCGGCGGCGGCTACGCGGTCTCCGGCGGCCTGCACGGCGTCGGCGTCTCCGTGGTGAACGCCCTGTCCTCCAAGGTCGCCGTCGAGGTGCGGACCGACGGCCACCGGTGGACGCAGGAGTACAAGCTGGGCGTCCCGACCGCCCCGCTGGCCAAGCACGAGGCGATCGACCGGACCGGCACCTCGGTGACCTTCTGGGCCGACAGCGACATCTTCGAGACCACCGAGTACTCGTTCGAGACCCTGTCGCGCCGCTTCCAGGAGATGGCGTTCCTCAACAAGGGCCTGACGATCAAGCTCACCGACGAGCGCGACTCGGCGAAGGCCACGACGGGCGCGGACGAGGCGGGCACCGACGTCAAGGACGAGGTCAAGACCGTCACGTACCACTACGAGGGCGGCATCGTCGACTTCGTGAAGTACCTCAACTCCCGCAAGGGCGAGACGGTGCACCCGACGGTCATCGACCTGGAGGCCGAGGACAAGGACAAGAGCCTGTCCTTGGAGGTCGCCATGCAGTGGAACAGCGGCTACAGCGAGGGCGTGTACTCGTTCGCCAACATCATCCACACGCACGAGGGCGGCACCCACGAGGAGGGCTTCCGCGCGGCGCTCACCAACCTCATCAACAAGTACGCGCGCGACAAGAAGCTGCTCCGCGAGAAGGACGACAACCTCACGGGTGACGACATCCGCGAGGGTCTGACCGCGATCATCTCGGTGAAGCTGAGCGAGCCCCAGTTCGAGGGCCAGACCAAGACCAAGCTGGGCAACACCGAGGCCAAGACCTTCGTCCAGAAGGCCGTCTACGAGCACCTCAACGACTGGCTCGACCGCAACCCGGTGGAGGCCGCGGACATCGTCCGCAAGGGCATCCAGGCGGCCACCGCGCGCGTGGCGGCCCGCAAGGCGCGCGACCTGACCCGCCGCAAGGGCCTGCTGGAGTCGGCGTCGCTGCCCGGCAAGCTCTCCGACTGCCAGTCGAACGACCCCACCAAGTGCGAGATCTTCATCGTCGAGGGCGACTCCGCCGGCGGTTCGGCCAAGTCCGGCCGCAACCCGCAGTACCAGGCGATCCTCCCGATCCGCGGCAAGATCCTCAACGTCGAGAAGGCGCGGATCGACAAGATCCTCCAGAACCAGGAGATCCAGGCGCTGATCTCCGCCTTCGGCACGGGTGTGCACGAGGACTTCGACATCGAGAAGCTCCGCTATCACAAGATCATCCTGATGGCGGACGCCGACGTCGACGGCCAGCACATCAACACCCTGCTGCTGACCTTCCTGTTCCGCTTCATGCGGCCGCTGGTCGAGGCCGGGCACGTCTTCCTGTCCCGCCCCCCGCTGTACAAGATCAAGTGGGGCCGTGACGACGTCGAGTACGCCTACTCGGACCGCGAGCGCGACGCCCTCATCGAGATGGGCCGCCAGCGCGGCAAGCGCATCCGCGAGGACTCGATCCAGCGCTTCAAGGGCCTCGGCGAGATGAACGCCGAGGAGCTGCGCGTGACGACCATGGACCAGGAGCACCGCGTCCTCGGCCAGGTCACCCTCGACGACGCCGCGCAGGCCGACGACCTGTTCTCGGTCCTCATGGGCGAGGACGTCGAGGCCCGCCGCCAGTTCATCCAGCGCAACGCCAAGGACGTCCGTTTCCTCGACATCTGAGTCGGTCTCAGCTGACCGCATCAGGAAGGATCTTCACCAGCAATGGCCGACGAGAACACCCCTGTCACCCCTGAAGAGGGCGGCGACCTCGCGATGCGCATCGAGCCCGTCGGGCTCGAGACGGAGATGCAGCGCTCGTACCTGGACTACGCGATGTCCGTCATCGTGTCCCGCGCGCTGCCCGACGTCAGGGACGGCCTCAAGCCCGTCCACCGCCGCGTCCTGTACGCGATGTACGACGGCGGCTACCGCCCCGAGCGCGGCTTCTACAAGTGCGCCCGCGTCGTCGGCGACGTCATGGGCAACTACCACCCGCACGGCGACTCCTCCATCTACGACGCCCTGGTGCGGCTCGCCCAGTCCTGGTCGATGCGGATGCCGCTGGTCGACTCCAACGGCAACTTCGGCTCCCCGGGCAACGACCCGGCCGCCGCCATGCGCTACACCGAGTGCAAGATGGCGCCGCTGTCGATGGAGATGGTCCGCGACATCGACGAGGAGACCGTCGACTTCACGGACAACTACGACGGCCGCTCCCAGGAGCCGACCGTCCTGCCGTCGCGCTTCCCCAACCTGCTGATCAACGGCTCGGCCGGCATCGCGGTCGGCATGGCGACCAACATCCCGCCGCACAACCTCCGCGAGGTCGCCGCCGGTGCCCAGTGGTACCTGGAGAACTCCGAGGCGAGCCCCGAGGAGCTGCTCGACGCCCTGATCGAGCGCATCAAGGGCCCCGACTTCCCGACCGGCGCGCTCGTCGTCGGCCGCAAGGGCATCGAGGAGGCGTACCGGACCGGCCGCGGCTCGATCACCATGCGCGCGGTGGTCGAGGTCGAGGAGATCCAGAACCGCCAGTGCCTGGTCGTCACGGAGCTGCCCTACCAGGTCAACCCGGACAACCTCGCGCAGAAGATCGCCGACCTGGTCAAGGACAGCAAGATCGGCGGCATCGCGGACGTCCGCGACGAGACGTCGTCGCGCACCGGTCAGCGCCTGGTCATCGTCCTGAAGCGGGACGCGGTCGCCAAGGTCGTCCTGAACAACCTGTACAAGCACACGGACCTCCAGACGAACTTCGGCGCCAACATGCTGGCGCTCGTCGACGGCGTCCCGCGCACCCTCTCCCTGGACGCGTTCATCCGGCACTGGGTGACGCACCAGATCGAGGTCGTCGTCCGCCGCACGCGCTTCAGGCTGCGCAAGGCCGAGGAGCGCGCGCACATCCTGCGCGGCCTCCTGAAGGCCCTGGACGCCATCGACGAGGTCATCGCGCTCATCCGGCGCAGCGACACCGTCGACATCGCCCGCCAGGGCCTGATGGGCCTCCTGGAGATCGACGAGATCCAGGCGAACGCCATCCTGGAGATGCAGCTGCGCCGGCTGGCCGCCCTGGAGCGCCAGAAGATCGTCCAGGAGCACGACGAGCTGCAGGCGAAGATCCGCGAGTACAACGCGATCCTGGCCTCCCCCGAGCGCCAGCGCGCCATCGTCAGCGAGGAACTCGCCGCGATCGTCGAGAAGTACGGCGACGACCGCAAGACGATGCTGGTGCCCTACGACGGCGACATGTCCATCGAGGACCTGATCGCCGAGGAGGACATCGTCGTCACCGTCTCGCGCGGCGGCTACGTCAAGCGCACCAAGACGGACGACTACCGCGCCCAGAAGCGCGGCGGCAAGGGCGTGCGCGGGACGAAGCTCAAGGAAGACGACATCGTCGACCACTTCTTCGTCTCCACCACCCACCACTGGCTGCTGTTCTTCACCAACAAGGGCCGCGTCTACCGCGCCAAGGCGTACGAACTGCCGGACGCCGGACGGGACGCGCGCGGCCAGCACGTCGCCAACCTCCTCGCCTTCCAGCCCGACGAGGCCATCGCCGAGATCCTCGCCATCCGCGACTACGAGGCGGCGCCCTACCTGGTGCTCGCCACGAAGGCCGGTCTGGTCAAGAAGACGCCTCTGAAGGATTACGATTCACCGCGCTCCGGCGGCGTCATCGCGATCAACCTGCGGGAGGGTCAGGACGGCTCCGACGACGAGCTGATCGGCGCCGAACTCGTCTCCTCCGACGACGATCTGCTCCTGATCAGCAAGAAGGCGCAGTCCATCAGGTTCACCGCCACGGACGACGCGCTGCGCCCCATGGGCCGTGCCACCTCCGGTGTCAAGGGCATGAGTTTCCGCGAGGGCGACGAACTCCTGTCGATGAATGTTGTTCGACCCGGTACGTTCGTGTTCACTGCCACAGACGGCGGGTACGCAAAGCGCACCGGCGTCGACGACTACCGCGTCCAGGGCCGCGGCGGCCTCGGAATCAAGGCCGCCAAGATCGTGGAGGACCGCGGGTCGCTCGTCGGCGCACTGGTCGTCGAGGAGACCGACGAGATCCTCGCGATCACGCTGTCCGGCGGTGTGATTCGTACGCGAGTCAACGAGGTCAGGGAGACGGGCCGTGACACCATGGGCGTCCAACTGATCAACCTGGGCAAGCGCGACGCCGTCGTCGGCATCGCGCGCAACGCCGAGGCGGGGCGCGAGGCGGAGGAGGTCGACGGTGACATCGCCGTCGACGACACCGCCGAGGACGCCATCACAACCGGCACGGACGAGGGTGAGGCGCCCTCGGTCGAGTAGCACGAGGAGAGAGTCATCGTGAGCGGAGCCACGGGCGCCGGATCGGCCGGAGGTACCTCCACGGGTACGGGGACGGACGGCGGCGGCCGTGGCTCCGCCGCGCGTCCGGCGGACTCGCACACCACGCAGCTGCGGAAGATCGAGGTGCCCGGCACCGATTCGCGCTCGCCCGACACCCACGGATCCCAGGGGGGGACTGTGCCGGACCGGGGTCAGCAGACCAAGCACAAGGGCAAGGCGGGCGGCGACGGCGTCCAGGCGTCGCCGCTGCCCGGCGAGCGCCAGCAGCAGCAGCCCTCCGGGCCCTACCACCCGCCGCAGGCCTACGAGGCGCAGGGCGGGGCGGCGGCCGGCGCGGTGCGCAGGCCGCGGACCGGGGCGCGGACCACGCCGCGCATCCGCAAGGCCCGGCTGCGGGTGGCGAAGGCCGACCCGTGGTCGGTCATGAAGGTGAGCTTCCTGCTCTCCATCGCGCTCGGGGTCTGCACGGTCGTGGCCTCCGCGGTGCTGTGGATGGTCATGGACGCGATGGGCGTCTTCTCGACGGTCGGCGGCACGATCTCGGAGGCGACCGGCTCGAACGAGTCGAACGGCTTCGATCTCCAGTCGTTCCTGTCGCTCCCGCACGTCCTGATGTTCGCGTCGATCATCGCCGTCATCGACGTCGTCCTCGCGACGGCTCTGGCGACGCTCGGCGCCTTCATCTACAACCTCTCGGCGGGCTTCGTCGGCGGTGTCGAGCTGACGCTCGCCGAGGACGAGTGACCTCGCCGGGAACCGATTTTGGGACTGCCCTGGTCGTGCGCTAATCTTCAGGAGTCAGCGCGCGGCACACACCGCAGAGCGCGGCGGGGCTATAGCTCAGTTGGTTAGAGCGCATCCCTGATAAGGATGAGGCCACAGGTTCAAATCCTGTTAGCCCCACCAGCGAGAAGGCCCCCGGACCATCAGTCCGGGGGCCTTTTGACACCATCGGTTGACACCAACGGCTGTGAACGGCGGCGGTCAACCGATGAGCGGATCTTCCAGGAGTTCGGCGAGCAGCGCGGCTGCTTCCCGTTGGTCCGAACCGACCACGTGGGTGTAGACGTCCATGGTCATGCTGATCTGGCTGTGCCTGAGAATCGTCTGAGCGACCTTGGGATGCACCTTCAGAAAGGCGAGCAGGGTCCCGCAGGTGTGCCGAGCGAGCCGGACTGTGATCCGGCGCACACCGGCCCGCTTCACGAGCGCGTTGAAGGCTCGGGAGAAGCCCACGGGATCGGTCAGCCCGCCGCGCGTCGACGAGAAGATCACGTCATGATCCGGCCTCTGCTGCCAGGCGTCACCGACGATCTGTCGTTCCAGGTCTTGCAGCTCGCGGCGCTCTTCCAGGGCACGGGCGCAGAACTCCGGAAGCGGAAGCACGGCCGTGGACGACTCCGTCTTGAGATCCTTGAGGATCAGGCCCTTCCCCTTCTCGCGCTGCACCTGCTTGACCGGCGTGAACTGCCGACCCTCGAAGTCGATGTCCTGCCAGCGCAGGCCCAGCACCTCACTCCGGCGGAGCCCGAGGACGAGCACCAGGACGCACGCCGCGTAGAAGCGGTGAGCGCGGGCCGCCCGCAGGAAGGTGATCGCCTCACGGGCGCTCCAGGCCCTTCCCTTGTCCTTGCTGACCTTGGGCATGTCCACCAGGAGCGCGACGTTGCGCGTCAGCAGTTCTTCGCGGATGGCCCGGTTGAGAGCGTTCCGAAGGACGCGGAGCACTTCGAACCGCGTGGGCGCCGGTACCTTGTCGCGCTTCAACGCGGCCATGAAGGATCGCAGTTGGGCAGGAGTCAGCTTCACCAGTGACTTCTTGCCGAGATGCGGCGCCAGGTACAGCCGCACCTTGGACTCGTACTTGACGTACGTGTTATGCTCCGAGCCCGGCTCGACGATGTGCTCAAGCCAATAGGCCAGCCACTCGGCGAGCGACCAGGAACGGGACGGCACCGGGACGCCGTTGCGCTCTTGGTCCTGGAGCTTGCCGAGCTTCTCGTTGGCCTCGTCCCAGGTGGCGCCATAGACCGTTTTGCGGACGCGGTTGCCGTCCGTGTCGGTGACGTACGCGCGGCCCATGTAGCGGCCGTCAGCCCGCCTTGAGATCGTGCCTCCGCCGTTGGGGCGCCTCTTGGGCATCAGGCACCGTCCCCGAGGCGACCGTCGATGAAGTCGCGCACGGCGTCGGCGGGAACTCGGCGGCATCCATCGATCTTGAGCGAGACGAGGCGACGCGTACGGATCAGGTCGTAGACCTTGGAACGACCGACCCTGAGCTGTGCCATGACCTCCGGCACCTTGAGTAGTTCAGGGGCGGCAGTGGTCATGTGATGGCTCCTTCCAGTTCGAGCAGGGCGGGTAGTTCCTCGCGGGCGGTCTCGCGGTTCAGTTGGATGTCGCGGCGGATGGTGGCGGCGAGCCAGGACTCACCGGGGGTGTGGCCGTGACCGGCGTAAGACCAGTGGGCGAGCGTGAGCGTGATTGCCTCGGTCGCGTCGTCGGGGTCGGGCAGGCCGAGGGAACGCCGTTGCTGTGCGGCCCGGTAGTCGGCCCGGACCTGCCGGAGGGCACCGAGGGTGGTCGAGTAGGCGCGGGACTTGGTGGAGAAGTGGCCGCGGAACCCGAGCATGTGGGCCCAGTCGCGCAGCTTGCGGTCCGGGTAGAGCGCGTGGAGGTCGAGGCACGCGGTGATGAGCCGGGCGGGGTGGTCGGGGACGCCGAGCAGGGCGAGGGCCTCTTTGTTGCCGATTCGGCGGTCGACGGTGCCGGTGGTCTCGGCCGCTTTGGTGGCGTACTTGGCGAGGTAGGACGCGACGGCCTGTTCGGTGATCTCCTCACCGTGGCCGAAGGCGCGGATGGTGCGGACGTCGAGTTGAGTGCCCCAGCGCAGCGTGCGGGCGGGCTGGTCACCGGCCGGGGGGACGTCGACCACGACGCGGGAAGCGGCAGCCCTGATCGCGTCGGTGAGGAGGTCGAGCGTGGCCCAGGCCGGCGGGGGCGATTCGGGTCCTTCGGGCCCGTCGAACCGGATCACGGCGTGGAAGTGGACGGCGCCGCGCTTCTGGTACTCGGCGACCTTGCCGAACGACACCTTCGACTGTTCCCGGGCCGCCTTCTGGGTCAGGCCAGCGCGGCGGGCGATCTCGCGGCGGAGGTAGATCGTGAAGTACCGCCACAGGTCGGAGGCGTGGTTGTTCCACAGCACGGCGCCCGCGTAGTCGTACGACTCGGGGTCGAGCGGGGTGCCGAGTTCGGGCGCGTCCTCGGGGTGGCGGGTGCCGCAGCGGCAGGGCCGGTTGCCGGGCCGGTTGTGGACGGGGCCGAACGAGGGCGCGGTGAGTGTGGCGAACACGCGGGGGTGATCCCGGACAGTTTCCGGGGTGCCCTTGGCGGGGTCGCCGACGAGGCCGGCGCGGATCAGGTGGTAGGTGTCTCCGGCGTAGGTCCAGGCGCAGGAGGGGCAGCGGGAGGCCCGGCGGTTGCCGCACGCGATCCGGAGCCGTCCGCCCGGTTCGGTGTCGGTGTTGTAGGAGTGCAGGATCTGCCCGGTCAGAGCGTCCCGGGTGACGGTGGAGCCGTGGAGGTGGATCGGGTCGGCGCAGCCGCCGGTACGGCGGATCTGGTCGCGGGTGCGGTCGAAGCCGGTGGACCCGGCCAGCCTCAGCACGTCGGTGAGGGTGGCCGGGTCCTCCAGGCCCGCCGGGGTGGCGGTGTGGGTCACGCGGCGACCTCCAGTGCGGTGAGCAGCAGGGGGCGCAGCGCGGCGGCGGCGAGTGCGGGTGGTACGGCGTTGCCGATCTGTTGGAACTGCTTGGTGCGGGAGCCGGCCCACGGGTAGTGGGCGGGAAATCCCTGGAGAACGGCGGCTTCTTCGACTGCCAGACGGCGGACCGGGGTGCTGTCGACGTCTATCCAGGACACGTCGTTGAGGGCTTTGCCGAACAGCAGGGTTGGGGCGGGTTGGTCGAGGCGGCGGCGGGTGGCGGCGGGCCGGTTGCCGACCTTGAGGAGCCAGGAGCGAGCGCGGCCGGTGATGGCCCAGGACGGGCCGGTGGTGGGGAAGCGGCTGCCGCCGGTGGTGTGGTTCCCGCGAGTGTGGACGACGGAGGGCGGGCAGCCCAGGACGTCGCCCATGGTCCGCCAAGGCGGCAAGCCGGTGCCGAACAGGTCGTCGGGTGTGCCGCCGTCGGCGTGGGTCGGGTCCGGGGGCAGGGCCGGGCGGGTGCGGGAGGCCAGCAGGATGGCCCGGCGTCGGGTCTGGGCAACGCCGAAGTCCGCCGCGTTGAGGACACCGGTCCAGGTCGAGTAGCCGACGCCGGCCAAGAGGTGGGCGGTGTGCTCGAACAGCGGGAGCACCGAGGGGACTTCTTCTAGGGCGATCCAGTCGGGACGCAGGTCCAGCGTGTAGCGCAGGGGCTCTACGACCAGGAGGGAGCGCGGGTCGGTGCATGCCTCACGCAGAACGATGCGGGTGTCCTTCCCGCGGGCGAGGTCGTCCAGGCCCTGGTGGCACAGCGGCAGGTCGTCGTTTCCGGCGCGCAGGCCGGCCGCGCTGAAGGTCTGGCAGGGCGGGGAGGCGATCAGCCCGGAGACCTTCCCGCGGAGCGGTGCGGTGGGGTAGGTGGCGACGTCCGCGCGGATCGTCAGGTGCCCGGCGGCGGCACGGGTGGCGCAGACGGCGGGATCAAGCTCGATTCCCACCTCTCGCACACCCAGAGTGCTCAGACCCTGGGACCAGCCACCGGGACCCGCGAACAGGTCAAGAACGGTCATCGCGCACCGCCCTTGAGGCCCTTGCGGCGGGGGGG
>NZ_FMCI01000132.1 GCF_900091845.1 Streptomyces sp. SolWspMP-5a-2
CTGTGGGCGCGGCGGCGGGCGCGCTCCTGCCCCGCGCCGTCTACCGCTTCTCCGCCCCGGCGGGCGAACCGTGGCACACCGCCTGCCCCCGGGGCCACGCCGTCGGCGGCTGGCTCGGCCCGGCCCGGTGCGGGCCCTGCGCCCGCGCCGTCCGCGACGACGTCCCCGGCCCCGCGGCCCCCGCCCCCGCCGTCTACGGCCCCTCCGCCGTCCCGCTCGCCCTCGTCACCGCCCTGCTCTGCGCGCTGCTCGCGCTCGCCACCGGGACCCGGCCCGAGCTGGGGGTCTGGGCGGCGCTCACGCCCCTCGGGGTGCTGCTCACCGTCGTCGATCTGCGGGTGCAGCGGCTGCCCGACCCGCTGACGCTGCCCCTCGCGGGCGCCGCCCTCGCGCTCCTCGGCGCCGCCGCGCTGCTGCCCGAGCACGCGGGCGACTGGTTCACCGCGCTCTACGGCGCCCTCGCCCTGGGCCTCGGCTTCTTCGTGCTGTTCCTCGTCAACCCCGGCGGGATGGGCTTCGGCGACGTGAAGCTCGCGCTCGGCCTCGGCGCCGTCCTCGGCTGGTACGGCTGGCCGACGCTGATGCTGGGCACGTTCGCCGCGTTCCTGCTCGGGGCCCTGTACGGCGGCGCCCTCGTCGTCACCCGCAGGGCCGGGCGCAAGACGGCGATCGCCTTCGGCCCCTTCCTGCTCGCCGGGGCCTACCTCGGCCTGCTGACCGGGGCCTGCACGGCCTGACGTCGGTGTCCGCCGACCGCTGGCGTAGGCTGGGCTGGTCCGTCCACACCCCTTGACGAAAGGGACGCTCCCGGTGACCGAGAAGGCCGATCTCCAGTCCGTTCTCGACCGCGCAGCCGCCGGTGGACGGATCACCCCCGAGGAAGCGCTCGACCTCTACCGGGACGCCCCGCTGCACGCGCTGGGCGCCGCCGCGGACGCCGTCCGCCGCCGCATGTACGCGGGCACCGAGCACATCGCCACGTACATCATCGAGCGGAACATCAACTACACCAACGTGTGCGTGACGGCGTGCAGGTTCTGCGCCTTCTACGCGGCTCCCAAGGACACCGCCAAGGGCTGGACCCGCGACCTGGACGACATCCTGCGCCGGTGCGCGGAGACCGTCGAGCTGGGCGGCACGCAGATCATGTTCCAGGGCGGGCACCACCCGGACTACGGCGTCGAGTACTACGAGACGCACTTCAAGGCCATCAAGGACGCCTTCCCGCAGCTCGTGATCCACTCGCTGGGCGCCTCCGAGGTCGAGCACATGGCGCGGATCTCCAAGGTGTCGGTGGAGGAGGCGATCACCCGCATCCACGCGGCCGGTCTCGACTCCTTCGCGGGCGCCGGTGCCGAGCTGCTCCCCGAGCGCCCCCGCAAGGCCATCGCGCCGCTCAAGGAGAGCGGCGAGCGGTGGCTGGAGATCATGGAGGCGGCGCACGGCCTGGGGGTCGAGTCGACGTCGACGATGCTGATGGGCACCGGCGAGACCAACGCCGAGCGCATCGAGCACCTGCGGATGATCCGGGACGTCCAGGACCGCACCGGCGGCTTCCGCGCGTTCATCCCGTACACCTATCAGCCGGAGAACAACCACCTGAAGGGCCGCACCCAGGCGACCCTCTTCGAGTACCTGCGGATGATCGCCATCGCCCGGGTCTTCCTCGACAACGTCCGGCACATCCAGGGTTCCTGGCTCACCACCGGCAAGGAGGTCGGCCAGCTCTCCCTGCACTACGGCGCGGACGACCTCGGCTCGATCATGCTGGAGGAGAACGTGGTCTCCTCGGCCGGGGCCAAGCACCGCTCCAACCGGCTGGAGATCATCGACCTGATCCGCCGCGCGGACCGCGTCCCGGCCCAGCGCGCCACCACCTACGAGCACTTGATCGTGCACGACGACCCCGCGAACGACCCGGTCGACGAGCGCGTGATGTCGCACATCTCGTCCACCGCCATCCAGGGCGGCACGGCCCACCCGGAGTTGAAGCTCCTCAGCTCCAACTGACGCCCCGATGCGCACCATTCACGCGGCCGGAGCGGTCCGCCGCACCTGGGAGGCCGAACCCGTCGAGGGGGACGCCGTGGTGGTGACCGGGACCGTGGTCGAGGCGGTCGGTCCGCTCGCGCGGCTCACCGAGCGCTTCCCCGCCGCCCGGGTGCGCCGCTGGCCGGGCGTGCTGGGTCCGGCCCGGCTGCACGAGGGCCCGCTGCCCGAGGCGCCGAGCCCGCGCGAGCGGGTGCACGCGCTGCTGAAGTCGGGCGCGGTGGAGGTGCTGGGCGAGCACCTCGACTCACCGGAGCTGCGGGCCGCGGCCGACCGCAACGACCTGGTCGTCCTGTCCGGCGCCCGGCCGCCCGCGATCAGCGAGTCGGGCCGCGCCGACCTCGCCGCCTTCGACGAGACCGGCACCTGCGTGGCGACCGTGTGCGCGGGCCGCCTGGTCTTCCGCCGCCTCTGACGCCGCCGGCCGACGGGCCCGGGGTGACGGCTGACCGCCCCCGGGCGGCTGCTCACTGGCCCCGGGCGGCTGCCAACTGCCGCGGAGTCGCGGTCGACTTGCCAGGGGTGACGCCCGACCGACCCCGCGCGACAGCCGACGGGTGCGGGGCGACGGCCGAGGAGCCCGGTGCCGTGGTCGACTGCCCCCGCGCGACGGCCCACGGCGGCGGCCGGACCAGGGCGCCCGGAGCCCGTGCCCCGGCGGTGCTCACCCGCTCACCCGCCCAGCCGCTCACCCGCTCAGCGCCTCCGCGAACGCCCCCGCGTGCTGGCTCACCCCGCTGCAGTCGGTGGCCGCGTCGTCCCGGGCGTCGTCGCCGTCCTCGCAGGGCACGTCCCGGAACGTCGACCACATCGACACCCAGGCGATCTCCTTCCGTTCGGCGAACGCCCGCACCTCGGCCGCGTCGGCGAGCGTGAACGTCTCACCGGCCACGTCGTTCACGCCGAGCATCGACGTCAGCGCCATGCCCCGCCAGGCGGCCGCGTCGGAGAGCCCGAACACCGACTTCAGCTGGGTGTGGGCGGCCCGCGCGGAGGTGAGCGCGTACGCGCCCATGTCGCCGGTGTAGGACTCGCCGTAGTTCATGGTCATCAGGTTGACCCCGGCGACCTGCACGTCGTAGGTGTTCGCCGACGCCAGCAGCGCCAGGCCGTCCTCGTCGAGACCGCTCGGCATGACGGGCAGCGTGAACGTCACCTCCAGACCGCTCCGTTCCTTCTGGAGCAGGGCTATCGCCGCGGAGCGCCGGGCGACCGCGTCCGCGTCGCCGACCTGGTCGCCCTCGATGTCGAAGTCGGCCTGGTCGGACCCGGCGGCGTCCAGGGCCTCGCCGTAGGCGGCGGCGAGCGCGGCGGCGCTGGTGCAGGCGGCGGCCAGCTCCGTGCCGGAGGCCCCGCCGAAGGAGACCCGGACGGTGCCGCCGCCGGCCGTCAGCTTCGCGATCCGGGACGCCACGGCCGTGTCGCCGATCGCCTCGGTGCCGTTCCACTCCGGCGTGCAGCCGTCCCCGCCGGAGATCACGAACGCGAGGTTGTACGTCGTCGGCGACCCGGCCGTGTCGGTGCCGGCGGCCTCGGTGGCGCTGACGTACGGCGCGTACGACGTCGTCCCCGCGGCCCGCGAAGTGGCCGACGCGGTGGGGGAGTCGGCGGCGCGGCCCGCCGAGCCCGAGGCGGTGCCCGCCCCCGAGGAGCACCCCGCCGTGGCCATGGCAAACAGACAGGTGAGCCAGGCCGCCGGCTTCAGGAGACCCCGCATGGGACATGCACCCGCTCTCGTGATGTCTGTCTCAGGATCGAAACAGAATCGGATTCGTGAAAGGGAATGTCTCACACACCGCTGAGCCGGTCCGGGACAGCCGCAGGAAAGGCCGCACACAGCGAGGGTGGGGCAAAACGCCTGAAGCGGTCCGAACGGCCGGACATTCAACGGCTTTCGGTCCGCCGGGAGTTGTGCGGGCATTCCTGGAATCTCTCAGGAAAGAGACAGGCAGGGGGCATTCTCATGGGCGCCTCACAAGAAGACTGATTTCCGGCACATAAAGGCTCCCTAATATCCGGGGAATGCAATCCGAGCCTGCCATCGAAAACCGCGCGGTGGTCCGCGATCGCCGCCGCAAACGCGGCAACGGGCCCGCCGAGGGCCCCGTGTTCGTTGACAACTCCGGTCGCCGCTCCAAGGTGCTGCGGCGGATCGGCCTCCTCGTCGGTGCGCTGTGCCTGGGGTACGCGGTCGTGCTCGGCCTCGCCTTCCTGGGCATCGGCACCTCGGTCGCGCCGTCCTCGCTGCTGCCCTTCGCGGGCGCCCAGGACCCGGCCGGGGACGGCGGCGGCCCCGGCGGGCGGCCCGGCCGGCCCGGCGGCACCCCGTCCGCCCCGCCCTCGGGCGCCCCACCCCGACCGCGTCCGCGTCCGCCGCCGCGGCCTCCGACTGACCGGACGGCAGGTCCCCATGACGACGACGCCCCCGCGCCGCCGACGGCGCGCCCCCACCCGCATCGAACGGGCCGCGGGAAAGGCAGCCGCGCTCCAGCGCCCCCGGGTCATCCTCGCCCTGCTGCTCCTGCTGGCGCTCAGCTCCGTCATGCTGCTCGACGGCTATCTGCGCGCCGAGGTCGGCGGCGACGAACGGGTGCGCGACGGGGCCAGTTCGAGCGAGGTGCCGGAGAAGATCCTCGACGGCGGCCCGATCCTGACCTTCCGCGGCGGCCGGGCCACCACGATCTCCGTGCCCGCGAAGACCATCGCGCTCACCTTCGACGACGGCCCCAACCCCACCTGGACCCCGCAGGTCCTGGAGATCCTCCGCAGGTACGACGTCCCCGGCACGTTCTTCCTGGTCGGCTCGATGGTCTCGCGGTACCCGGGCATCGTGCGGACCATGGTCGAGGAGGGCAACGAAGTCGGCATCCACACCTTCACGCACGTCGACCTCTCCTACCAGAGCGGCGCCCGCGTCGACCGCGAGATGCAGCAGACCCAGCTCGCCCTCGCGGGCGCGGCGGGCATCACCACGACGCTCTTCCGGGCGCCGTACTCCTCGGAGACGGACGCCATCGACAACTACAGCTGGCCCGTCTACCAGCGGCTCGGCCGCGACGGGTACACCAGCGTCTTCGTCGACACCGACAGCGACGACTGGAAGAAGCCGGGCGTCTCGAAGATCGTCCGGTGGGCCACGCCGAAGGACGGGAAGGGCGCCGCGGTCCTCTTCCACGACGCGGGCGGCGAGCGCTCCCAGACCATCGAGGCGCTGCCGCGGTACATCGAGAAGATGAAGGCGAAGGGGTACACCTTCACCACCGTCAGCGGGGTCATGGAGCAGGACGGCGCGAGCGCCGGGAGCGCCGGTGCGGGCGCGGGCGGCGCCCCGGACTCCGGTTCCCCCGGCGGTGGTTCGGCCGACCGCCGCCAGGCCGCGCACCGCACCGCCACCGGCACGCTCCTGTACGAGGGCAGGGCGCTGGTCCTCGCCGTCGCCGTCGCCGAGTGGGCCGTGCCCGCGCTGTCGGTCGGCCTGGTGATCGTCGGGGTGGCCGTGATGAGCCGCTTCGGGATGATGCTGGTCCTCGCCCGGCGCCACCACCGGCAGCGCAACAGACGCCGGTTCGGCTGGGGCCCGGTCGTCACCCGGCCGGTGAGCGTGATCGTCCCGGCGTACAACGAGAAGGAGTGCATCGCCAACACCCTGGCGTCACTGGCCCGCAGCACCCACCCCATCGAGGTGATCGTCGTCGACGACGGCTCCACCGACGGGACGTCGCGGATCGCCCGGGAGGCCGCCGACGCGCTCGGCATGACCAACGTCCGGGTGATCCGCCAGGAGAACGCGGGCAAACCGGCCGCCCTCAACAACGGGGTGCGCAGCGCCCGGTACGACATCGTCGTGATGATGGACGGCGACACGGTCTTCGAGGCCGACACCGTACGGCAGTTGGTGCAGCCGTTCGCCGACCCCGGCGTCGGCGCGGTCGCGGGCAACGCCAAGGTCGGCAACCGCGGCACCCTCATCGGCGCCTGGCAGCACATCGAGTACGTGATGGGCTTCAACCTCGACCGGCGCATGTACGACCTGCTGCGCTGCATGCCCACCATCCCGGGCGCGATCGGCGCGTTCCGCCGGGAGGCGGTGCTCCAGGTCGGCGGCATGAGCGAGGACACCCTCGCCGAGGACACCGACATCACCATCGCGATGCACCGGGCGGGCTGGCGGGTCGTCTACCAGGAGCACGCCAGGGCCTGGACGGAGGCGCCGGGTTCGCTGAGGCAGCTCTGGTCGCAGCGCTACCGCTGGTCCTACGGCACCATGCAGGCGCTGTGGAAGCACCGCAAGTCCCTGACGGACAAGGGCCCTTCGGGGCGGTTCGGCCGGGTCGGGATGCCGCTGGTGGTCGTCTTCCAGATCGTGACGCCCGTCTTCGCGCCCCTCATCGACGTGTTCACCGTCTACTCGATGGTCTTCGTCGACTTCCGGGCCGCGCTCTACGCGTGGCTCGCCGTCCTCGGCATCCAACTGGTGTGCGCGGCCTACGCGTTCCGCCTCGACAAGGAGAAGTACCGGTACCTCCTGATGATGCCGCTCCAGCAACTCGCCTACCGGCAGATGATGTACCTGGTGCTCATCCACTCCTGCGTCACCGCGCTGACCGGCGGCCGGCTGCGCTGGCAGAAGCTCAAGCGCACCGGCGAGGTCGGCACCCCGGCGGGAGCGGACTCATGAGCTGGGACCAGCAGGGACAGGGGCAGGGCCACGACCCCTGGGGCGGGCAGGAGTACGCGTACCAGCCGGGTTACGGTGACCCACAGGGCCACGGTGCCCCACAGGGCCACAGCGCCCGACAGGGCTACGGCGACCAACGGGGCTACGGGGACACGCAGTTGTACGACGATCGACAGCTCTACGGCGATCAGCAGACCTACGCCGATCAGCAGGCCCACGCCGATCAGCAGACCTATGGCGATCAGCAGACCCCCTGGAAACCGCAGGCCCACGGCGCCGCCGCCACCGCGACCCGGCCCGTCGAGCCCGCCCCCGGAGCCGTCGGAGCTGTCGGAGCCGTCGAGCCCGTCCCCGGGGCCGTCGTGCCGGGGACCGGACCGGTCGGGCCCGCCACGCCCCCCGCGACCCGGCCCGCCTCCCGTGACCGCTACTTCGACACGCTGCGCGCCCTCGCGCTGATCCGCGTCGTCACCTACCACACCTTCGGGTGGGCCTGGTGCTCGCTGGTCTTCCCCTCCATGGGGATCATGTTCGGCCTGGCCGGGACCCTGATGGCGAAGTCGCTGGAGCGCCCCGCCGCGCGGGTGGTCAGGAGCAGGATGCGCAGGCTGCTGCCGCCGTTCTGGTTCTGGGGCCTCTTCGTGGTCCTGGCGATGCTGCTGCACGGCTGGATGCCGGGGTGGCAGATCGTCTACTGGGTCGTGCCGCTCGGCGACCCGCCGGGCAACGCGTGGGGCGAGCAGGCCTGGGAGATCCTCTGGTACCTGCGCACCTACCTGTGGTTCGTGCTGCTCTCCCCGGCACTGCTGTGGCTCTTCCGCAAGGCGCCGGTCGCGGTGCTCCTGCTGTCCCTGGCGCCGATCGTGCTCCTCCAGTGGCTCTGGAACGGCCCGGACAACCGTTTCGGCAGCGCACTGTGGGACTTCTCGACGTACCTCTTCTGCTGGGTCCTCGGCTTCGCGCACCGCGACGGCGTGCTCCGGCGGCTGAAGCCCGCCCTGGTGGTGGCGGGCTCGCTGGCCGCGCTCGGCTACGGCGCCTGGTACGCGTTCGCGCACCGGGCGGAGGCGGGCACCTACGACCTGGACGAGATCGCGCTCGCGCAGGCGTTCTGGTCGGCCGGGTTCGTGACGCTGCTGATGTGGGCCAAGGCGTACTTCCGGATCGACTTCGGGTGGCTGGCCCGTTTCCGCCGGACCGACCGGCTGGTGACGGTGTTCAACGCGCGGGCGGTCACGGTCTACCTCTGGCACGAGATCGCGCTGATCCTGGCGGTCCCGCTGATCGACCGGTTCTGGGACGTGCCCGCGTTCGAGGCGCACCTGCCGCTGGACAGCCAGTGGTTCCTGTTCGGCGTCGGCTGGCTGCTGATCGCCGTGTTCGTGCTGCTGTGCGGGTGGGTGGAGGACGTCGCCGCGCGGAAACGGCCGCGCCTCCTGCCGTGAGCCGGGCGGGGGCGTCCTGCAAGAATGGCCGGGTGACCCGCGCCTCCCTGAACAAGCAGCCGCACGAAGTCGCCTCGATGTTCGACCACGTGGCGGAACGGTACGACCTGACCAACGACGTGCTCTCGCTCGGCCAGGACCGGGTGTGGCGCAAGGAGGTGGCCAGGGCGGTCGACGCCCGGCCCGCGCAGAAGGTCCTCGACCTGGCGGCCGGTACGGCGACGTCGTCGCTGCCGTTCGCGCGGACCGGCGCCTACGTCGTCCCGTGCGACTTCTCGATCGGGATGCTCCGGGTCGGCAAGCGCAACCACTCCTGGCTGCCGTTCACCGCGGGCGACGCCACCCGGCTGCCGTTCCGCGACGACACCTTCGACGCCGTCACCATCTCCTTCGGGCTGCGCAACGTCCAGGACTTCGACGCGGCGCTGCGCGAGATGCACCGGGTGACGCGGCCCGGCGGCCGGGTGGTGATCTGCGAGTTCTCGCACCCGACCTGGGCGCCGTTCCGCACCGTCTACACCGAGTACCTGATGCGGGCGCTGCCGCCGGTGGCGCGCGCGGTCTCCTCCAACCCGGACGCCTACGTCTACCTCGCCGAGTCGATCCGGGCCTGGCCCGACCAGCCCGCGCTGGCCGAACGGCTGCGGGCGGCCGGCTGGTCGAAGGTGGCGTGGCGCAACCTCACCGGCGGGGTCGTGGCCCTGCACCGTGGCTTCAAGCAGCCCTGAGCCGACGGGAGGGGCACGCACCGCTCCGCCGCGCCCGTCAGAGGGAGCCCGCCACCGCGAACGGGTCGCCGCCCGGCTCGGCCAGCTCCCGCTGGGCCCCGCCGGTCGGACCCCGCGGCACGAGCGGCTCGCGCACGCCTCCGCCGCCGTCCCCCTCGCCGAAGTCGAACCACACGTAGACCATCGACGCGCGGGGCACCTCGGCGCCGGGCTGCGGGTACTGGCGGACGACGTAGTCGACGACGGCGAAGTCGGGGCGGTCCGGGGCGCGGACGAGCAGACCGTGCGCCCTCGCCGCCTCCCGCGCGTCCACGGCCATCAGGCCGACGAGTTTGGGCACATGCACTTCGGGTGTTGTGGGCGTTATATGCACAGATGTCACCCCCAGCGGTACTGGAAGGGTAACCGTCCAGGGGTGCGATCCGGAAGCGCTGCGTGTTTTTCTGTGCCAAATTACTACGCTGCGTAAGCGACTTAGAGGTCGAGCCGGTAGCAGTGGGCCTCCCGCCGGGAGTTGGGCAGCGTGAAGACCTCCGCGAGCCGCATGTCCAGGCGCCGGGTGACCTCGATCGAGCGCCGGTTGTCGGCCAGCACCATCGCCACCACGCTCGGCACCCCGGCCGCGCGCAGCCGCTCCAGCGTCATCCGGGCCGCCGCCGTCGCGTAGCCCTGGCCCCAGAACTCCCGGCCGAGCCGCCAGCCGATCTCGATCTCGCCGGTCGGGCCCCAGTCCTGCGGCCACGGCTGCGCGCCGGTGAAGCCGATCGCGCGGCCCTCGCCGTCGAGCATCGTCCAGAAGCAGAAGCCGCGTTCGGCGTCGTGCCTGCGCTGGCGGGCGGTGAGTTCCTCGTAGACCGACACCTCCGCGGATCGGCCGCCGTGGAACTCCATGACGTCCGGGTGGTCGAAGAGGCGGTGCCAGGTGAGCGCGTCCTCGTCCGTGGGGACACGCAGCCGTACGACGGGGAGAGCTCGGTTCACGAGGGCAGCCCTTCAGCCGGGTGATCAATTCTGCTGAATAGACTGCCTGTGTCCAGTGCCGCTCGGCACAGAGATTTCGAACTTGGGGAGATCCCGCCGTGACCGCCGTGACCGAGCCCCACTCAGAGCCCGGCCGGGAAGAGGACTCCGCGCCCTCCCAGGCCTCCGCCGCCGACCCGTTCTCCGAGAACACCGCCGACGTCATCGTCGTCGGCGCCGGACCGGCCGGTTCGACGACGGCGTACCACCTGGCCAAGGCCGGTCTCGACGTCCTGCTGCTGGAGAAGACCGAGTTCCCGCGCGAGAAGGTGTGCGGCGACGGGCTCACCCCGCGCGCGGTCAAGCAGCTCGTCGCGATGGGCATCGACATCTCCGAAGAGGCGGGCTGGCTGCGCAACAAGGGCCTGCGGATCATCGGCGGCGGGGTCCGCCTCCAGCTCGACTGGCCCGATCTCGCCTCCTACCCGGACTACGGCCTGGTCCGCAAGCGCGACGACTTCGACGAGCAACTGGCCCGCCAGGCGCAGAAGGCGGGCGCCCGCCTCTTCGAGCGCTGCAACGTGGGGGCGCCCGTCGTCGACGACCGCACCGGCCGGATCATCGGCGTGCACGCCAAGCTCGGCGAGGAGAAACGGGAGGTCACCTTCCGCGCCCCGCTCGTCGTCGCCGCCGACGGCAACTCCACCCGGCTCTCGCTCGCGATGGGCCTGCACCGCCGCGAGGACCGTCCGATGGGCGTCGCGGTCCGCACGTACTTCACCTCGCCCCGCCACGACGACGATTACCTGGAGTCCTGGCTCGAACTGTGGGACAGGCGCGGCGCCGAGGACCGGCTGCTGCCCGGCTACGGCTGGATCTTCGGCATGGGCGACGGCACCTCCAACGTCGGCCTCGGCGTGCTGAACACCTCCGACTCCTTCAAGGAGCTGGACTGGCGCGAGGTCCTCAAGGCGTGGTGCGCCTCGATGCCGGAGGACTGGGGCTACACCCCGGACAACATGACCTGCCCGATCCGCGGCGCCGCGCTGCCCATGGCCTTCAACCGGCAGCCGCACTACACCCGCGGCCTGCTGCTCGTCGGCGACGCCGGCGGCCTGGTCAACCCGTTCAACGGCGAGGGCATCGCCTACGCGATGGAGTCCGGGCAGATCGCCGCCGACGTCATCGTCCAGGCGCACGCCCGCTCCACACCGGCCCAGCGCGAGACGGCGCTCCAGCACTACCCGCGGATCCTCAAGGACACCTACGGCGGGTACTACACGCTGGGCCGCGCCTTCGTGAAGCTCATCGGCAACCCGAAGGTCATGAAGATCGCCACCCAGCGCGGTCTGACCCACCCGATGCTGATGAAGTTCACCCTGAAGATGCTCGCCAACCTCACCGACCCGACGGGCGGCGACGCGATGGACCGCATCATCAACGGACTGAGCAAGGTGGCCCCGAAGGCCTGATCGCCCGCCCGACCAGGACATCCTGTCCCGGCCGGGAACGGAGGAGGCCGCAGCCACCGGGTGGCTGCGGCCTGTTTCCGTCGTGCGGCCGGTACGCGGGACCGTGCGGTCGGTCAGAGCACCGTGCGGTCGGTCAGAGGACCCGGACGGCGCCGGTCGGCGGGTCGTAGGAGAGCGGCCTCTCGACCACACCGGTCGACGGGTTCTGCGCGCCGACGAACATGCCGTCGCCCACGTACACGCCCACGTGGTACGCGCTGCCCGCGCTGCCCCAGTACAGGATGTCGCCGGGCTGGAGGTTGCTCAGCGAGACCTGGGTACCCGCCGTCGACTGGTCCTGCGAGACGCGCGGCAGGTTGATGCCCACCTGCTTGAACGCCGCCTGCACCAGGCCCGAGCAGTCCCACGAGTTGGGGCCGGTGCCGCCGGACACGTACGCGTCGCCGACCTGGGCCTTCACGAAGGAGAGGATCGCGGCGGCCGAACCGGTCGCGGTCGACGTGCTCGTGGAGGTGCTCGCCGACGCCGTCGAGCCGGTGGAGCCGGTGGAGCCCGACGTGGCGGTCGAGGCGGAGAGGGTGGCCCGCTCCGCGCTGCGGGAGGCGGCCCGCTCGGCGGCGGCCTTGCGGGCGGCCTCCGCCTTCTTCCTGGCCTCCGCCTTCTTCTTGGCGTCCGCGAGGTCGGCCTTGGCCTGCTTCGCGGCCTTGGTGAGGGCGGCGTCGCGCTCCGCCCGCAGTTCGTAGTTGGCGGCTGCCTGCTGGGTGGCGTCCGCGGACTGGGCGACCTGGGCGGACAGATCGGCCGTCAGCGTGGGCAGTTCGAGGGTCTGTGTGACCGGTTCGGCCGCGCTGGCCGATCCGGCGGCCCCGGCCACTGCCAGGGTGCTGAGGACTCCACCGGCGACTCCGGCCCGCATCGCGATCGTCGACGCGCTGCGGCGGGGTTTCCGGTGGCTCCGTATGTGAGCGGTGTGGGACATGGGTACAACCGGTATCAGGGCCTTCTCCATACCTACAAGGAACGTGTGGTGCGCCACAGTTGCTCAATCGGCGGCCCAAGTCCCGGGCGTGTCACTCCTTATTGACGCCGTAACGGACATTGCGGGCGCGCTCCATTCGGCATGTGATCACGCCCTTTCGTCATAACGTCCGAATTGCCCGCTGCCTACCATCTGTTGGCTTACGTGGCCAAGCCTCGTTCTCATGGGCCTCTCATCCGTGTGGTGGAGGTCACGCAACGGTCACGACGCGGGCTGCGTCCCGCGCGGATGGCGCGACCCCGCGTTCGTGAACGCGCGCACACGTCCACATCCCGCCTCGCGACTCCCTCCGAGGTGTGAACGCGGTCCACTATCAACCGTCGGTGTCCAACACCAATTTGCATGCAGAGGAAGTCTCTTGATATTGAGACGCCCCTCCTGAGCTGCTCCGACGAGCGGAAATGTCACGTCTGGTGATCAGTCGGACGCTTCACGTACGAAGATCACCGCTCATCCGACTTCATGATCCTTCGTCAGGTGGTGGAGATCACAAAGCTTGTGCAATACCCCGTGTCGCAGATCACAGAGCCCCGGGCATAGGATGCGAGGCAGTTGGGCTTGTGACCTGCTTCACATGTTCGCGATCTTCGGTGGGACGAACGAGGTTCGTGGGGCGTGTGGGGCGGAAGTGGGCCCTGATGCCATCGCCAGCAGTCAGTGCCGACTGAGAGGAGCGAGGAGCGGTGAACGCCTATGCGCCCATCCTCGTACTGGGAGCCCTCGGGGCAGGCTTTGCGATCTTCTCCGTGGTCATGGCCACGCTGATCGGTCCGAAGCGGTACAACCGGGCCAAGCTCGAGGCCTACGAGTGCGGGATCGAGCCGACCCCCACGCCGGCGGGCGGCGGGCGCTTCCCCATCAAGTACTACCTGACGGCGATGCTCTTCATCGTCTTCGACATCGAGATCGTCTTCCTCTACCCCTGGGCCGTCACCTTCGACGCCCTGGGGATCTTCGGGCTCGTGGAGATGCTGCTCTTCGTGCTCACCGTCTTCGTCGCGTACGCGTACGTATGGCGGCGCGGCGGTCTGGAATGGGACTGAGGGGCTGTTAGAGACATGGGACTCGAAGAAAAACTGCCGAGCGGATTCCTGCTGACCACCGTCGAGCAGGCCGCGGGATGGGTGCGCAAGTCGTCCGTCTTCCCGGCCACCTTCGGCCTCGCCTGCTGCGCCATCGAGATGATGACCACCGGCGCCGGACGGTACGACCTCGCGCGCTTCGGCATGGAGGTCTTCCGCGGTTCGCCCCGCCAGGCGGACCTGATGATCGTCGCGGGCCGGGTCAGCCAGAAGATGGCGCCGGTGCTCAGGCAGGTCTACGACCAGATGCCGAACCCGAAGTGGGTGATCTCCATGGGGGTCTGCGCCTCCTCGGGCGGCATGTTCAACAACTACGCGATCGTGCAGGGCGTCGACCACATCGTCCCGGTCGACATCTACCTCCCCGGCTGCCCGCCGCGGCCGGAGATGCTCATGGACGCCATCCTCAAGCTCCACCAGAAGATCCAGGGCTCCAAGCTCGGCGTGAACGCCGAGGAGGCGGCCCGGGAGGCGGAGGAAGCGGCGCTCAAGGCCCTGCCCACGATCGAGATGAAGGGGCTGCTGCGGTGAGCGACGCGAACGGCACCGCCGGTGACGGCGTGAACCCCGAGAAGGATCTCGGCACCGACAACCTCCCCGGCCGGCGCGGCCAGGGCGGCGAGGAGATCCGCGTCCAGCGCGGCATGTTCGGCGCCGCGCGGGGCGGCGACACCTCCGGGTACGGCGGTCTGGTCCGCTCGGTCCGCCTCCCCGGCCCCGCCTCCCGCCCCTACGGCGGCTGGTTCGACGAGGTCGCCGACGAGCTGGAGGGCGCCCTGGAGGAACAGGGGCTGCTGCCCGGCAACGCCATCGAGAAGACGATCGTCGACCGCGGCGAGCTGACCTTCCACATCGAGCGCGAGCACCTGGTCCGCGTCGCCCGCACCCTGCGCGACGACCCGGCCCTGCGCTTCGAGCTGTGCACCGGGGTCAGCGGCGTCCACTACCCGAACGACAAGGGCCGCGAGCTGCACGCCGTCCTCCACCTGCGCTCGATCACCCACAACCGGCTGATCAGGCTGGAGGTCAGCGCCCCGGACAGCGACCCGCACGTCCCGTCCCTGGTCGCGGTCTACCCGACCAACGACTGGCACGAGCGGGAGGTCTACGACTTCTTCGGCATCGTCTTCGACGGCCACCCGGCCCTGACGCGGATCATGATGCCGGACGACTGGCCGGGCCACCCGCAGCGCAAGGACTACCCCCTCGGCGGCATCCCCGTCGAGTACAAGGGCGCCCAGATCCCGGCTCCGGACCAGCGGAGGTCGTACTCGTGAGCACGCAGTCAGCATCGGCCCGCGAGACCACCGAGGGCACCGTCTACACGGTCACCGGTGGCGACTGGGACGAGGTCGTCCAGTCCGCGGCGCGCGCCGACGACGAGCGCATCGTCGTCAACATGGGTCCCCAGCACCCCTCCACCCACGGAGTGCTCCGGCTGATCCTGGAGATCGAGGGCGAGACGGTCACCGAGGCCCGCTGCGGCATCGGCTACCTGCACACCGGCATCGAGAAGAACCTCGAATACCGCACCTGGACGCAGGGCACCACCTTCGTCACGCGGATGGATTACCTGACGTCCTTCTTCAACGAGACCGCCTACTGCCTCGCCGTCGAGAAGCTCCTCGGCATCGAGGACCAGATCACCGAGCGGACCGACATCATCCGGGTGCTCCTGATGGAGCTGAACCGGATGTCCTCCCACCTGGTGTGCATCGCCACCGGCGGCATGGAGCTGGGCGCCACCACGATCATGATCTACGGATTCCGTGATCGTGAAATGATTCTCGACATCTACGAGCTCATCACGGGCCTGCGGATGAACCACGCGTACATCCGCCCCGGCGGACTCGCCCAGGACCTGCCGCCCGGCGCGGTGGACCACATCCGCGAGTTCGTGAAGAAGATGAAGAAGAACCTCCCGGAGTACGACAAGCTCGCCACCGGGAACCCCATCTTCAAGGCCCGCATGCAGGACATCGGCCACCTCGACCTGGCCGGCTGCATGGCCCTCGGCGCCACCGGCCCCATCCTGCGCTCCACCGGCCTGCCCCACGACCTGCGCAAGTCCCAGCCGTACTGCGGCTACGAGACCTACGACTTCGAGGTCCCCACCGCCGACACCTGCGACGCCTACGGCCGCTTCCTGGTCCGCCTGGAGGAGATGCGCCAGTCGCTGGCGATCGTCGAGCAGTGCCTGGACCGGCTCCAGCCCGGACCGGTCATGGTCGCCGACAAGAAGATCGCCTGGCCCGCCCAGCTCGCCCTGGGACCCGACGGGCTCGGCAACTCCCTCGACCACATCAAGAAGATCATGGGCACCTCCATGGAGGCCCTGATCCACCACTTCAAGCTGGTCACCGAGGGCTTCCGGGTCCCGCCCGGCCAGGTCTACACGGCCGTCGAGTCGCCCAAGGGCGAACTCGGGGTGCACGCGGTCTCCGACGGCGGCACCCGCCCCTACCGGGTCCACTTCCGCGACCCGTCCTTCACCAACCTTCAGGCCATGGCGGCGATGTGCGAGGGCGGCCAGGTCGCCGACGTCATCGTCGCTGTCGCGTCCATCGACCCCGTGATGGGAGGCGTCGACCGGTGACCACCAGTTCTTCGGAGCGGGGCGTCAGCCTGGGCATGCCCGAACTGCCCGCGCCCGACTACCCGGACGACGTCCGGACCCGCCTCGCGGCCGACGCCCGCGAGGTGATCGCCCGCTACCCGGACTCCCGGTCCGCGCTGCTGCCGCTGCTGCACCTCGTGCAGGCGCAGGAGGGCCACGTCACCCGCACCGGCATGCGGTTCTGCGCCGAGGCGCTGGGCCTGACCACCGCCGAGGTGACCGCCGTCGCCACCTTCTACAGCATGTACCGGCGCCGCCCGTCCGGCGACTACCAGGTCGGCGTCTGCACCAACACGCTCTGCGCGGTGATGGGCGGCGACGCGATCTTCGAGGAGCTGCAGGAGCACCTCGGCGTCGGCAACGGCGAGACCACCGGCGACGGCAAGGTCACCCTGGAGCACATCGAGTGCAACGCGGCCTGCGACTTCGCGCCGGTGGTGATGGTCAACTGGGAGTTCTTCGACAACCAGTCCCCGGCCAGCGCCAAGCGCCTCGTCGACGACCTGCGGGCCGGGCGCGAGGTCAGGCCCACCCGCGGCGCGCGGCTGTGCACCTTCAAGGAGACCGCCCGCATCCTCGCCGGGTTCCCCGACGAACGGCCGGGAGCCGTCGAGGAGAGCGGCAGCGCGGGCGCCGCCTCACTGGTGGGCCTGCGCCTGGCCAAGGGCGAGACCGCGCCGCCGCGCGTGGTGCAGCCCCGCGACGGCGGACCCCACGAGCAGACCGGCGACGCGGACCAGGACGCGCACGCCGCGTCGCCCGGCGAGCACCTCAGCTCGCACGACGCACCGCAGGACACGTCGGCCTCCGACCCCGCCCACCCGGCGGGGCCCGCCGCCGAGGAGGGGGAGTGATGACCTTGGCACCCGAACGCAGAGACACCAGCCCCGAGAAGCTGCTGTCACCGGTGCTGTCGGAGTTCTGGGACGAGGACAGGTCCTGGTCGCTGGACGTCTACCGGCGCCACGACGGGTACGAGGGGCTGCGCAAGGCCCTCGCCATGTCCCCCGACGACCTCATCGCCTACGTGAAGGACTCCGGCCTGCGCGGCCGGGGCGGCGCGGGCTTCCCCACCGGCATGAAGTGGCAGTTCATCCCGCAGGGCGACGGCAAACCGCACTACCTCGTCGTCAACGCCGACGAGTCGGAGCCGGGCACCTGCAAGGACATCCCGCTCCTGTTCGCCAACCCGCACAGCCTCATCGAGGGCATCGTCATCGCGTGCTACGCGATCAGGTCGTCGCACGCCTTCATCTACCTGCGCGGCGAGGTCGTCCCCGTGCTGCGGCGGCTGCACGCGGCCGTGGCCGAGGCGTACGCGGCCGGGTACCTCGGCGAGAACGTCCTCGGCAGCGGCCTCGACCTCGAACTCACCGTGCACGCGGGCGCCGGAGCGTACATCTGCGGCGAGGAGACCGCGCTGCTCGACTCCCTCGAAGGCCGTCGCGGCCAGCCACGGCTGCGGCCCCCCTTCCCCGCCGTCGCGGGCCTGTACGCGTGCCCCACCGTGGTGAACAACGTCGAGTCGATCGCGTCGGTTCCCGCGATCCTCAACCGGGGCAAGGAGTGGTTCCGGTCGATGGGCAGCGAGAAGTCGCCCGGCTTCACGCTGTACTCGCTCAGCGGCCACGTCACCAACCCCGGCCAGTACGAGGCACCGCTCGGCATCACCCTGCGCCAGCTCCTCGACATGAGCGGCGGGATGCGCCCCGGCCACCGGCTGAAGTTCTGGACCCCCGGCGGCTCCTCGACCCCCATGTTCACCGAGGAGCACCTCGACGTCCCGCTCGACTACGAGGGCGTCGGCGCCGCGGGCTCCATGCTCGGCACCAAGGCGCTCCAGTGCTTCGACGAGACGACCTGCGTGGTGCGGGCCGTCACCCGCTGGACCGAGTTCTACGCCCACGAGTCCTGCGGCAAGTGCACCCCGTGCCGTGAAGGCACCTACTGGCTCGTGCAGTTGCTGCGCGACATCGAGGCGGGCAAGGGCGCCATGTCCGACCTCGACAAGCTCAACGACATCGCCGACAGCATCAACGGCAAGTCCTTCTGCGCCCTCGGCGACGGCGCCGCCTCGCCGATCTTCTCCTCGCTGAAGTACTTCCGCGAGGAGTACGAGCAGCACATCACGGGCCGCGGCTGCCCCTTCGACCCGGCCCGCTCGACGGCCTGGGCCGACCGTACGGAGGTGAACGCATGACCGTGACCACGAGCGCTCCCTCCGGAGGGGGAGAGGCGGCGACCCCGCCCGAGGACCTCGTCTCGCTGACCATCGACGGCGCCGAGATCAGCGTGCCCAAGGGCACCCTGGTGATCAGAGCCGCCGAACAGCTCGGCATCGAGATCCCGCGCTTCTGCGACCACCCGCTCCTCGACCCGGCCGGCGCCTGCCGTCAGTGCATCGTCGAGGTCGAGGGCCAGCGCAAGCCGATGGCGTCCTGCACCATCACCTGCACCGACGGCATGGTGGTGAAGACGCAGCTCACCTCGCCGGTCGCCGAGAAGGCCCAGCACGGGGTGATGGAGCTGCTCCTCATCAACCACCCGCTGGACTGCCCGGTCTGCGACAAGGGCGGCGAGTGCCCGCTGCAGAACCAGGCCATGTCGCACGGCAACGCGGAGTCCCGCTTCGAGGGCCGCAAGCGGACCTTCGAGAAGCCCGTGCCGATCTCGACGCAGGTGCTCCTCGACCGCGAGCGGTGCGTGCTCTGCGCCCGCTGCACCCGCTTCTCCAACCAGGTCGCGGGCGACCCGATGATCGAGCTGCTGGAGCGTGGCGCGCTCCAGCAGGTCGGCACCGGCGAGGGCGACCCGTTCCAGTCGTACTTCTCCGGCAACACCATCCAGATCTGCCCGGTCGGCGCGCTGACCTCGGCCGCCTACCGGTTCCGCTCCCGCCCCTTCGACCTGGTCTCCTCGCCGTCGGTGTGCGAGCACTGCGCCGGTGGCTGCGCCACCCGCACCGACCACCGGCGCGGCAAGGTGATGCGCCGCCTCGCGGCGGCCGACACCGACGTCAACGAGGAGTGGATCTGCGACAAGGGCCGCTTCGGGTTCCGGTACGCGCAGCAGCGCGACCGGCTCACGACGCCCCTGGTCCGCAACCCCGAGGGCGACCTCGTGCCCGCCTCCTGGCCGGAGGCGCTGGAGATCGCCGCCCAGGGGCTGCTCGCCTCGCGCGGCCGGACCGGCGTGCTGACCGGCGGCCGTCTCACCGTCGAGGACGCCTACGCGTACAGCAAGTTCGCGCGGGTGGCGCTGGACACCAACGACATCGACTTCCGCGCCCGCGTGCACGCCGGTGAGGAGGCCGACTTCCTGGCCGCCCAGGTCGCGGGGCGCGGCCGGGACCTCGACGGCACGGGCGTCACGTACGCCTCGCTGGAGAAGGCGCCGGCCGTCCTGCTGATCGGGTTCGAGGCGGAGGAGGAGGCGCCCGGCGTCTTCCTGCGGCTGCGCAAGGCCTGGCGCAAGCACGGGCAGCGCGTCTTCGCCCTGGCCACCCACGCCACCCGCGGTCTGGAGAAGGCGGGCGGCACCCTGCTGCCTGCCGCGCCCGGCACCGAGACCGAGTGGCTCTCCGCGCTGACCAGCGGGGTCGGCCTGGAGGAGGCGGGCGAGCGGGCCGCCGAGGCGCTGCGCGCCGAGGGTGCCGTCATCGCCGTCGGCGAGCGGCTGGCCGCCGTGCCGGGCGCGCTGACCG
>NZ_FMCI01000133.1 GCF_900091845.1 Streptomyces sp. SolWspMP-5a-2
CCGCCGTGCTGCTGGTCGGCGGGGGCGGGGCGTACCTCGCCTCGTCGGTCGCCGGGGACGACCCCGTGCCCGCCGGGTCGGGCGGGGACGCCGCTCCGCCGCCGAAGCTCGCGCTCGACGGGTACGCGGGCGGCGGCGGGGGCGACTCGCGCGGCATCGCGGCCGGGGAGCCGAACCCGTACGGCGCGCACTACCGCGCGGACGGGGATCTGCCCACCGGTCCCGCGTCGGCGCCGGTCTACCGGGCGACGGGCGAGGTGACCGAGGCGGAGGTCGCCCGGCTGGCGAAGGCGCTCGGTCTCGACGGGACGCCGGTGGCGCGGGGGCAGTCCTGGCAGGTCGGGTCGGCGAAGGACGGCGCGGGCCCTGACCTGACGGTGGACAGAGCCGCGCCCGGGACCTGGTCCTTCCACCGGTACGCCGTCGGCTCGGACGCCTGCGGTTCCGCCGCGCGCTGCGCCACCGAGCCCTCGGACGGGGCCGCCGAACCGGTCGGGCAGGCCGCGGCGCGCAAGGCCGCCGCCCCGGTCCTGAAGGCGATCGGGCAGGACGGCGCGAAGCTCGACGCCGGGCAGGTGACGGGCGCCCAGCGGGTGGTGAACGCCGATCCGGTCGTCGGCGGGCTGCCCACCTTCGGCTGGACGACCGGGCTCACGGTCGGCGCGAACGGTGAACTCGTGGGCGGCACAGGCCGGTTGAAGGCGCCGGTGGCGGGGGCCGACTACCCGGTGCTGGGCGCGGCGGAGACGCTGGCACTGATGAACGAGGCGCCGGTGACCGACCACCGGATGGGCGTCGGCGGGTGCGCGAGCGCCGTCCCGCTCAAGGACCGGCTGGAGCAGCCGTGCGGGAGCGGCACCGGTACCGGCACCGGGACGTCCGGCTCGGCGGCGGGCGGGACGGTGACGGTCGGGGACGCCGAGTTCGGGCTCGCCCTGCGCACCCGGCAGGGGCAGCCGCTGCTGGTGCCGTCCTGGCTGTTCGAGGTGCGGGGCACGGACGGGCGCGACGGCTACACGGTGGCCCACCCCGCCGTCGACCCGGCGTATCTGACGTCGCCCTCGGCGCCGTCGCAGGAGCCGACCGCGGGCGGCTCGGCGGGCCCGCGCGACGTGCGGGTGGACGGGTACCGGGCCGACGGCCGGGAGCTGACCGTGGGCTTCACCGGCGGGGTGTGCGCCGACTACACGGCGACGGCCGAGGAGAGCGACGGCGCGGTGACGGTGACGGTGACCGAGAAGCCCTGGAAGGGGAAGGTCTGCGTGATGATCGCCAAGGAGATGCGGCAGAAGGTGACGCTGGACGCGCCGCTCGGCGACCGGAAGGTCGTGGGCACCGGCGGCGCGGGTGTCGCGCCGCTGAAGGGGGACGCGCGGACGTCCGGCACGCGGTGACCCCGGACGCCGTCGGACGGCCGACGGCGCTCCGGACGCGACGGAGGCGGCGACCCGGTGGGGGTCGCCGCCTCCGTCGCGCGCGCGGGACGGTTCAGCTGAAGGAGTCGCCGCAGGCGCAGGAGCCCGTCGCGTTCGGGTTGTCGATCGTGAAGCCCTGCTTCTCGATGGTGTCGACGAAGTCGATGGAGGCGCCGCCCAGGTAGGGGGCGCTCATGCGGTCGGTGACGACCTTGACGCCGCCGAAGTCCTTCACCACGTCGCCGTCGAGCGAGCGCTCGTCGAAGAACAGCTGGTAGCGCAGACCGGAGCAGCCGCCGGGCTGGACGGCGACCCGCAGGGCGAGGTCCTCGCGGCCTTCCTGGTCGAGCAGGGCCTTGACCTTCGCCGCGGCGGCGTCGGACAGGATGATGCCGTCGGTGACGGTGCTGGTCTCGTCCGATACGGACATCTACATCTCTCCCGGGTTGTACGGAGACTGCTTGCCGACCTGGTCAACCGCCGGGGCCGCCGATTCATTCCGCGCGGTGCGCGGGTCTCCGCGGTGCGTTTGCCTTCTCGGCCGTCTCTTCATGCTCGCACACACCCGGGGAAGCGAACAGCGACCTCCGGCCGCGCGGACGGCCGCCGGGATTCACGTCACATGGACGTTATCGCCGTCGTCAAAGTGACGTGAAGCGGATATGATAGATAGCGTCATTTCGACGAGAAGTGCCGCCGCTCCGACCTCCCGGACCGGCGGGCCGCAGAACAGAAAGGGTGCGTGTCGTGACCACCGCCCAGCCCCAGGAGCTCGACGTACAGCCGACGCCCCTCGCCCTGCTGCTCCTCGGCCGCGAGGCCGACCCGCGGAGCGAGCGCGGCGTCGAGTGCCCCGGCGACCTGCCCTCGCCGTCCGACCCCGACCTGGTGGCGCGCGCCCGCGCGGCAAAGGAGCGGCTCGGCGACAAGGTGTTCGTGCTGGGCCACCACTACCAGCGCGACGAGGTCATCCAGTTCGCGGACGTGACGGGTGACTCGTTCAAGCTGGCCCGGGACGCGGCGGCGCGGCCGGAGGCCGAGTACATCGTGTTCTGCGGCGTGCACTTCATGGCGGAGTCCGCGGACATCCTCACCGGCGACGACCAGAAGGTCGTCCTGCCGGACCTCGCGGCGGGCTGCTCGATGGCCGACATGGCCACCGCCGAGCAGGTCGCCGAGTGCTGGGACGTGCTGACCGAGGCCGGGATAGCCGAGCGGGTCGTGCCCGTCTCGTACATGAACTCCTCCGCCGACATCAAGGCGTTCACCGGCAGGCACGGCGGCACCATCTGCACCTCGTCCAACGCCGAACGGGCCCTGGAGTGGGCCTTCGAGCAGGGCGACAAGGTGCTGTTCCTGCCCGACCAGCACCTCGGCCGCAACACCGCCGTGCGGGACCTCGGGATGTCCCTGGAGGACTGCGTCCTCTACAACCCGCACAAACCCAACGGCGGCCTCACCGCAGAGCAGTTGCGCGACGCGCGGATGATCCTGTGGCGCGGCCACTGCTCGGTGCACGGCCGCTTCAGCCTGGAGTCCGTGGAGGACGTGCGCGCCCGCATCCCCGGCGTCAACGTCCTGGTGCACCCGGAGTGCCGCCACGAGGTCGTCGCGGCGGCCGACCAGGTCGGTTCGACGGAGTACATCATCAAGGCGCTGGAGGCCGCGCCCGCCGGGTCCAAGTGGGCCATCGGGACCGAGCTGAACCTGGTGCGCAGGCTCGCGAACCGGTTCGCGCCGGAGGGCAAGGAGATCGTCTTCCTGGACCGCACGGTCTGCTTCTGCTCCACCATGAACCGCATCGACCTGCCCCACCTGGTGTGGACCCTGGAGTCGCTGGCCGACGGCAAGCTGGTCAACCGCATCGAGGTGGACCCGGAGACCGAGCGGTACGCGAAGCTCGCCCTGGAGCGGATGCTCGCCCTGCCGTAGGCGCCCCGCACGGACCGAGGCCCCGCCCGCGACGCTCTCGGCGTCGGGGGCGGGGCCTCGGTCGCTCCCGCGTACGGCGGTGCGGCGGGCGCGCGTCAGACGTTCGCGGGCTCCCGCACCTCGGGCTCGGCGGCCCGCTTCTCCCGCTTGGCCGCGCGCTTGGCGGCGCGGCGCTCCTTGCGCAGCTCCAGCATCGCGTACAGCGTCGGGACCAGCAGCAGGGTCAGCAGCGTCGACGTGACCAGACCGCCGATCACCACCACCGCGAGCGGCTGGGCGATGAAGCCGCCCTCGCCGGTGACGCCGAGCGCCATCGGGAGCAGGGCGAAGATGGTCGCCAGGGCCGTCATCAGGATGGGGCGCAGCCGGTGCCTGCCGCCCTCGACGACCGCCTCGACGATCCCGTAGCCGTCCTTGCGGTACTGGTTGATCAGGTCGATCAGGACGATCGCGTTGGTCACCACGATGCCGATCAGCATCAGCATGCCGATCATCGCCGGGACGCCCATCGGGGTGCCGGTGACGAGCAGCAGGCCGATCGCGCCGGTGGCCGCGAACGGCACCGACACCAGCAGGATCAGCGGCTGGGCGAGCGAGCGGAACGTCGCGACCAGGAGCATGAAGACGATCGCGATCGCGGCGAGCATCGCGAGGCCCAGGTTCTTGAACGCGTCGTCCTGGTCCTGCGAGACACCGCCGATGGAGGCGGTGGCGCCCGCGGGCAGCTTCAGCGCGTCGAGCTCGGTCGTGAGGTCCTGGCTGACCGCGCCGGTGTTGTCGCCGGTCGGCCGGGCGGTGATGGTGGCCGCGCGCTGGCCGTCGATGCGGGTCATGGAGACCGGCCCGTCGACGACCTTCACGGTGGCGATGTCACCGAGCTTGACCGGGCCCAGCGGCAGCTCCTTGAGCTGCTGGAGGGTGGTCGCCGGCTTGGCGGAGACGATGAGGACGTCCCGTTCGGTGTCGCCCAGGGTCGCCTTGCCCGCCATGGTGCCCCTGACCGCCTGGGCGACGGCGGCGCCGAGCGTCTGGTCGTCGAAACCGGCGGCCGCGGCACGGGAGTTGGCCTTGACGGAGATGCGCGGCACGCTCTGCGACAGGTTGCTGGTGACGTCGGTGACGTCGTCGAGTCCGGCGACCGCGGTACGGACCTGCTCGGCCGCCCGGCGCAGGGTGGCGCTGTCGGCCGCCTTCACGACCACGCTGAGGTCCTGGCTGCCGAAGCCGTCACCGGCGGAGACCGTGGTGGTGCCGATGCCGGAGAGCTTCTCCAGACCGGACTCGATGCTGTCCTGGACGTCCGCGGAGGAGGCGCTGTCGTCCAGCATCACCTGGTAGGACGCCTGGTTGGTGTCGGTGCCGCCGCCGAAGGCCGCCATGAAGCCGGACGAGCCGATCGTCACCTGGTAGTTCTTGACGCCCTTGGTGCCGGCGAGCAGCTTCTCGACCTTCTTGGCCTGCGCGTCGGTGGCGGCCAGGCTGGTGCCGGGCTTCAGCGTCTGCTTGACGCTGAGGACCTCCTGCTCGCCCTGGTCGAAGAAGTTCGTCTTCAGCAGCGGCGCCATGCCGAACGTGCCGATCAGGACGACGGCCGCGATGACGACGCTGGTGAGGCGGCGGCGGGTCGCGAAGCGCAGCACGGGGACGTAGACGCGCTGGAGGCGGCTCCTGGCCTCCTTCTCCTCGGCGAGCCTGCGGGCCTCGTCGGCGTCGGCCGGGGTGCCCTTCGGGGCGCGCAGGAACCAGTACGACAGCACCGGCACGACCGTCAGCGACACCAGCAGCGACGCCAGCAGGGCCGCCGTCACGGTGAGGCTGAAGGAGCCGAACAGCTCGCCCACCATGCCGCCGACCAGGCCGATCGGCAGGAAGACGGCGACCGTGGTGAGCGTCGAGGACGTCACCGCGCCGGCCACCTCGCGGACCGCCTTGAGGATGGCCTCCTCGCGCTCCTCGCCGTAGCCGAGGTGACGCTTGATGTTCTCCAGGACCACGATCGAGTCGTCGACGACCCGGCCGATCGCGATGGTCAGGGCGCCCAGCGTCAGCATGTTCAGGGAGAGGTCGCGCGTCCACAGCACGATCAGCGCGAGCACGACGGAGAGCGGGATGCTGACGGCGGTGACCAGGGTGGAGCGGATCGACGCCAGGAAGACCAGGATGACCAGGACCGCGAAGAGCAGGCCGAGGCCGCCCTCGGTGGTCAGACCGCTGATCGCCTTGGAGACCGCGGGACCCTGGTCGCTGACGACCGTGATCCTTGCCCCGGAGCCCAGGTCCTTGCGCAGGTCGGGGAGCTTGTCCTCGACGGCCTTGGAGATCGCGACGGCGCTGCCGTCGTGGTCCATGGTGACCATCACGGCGAGGCTGGGCCTGCCGTCGGTGCGGGTGAGGGAGGTGGCGGTGGCCTGCCGCTGCTCGACCGTGGCGACGTCCGCCAGGCGGACCGGCTTGTCGACGCCGGGGCCGCCCACCATGAGGTCCTTGATCTGCCGCAGCGAGGTGTAGCCGCCGCCGATCTGGACCGTGCGGTTGGCGCCGCCCTCGTCGAAGGAACCGCCGGTGACGGTCGCGCCGCCGGCCTGGAGTGCCTGCGCGAGGGCCTGCGTGGTGAGCCCGGCCTTGGCGAGCTTCGCGTCGTCGGGGGTGACGGCGACCTGGAGGTCACGCACGCCGTCGACGGTGACCTGGGCGACGCCGTCGACGCCCTTCAGCGTCTGGACGACCGTGCGGTCGAGCTGGGCCGCGAGGGCCTGCTGGTCGCGGTCGGAGGTGACGGCGAGGACGACGGTCGGGATGTCGTCCGTGGAGCCCGCCACGACCTGCGGGTCGACGCCGTCCGGGAGTTGCGCGCGGGCCCGGTTGACGGCCTGCTGCACGTCGGCGACGAGCTGCTTGGTGTCGTTGCCGAAGTCGAAGGACGCCATGATCAGGGCGTTGCCCTCGCTGGCGGTCGAGGTGACGCCGGAAATGCCGTCGACCGCTTCGAGGTTGCTCTCGATCGGCTCGACGACCTGCTTCTCGACGACGTCGGGTGAGGCGCCCTGGTAGGGCGCTATCACGGAGACCATCGGGAGTTCGATGGAGGGCAGCAGCTGCTGCTTCAGCTGAGGTATCGCGATCGCGCCGAAGACGAGCGCGACGAGCGAGATCAGCCCGATCAACGCCCGTTGCGCGAGGCTGAAGCGGGACAACCCTGACAGAGGGCTCATGGCTCTGGATCTCTCCTCTGGAAGCGGCAGAAGTGGCCACCTACACCCTGTGCCATGGCTGTGCCGGGTTCCGTAGCTCCCAGGTCCAGTTCCTTATCCGGCGCCTACTCCGCCCGCAGTACGGCCGGGTCGGGGTCACTCCACCCTCGGGCGGACCAGCCCCGACTCGTAGGCGACGACGACCAGCTGGGCCCGGTCGCGGGCGCCCAGCTTGGCCATGGCCCGGTTCACGTGCGTCTTGACGGTCAGCGGGCTCACCGCGAGCCGCTCGGCGATCTCGTCGTTCGAGTGCCCGCCCGCCACCTGCACCAGCACCTCGCGCTCGCGCACCGTCAGCGCGTCCAGCCGCCGCGCGCGGGCCGGGTCGCGGCCGTCGTCGGACGGGTCGCCCTGCGCCAGGAAGCGGGCGATCAGGCCCTTGGTCGCGGCCGGGGAGAGCAGCGCCTCGCCACCGGCCGCGATCCGGATGGCCGCCAGCAGCTCCTCCGGTTCGCTGCCCTTGCCGAGGAACCCGGAGGCGCCCGCGCGCAGCGCCTGCACCACGTAGTCGTCGACCTCGAACGTCGTCAGGATGACCACCCTGACCTGGGCGAGGGACGCGTCGGCGCTGATCATCCGGGTGGCGGCGAGGCCGTCGGTGCCGGGCATCCTGATGTCCATCAGGACGACGTCGGCGCGCTGTTCACCGGCCAGCCGCACCGCCTCGGCGCCGTCGGCTGCCTCCCCGACGACCTCCATGTCGGGCTCCGAGTCGACCAGCACCCGGAAGGCGCTGCGCAACAGGGCCTGGTCGTCGGCGAGCAGGACACGGATGGTCATACGGGTTCTCCCCTGGCGGCCGTGCGGGTCTCGACCGGAAGGATCGCATGGACCCGGAAGCCGCCCCCGTAGCGGGGACCGGTGGTGAGGGTGCCGCGCAGCGCGGTGACCCGCTCGCGCATGCCGAGCAGCCCGTGCCCGCCGGAGTCGGGGACGTGCTGGGCGCCGGGGCCGTCGTCCAGGACGGTGATCTCGATGTCGGGGCCGACCCGGACGACGCTCACCTCGGCGGCGGCCCCGGTGCCCGCGTGCTTCTGCACGTTGGTGAGGGCCTCCTGGATGACCCGGTAGGCGGCCAGGTCGACGGCGGCGGGCAGCGTGGTGTCCTGGTCGGCGCGGGCCAGCTCCACCCGCAGGCCCGCGCTGCGGAAGGTGCCGAGGAGTTCGTCGAGGCGGTCGAGGCCGGGCGCCGGTTCGGTGGGCGCCTCGGGGTCCCCGGACTGGCGCAGCAGGCCGACGGTGGCGCGCAGTTCGCTGAGCGCGGAGCGGCCCGCCTCCCGGACGTGCGCGAGGGCCTCCTTGGCCTGGTCGGGCCGCCGGTCCATGACGTGCGCGGCGACCCCGGCCTGCACGTTGACCAGGGCGATGTGGTGGGCGACGACGTCGTGCAGGTCGCGGGCGATGCGCAGCCGCTCCTCGGCGACCCGGCGCAGCGCCTCCTCCTCGCGGGTGCGTTCGGCGCGTTCGGCGCGGTCGCGGATGGCCTGCACGACGGCGCGGCGGCTGCGGACGGCGTCGCCCGCGGTGGCGCCGATGCCGGTCCAGGCGAAGATCGCCAGGTTCTCCTGGGCGTACCAGGGCAGCGGGCCCGCGAGCATCGAGGCGCCGGTCAGCACGGTCATGGTGAGCAGGCCGAGGCGGACCGCGGTGACCCGGTCGGTGGTGGCGGCGACCGTGTAGAGGGCGATCACGGCGGACATCGCGACGGGCGCGCGGGGGTCGCCGACGACGCTCTCGACCAGCGCGAGGGAGCCGGTGACGGCGAGGACGGTGCGGGGCGCGCGGCGGCGGAAGACGAGGGCGGCGGCGCCGAGCACGATGAGGACCAGGGCGAGCGGGTTGGGGGTGCGCACGGCCCAGGAGACGGTGCTGCCGCCCTCGGGGCCGCGGGTGTGGGTGTCGACGAAGGTCCCGGCGACCATGCAGGCGAGGACGCCGAGAGCCAGGGCCGCGTCGAGCGCCAGGGGGTGGGCGACGACGTGGCGGCGGGCTCGGTGCAGGGTGCTGCTCACGGGTGAACAGTACGGCGCGCAGCGGTGGGACGGGGGTGGAGGAGAACGGACGCCGAGGGGCGCACCGGTGACGGACGCCGGGGGTGGCGCGGTGGGTCCGCCGGGCGCCGGGTGTCCGGGGGGGGGGCGGGCGGGACCGGTGCCGGGCGGGTGTCAGCCGGGGATCAGGCCGTCGTCGCCGAGCATGCCGCGGACCTCGTCCAGGGTGGCGTCCGGGGACGGGAGGATGAGGTCGGAGGGGGCGAGGGAGTCGTCGGGGACCGGGGTGCCCAGGTCCCTGACCTTGTCGAGGAGCGCCTGGAGGGTGCGGCGGAAGGCGGCGTCGTCGCCGGACTCCACCTCCGCCAGCAGCTCGTCGTCGAGCACGTTCAGCTCGGTGAAGTGGCTCCCCGCCAGCCTCACCTGCCCCTCCCCCATGATCCGTACGATCATGTCGCCCATCTCGGCCTCCTAGGCGTGGACCCTCACTGCTTGTCGAAGCGCGGGGTGTCCTGCGGCTGCTGCTGGGGGTTCTGCTGTCCGGAGCCGCCCTCGATCGCCTGCTGCTGCGACGACGGACCGCCGGCCAGCTCCGCCTTCATCCGCTGGAGCTCCAGCTCCACATCCGTACCACCGGAGAGCTGGTCCAGCTCGGCCTGGATGTCGTCCTTGCGCATGCCGGTGGGGTCGTCGAGGGCACCGGAGGCGAGCAGCTCGTCGATCGCCCCGGCCCGCGCCTGGAGCTGCGCCGTCTTGTCCTCGGCGCGCTGGATGGCCAGGCCGACGTCGCCCATCTCCTCGGAGATGCCGGAGAACGCCTCGCCGATGCGGGTCTGCGCCTGGGCCGCGGTGTAGGTGGCCTTGATGGTCTCCTTCTTGGTGCGGAAGGCGTCCACCTTGGCCTGGAGGCGCTGCGCCGCGAGGGTGAGCTTCTCCTCCTCGCCCTGGAGGGTGGCGTGCTGCGTCTCCAGGTCGGTGACCTGCTGCTGGAGGGCGGCACGGCGGGAGAGCGCCTCGCGGGCGAGGTCCTCCCGGCCCAGCGCGAGGGCCTTGCGGCCCTGGTCCTCCAGCTTGGAGGACTGGCCCTGGAGCTGGTTGAGCTGGAGCTCCAGGCGCTTGCGGGAGGTCGCCACGTCGGCGACGCCCCTGCGGACCTTCTGGAGCAGCTCAAGCTGCTTCTGGTACGAGTAATCGAGGGTTTCGCGAGGGTCCTCGGCCCGGTCAAGGGCCTTGTTCGCCTTCGCGCGGAAGATCATCCCCATACGCTTCATGACACCGCTCATGGGCTTCGCGCGCCCCCTTCTGACGGACTCAAGCTCCAGCTCTGCGACAAGACCCACAGTACGGGCCCCACATCCATTGACGCACTGTTCGGGGCAGGATGCGCTCATCCCCAAGGACGACTGCCTCCGCTTCCGGTCCGGCGTAGGGAGTAGGTGGCCCCCGGGGGTACCCGGTGCCGGAAGCGGGCGCGACGTCCGGTCTGTCCCCTTAGAGGACGACTGGTGTTGCCGGATCGTTCCCCGCGGGGCTGGGGTCCAACCCCGGACACCCCGTACCCTTGGGTTTTGTGTTCCGTAGCCGCGCCAAGGAAGAGAAGGCCGCGGGCGTCGTCAAGGCGCCGCCGTCCGACTCCAAGCAGACCCGTGACCCGCAGGCCCCGAAGGGCCGCCCCACGCCCAAGCGCAGTGAGGCCCAGTCCCAGCGCCGCAGCGTCGCCAACACGACGCTGACGCGCAAGGACGCGGCCAAGCGACAGCGCGAGGAGCGCCGTGTCCAGCTGGAGCGGCAGCGCCAGGCGCTGGCCAGCGGCGACGAGCGGTACCTCCCGGTCCGCGACAAGGGTCCGGTGCGCAAGTACGCGCGGGAGTTCATCGACTCGCGGATCAACGTCGCCGAGTTCTTCCTGCCGATGGCCGTGGTCATCCTGGTGCTGAGCATGGTGCGGGTGGGCGCGCTGCAGAGCATCGCGCTGCTGCTGTGGCTGGTCGTGATCGTGCTGATCGTGCTCGACTCGCTCGTCAACGGCATCCGGCTGCGCAAGCGGCTCGCCGAGCGCTTCCCGGACCAGAACCGCCGGGGCGCCGTCGCCTACGCGCTGATGCGCTCGCTCCAGATGCGCCGTCTGCGGCTGCCGAAGCCGCAGGTCAAGCGCGGAGAGCGGCCCTGAGCACGACGTCCTGCGCCGAGGACGCGGCCGGTGAGCGGCCGCCAGGCCCCGGCGGGCTGAGGGACGTCGTACGGCAGGAGCTGGTGACCCGGCAGCTCGACGAGCAGATATCCGGGCGCTTCGCGGTCGGCCGGCGGCTGCGGGTGCTCGACGTGGGCATCGGGCGGGGCGTCCAGGCGCTGCGGCTGGCGCGCGCCGGTCACCAGGTGACCGGGGTGGAGCAGGACCCGGCGATGGTCTCGGCGGCGCGCGAGGCGCTGGCGGCCGAGCCGCGCGGCATCCGGGACCGGGTACGGCTGGTGCAGGGCGACGGCCGGGACACCGGGGTGCACTTCCTGCCGGGCAGTTTCGACGTGGTGCTCTGCCACGGGGTGCTGATGCACGTGGAGGAGCCCGATCCGCTGCTGGCGGGGCTGGCGCGGATGGTCGCGCCCGGCGGGCTGCTGTCGCTGCTGGCCCGCAACGCGGACGCGCTGGCCATGGGTCCGGGGCTCGGCGGCGACTGGGCGGGCGCGCTGGCCGCCTTCGACGCGACGGTCCGCCGCGACCGGCTGGGCCAGGACGTGCGGGCCGACCGGCTGCGGACGCTGACCGCGACCCTGGACGGCATCGGGGCGCCGCTGCACGCCTGGTACGGGGTGCGGGTGTTCACGGACACCGCGGCCGACGACGCGCCCGCGCCGGACGACCTGGAGACGCTGCTGGCCGCCGAGGAGCGGGCCGGGCGGACCGACCCCTACCGCGGGGTGGCGGGGCTGCTGCACCTGTGCGGCGTGCGCGGCTGAGGGGCCTGGCGCGGTGCCCCGTTCGGGCGTCCACCGGGGGCCGGGCGCCGCGGGCGCGGTGAGACTCGGGGCATGGACGCTTCCCGTACCCGTGCCCGCCGGACGTACGTCCCGCTGACCGCCCTGGCCTGCTCGCTCGCGCTGCTGAGCGGCTGTTCGGGGGCCGACACCTCGGCGGACGGCGGGAGGACCACGGCGCAGGCCGCGCAGGCGCTCACCCCGAGGTCGGGGGCCGATCTGCAGAGCGACTACCTGAAGGTCATCAAGGACGTCCTGCCGTCGGTGGTGCAGATCCAGGCGCGCAACGACCTGGGCTCGGGGGTGGTCTTCGACGGCCAGGGTCACATCGTGACCAACGCGCACGTCGTCGGCTCGCAGAAGACGTTCAAGGTGACGACGGCGAACACCGAGGAGACGCTCTCGGCGCGGCTGGTCTCGTCGTATCCGGAGCAGGACCTCGCGGTGGTGAAGCTGGACAAGGTGCCGCACGGGCTGAAGGCGGCGTCGTTCGGGGACTCCGCGAAGGTGGAGGTCGGGCAGATCGTGCTGGCGATGGGGTCCCCGCTGGGGCTCTCGTCGAGCGTGACGGAGGGCATCGTCTCGGCGACCGGGCGGACCGTCACGGAGGGCAGTTCGGGCGGCGGGACGGGCGCGACGATCGGCAACATGGTCCAGACGTCCGCGGCGATCAACCCGGGCAACAGCGGCGGCGCCCTGGTGAACCTCTCCGGGCAGGTCATCGGCATCCCCACGCTCGCCGCCACCGACCCCGACCTCGGGGGCAGCGCGGCGCCCGGCATCGGATTCGCGATCCCGGCGTCGATGGTGAGGACGATCGCCGAGCAGATCGTGAAGGACGGCAAGGTCACCGACTCGGGCCGGGCGGCGCTCGGCATCACGGGCCGGACCGTCGTCGACGACTCCTACCAGGCCGCCGGGGTCGCGGTGGTCGAGGTGAAGGCCGGGGGCGCGGCGGCGAAGGCCGGCATCGAGAGCGGGGACATCGTCGTGGGGCTCGGTTCCACGCCGATCACCACGATCACCTCCCTGTCGGAGGCGCTGGCGGCCGAGAAGCCGGGCGACAAGGTGACGGTGACGTACACCAGGGGCGGCAGCCGCAAGAAGGCGGACGTGACGCTGGGCGAGCAGTGAGCGGGCGGCCGGGGGCGGGCCGGGTGTCCCCCGGCCCGCCCCCGGCGTCCCTAGGAGGACGACGCCGCGTCCTCGCCGTGCAGGCTCATCGGGCCGTAGATCTCCGTGCCGTCCTCGAACAGCCGCACCTGGTCGGCGCCGCCTTCCTTGAGGTCCTTCCAGTACTCACCGATCCAGGACTCGGCGTCGCCCTGGGTGGTGAACTCCTCGGGCTCGACCGCGGGTCGGACCTCCGCCCCGTCGGTCTTCTCGAACCGCCACGTCCATGCCGCCATGTACGCCTCCCGTGTCTGAGCGCCTGCCGAGCGGGAGCCGGATCTTGGTCCCGCTCCCGCCAGCAGACTAGTCGGACGCGCGGCGCCCGCGGGGAGACGCGAAAATCACTTCCGTGGAAGTGACTCTGCTAGGCACCGGCGCCCCCGCGGGCCTGCCCCGCCCCGACTGCCCCTGCGCGGCCTGCGCGACCGCCCTCGGCGGTGACGCGCGCGCGGCCACCGCCCTGCTGGTGGACGGCACCCTGCTGCTCGACCTGACGCCGGGCGCGGCGTTCGCGGCGGCGCGCTCCGGGCACTCGCTCGGCGGGGTGCGGCAGGTGCTGCTGTCCCACCCGCACGACGGCCCCGCGGTCGAGGTGCCCGCCGGGCTGCCGCAGCCGGGCCGGGTGCCGGACGGGCGGGAGCTGGCGCTGCTGACCGGGCACCGGGTGCGGGCGGTGGCGATGGACGCGCCGGGCACCGGGTACGCGGTGACCGGCCCGGACGGGCGGCGGCTGCTGTACCTGCCGCCGGGCGGCGCCCCGGCCGGTCTGGAGAACGGGCACGGCACCACGGAGACGTACGACCTGGTGCTCGTGGACGTGGTGGGGCGCCCGGACGGGCTGGCGAAGCTGCGGGCGGTGGGCGCGGTGGGGCCGACGACGGACGTGGTCGCCGTCCATCTGGACCACGACGTGCCGCCGGGCGCCGAGCTGCGCAGGCGGCTCTCGGCGGACGGGGCACGGGCGGTGGCGGACGGGACGACGCTGGTGGTGGGGGTGTACGAGGACGTGCCCGACGTGCCGCGCAGGACGCTGGTGCTGGGCGGCGCCAGGTCGGGGAAGTCGGTGGAGGCGGAGCGGCGCCTGGAGTCGTTCCCCGGGGTGCTGTACGTGGCGACGGGCGGCACCCGGGGCGGGGACACCGAGTGGGCGTCGCGGGTGTCGGCGCACCGGGAGCGGCGGCCGGGGTCGTGGCGGACCGTGGAGACGTGCGACCTGGTGCCGCTGCTGAAGGACGACGGGCCGCCGCTGCTGATCGACTGCCTGTCGCTGTGGCTGACGGACGCGATGGACGCGGCGGGCGCCTGGGACGACGCGGTGTGGGCGGACGGCGGCGAGCGGGCGCTGCGGACGCGGGTGCGGGAGCTGGTGGCCGCGGTGCGGGCGAGCGGGCGGCCGGTGGTGGCGGTGTCGAACGAGGTGGGTTCGGGGATCGTCCCGGCGACCGCGTCCGGTCGCCGCTACCGGGACGAACTGGGGCGGCTGAACGCGGCGGTGGCCGCGGAGTGCGAGCAGGTGGTGCTGGTGGTGGCCGGTCAGGCGCTGGTGCTACGGGGCTGAGCCGCCCCGGCGGGCGATGATCCGGTAGGCGGCGGGGCGGCCCCGGCCGGGCGGGGTGAGCACCGCGCACCCGGCGGCCTCCAGTGCGGCGGCGAGGTTGGCGCGGGGCGGCAGGTGGAGCGGGGCGGGCCGCTCGCGGGAGGCCGGCAGCAGGGCGGTGAGCGCGGCGAACGGGGCTTCGGGGTCGGGCAGTTCGAGGACGAGCAGGCCGCCGGGGCGCAGCAGGCCGAGGGCGGCGCGCAGTTCGGCGCGCGGGTCGGGGGTGCGGGGCAGGTGGTGGAGCAGGCTGACGACGTCGTAGCGGGCGCGCAGCGGGGCGGTGAGGGTCCGGTCGGTGAGGCGGCCGACGTGGGCCTCCTCCACCCGCTCGGCGGCGCGGGCGCGCACGACGCGGGAGGTGACGTCGAGGCCGTCGAAGGCGGTGTACGGGAAGAACGCCTTGGCGGCGGCCGGGAAGCGGGCGTCGCCTGTGCCGACGTCGAGCCAGCTCTCGGGGTCGTCGCGGAGCAGCCGCAGCACGGCGCGGGCGGTGGCCCGGTGGCGCCGGGGGCGGTCCCGGTCGGCGACCTGTCCGGTGGCGGGGGCCGGGACGGTGCGGAAGACGTGGGCGCAGGCGCGGCAGCGGTCGAGGACGGGGGTGCGGGCGCGCGGGCGCGCGGCGCCGCACCAGGGGCAGTCCGGGCGGGGGGCGGTGGCCGAGCGGGGGTGGCGAGGGGGCGGGCGGTGCGGACATGGGGCGGCTCCCGAGGACGTACGACATTCCGCTGCAAACCGGAACGTATGGGAATCGGGTGCGGCGAGCAACGATGCGGTGCGCTCGTGGTGCCCCTGTGGCGCGGGCCCGGGGCGGGTCGCGCGGGCGCGTCGGCCGCCGGGCGGCCGGGCCGTCCGCGGCACACCCCGGCCCGGCGGGTGCCGGTACTGTTCGGCGAATGAGCTCGCTTAATCTCGACGACTTCACCGATCTGATCGAGCGCCCGGACGGCGGGGTGCGCCGCGACGCCGAGGCACGCAGGGAGCGTCAGGTCGTGCCGCCCGGCGCGCTGGGCCGCCTCGACGACCTGGGCGAGTGGCTGTCCGCGGCGCAGGGCACGGTCCCGGTGCGCCCGGTGGAGCGGCCCCGGGTGGTGCTGTTCGCCGGTGACCACGGGATCGCCGCGCTGGACGTGTCGGCGCACCCGGCGGGCGGCGCCGAGCGGCTGGTGCGGGACGTCCTGGAGGGCGGCCGTCCGGTGTCGGTGCTCGCGCGGCGGCTCGGGGTGCCGGTGCGGGTCGTCGACATGGCGCTCGACTGCGACCCCGCGACGCTGCCCGACGAGGTGGTGCGCCACCGGGTGCGGCGCGGCAGCGGGCGGATCGACATCGAGGACGCGCTGACCCCCGACGAGGCCGAGGCCGCCTTCCGGGCCGGGATCGCGGTGGCCGACGAGGAGGCCGACTCCGGCACCGACCTGGTCGTCCTCGGCGACGTGAGCGTGGGCGGCACCACCGCGGCCGGGGTGCTGGTGGCCGCGCTGTGCGGCACCGACGCCTCCGTGGTGACCGGGCGCGGCGGGCTCGCCATCGACGACCTGGCGTGGATGCGCAAGTGCGCGGCGATCCGGGACGCGCTGGTGCGGGCCCGCCCGGTCCTGGGCGACCAGCTCCAGCTCCTCGCCACGGTGGGCGGCGCCGACCTGGCGGCGATGACCGGCTTCCTGCTGCAGAGCGCGGTGCGCAAGCTGCCGGTGGTCCTGGACGGCGTGGTGACGGCGGCCTGCGCGCTGGTGGCGCAGCGGATCGCGTTCCGGGCGCCGGACTGGTGGCTGGCCGCGCACGACAGCGGCGAGCCGGGCCAGGCGAAGGCGCTGGACCGGATGGCCCTGGAGCCGCTGCTCTCGCACGGGGTGACCGTCGGCGAGGGCGCGGGCGGCCTGCTGGCGCTGCCGCTGGTGCAGGCGGCCGCGGCGCTGGCGGCCGAGCTGCCCGAACTGCCGCCGCCCTACCAGGAGTCCGGGGCCCAAGCCGTGGAGGAGCCCGCGGAAGAGGGCGCCGAGGGCGCGGTGGACCCGGCCGGGGCCCGGACCGCCGAGTAGTCCGAAAGGGCCGAAAGTCGACAGCACCTCAGCCGAAGGTCGGAGGGGTTCGCCGCGCCATCGCCCATATGATCTTTCTCTATGGGAGATGCCCGAATTGCCCCGCGGCGGGCCGCCGCCTTCGCTGTCTGGTACCTGCGGGCCGTCGCGTTCGTCAACTTCCTCAGTGCCGTGTGGGTCTCCCTCGGTCAGGACGTGCGACGGCACAACCAGGAGAACTTCTTCACGCCGTACCTGCTGACCGCGGGCTTCGCGTCCGGGGTCTTCACCGCGTTCCTGGCGATCACCATGCGCCGCCGCAAGCGGGCCGCGTGGATCCTGAACCTGGCGCTGGGCGGGCCGTTCCTCGGCCTGTTCGCCTTCGCCATGGCGTTCCCGGAGATCCGCCAGTACCCGCAGAACTGGATCTCGCTGGTCCTGACGGCCGCCTTCGTCGCCGCCCTGGTCGTGGGCCGCACGGAGTTCTACGCCAAGGGCGACCGCGCCAACCCGCGGCTCGCGGGCGCCGTCGCGCTCGGCGGCACGCTGGCCTGCTCGCTGCTGGCCGCGGTGCTGGTGACGGTCACCAACCAGGCGGCCCACGCGGCGCGTTCGACGTTCCTCGAACGCTGGCACTACGGCACGCTGCGGCTGGTCTCGGTCGCCGCCGACGAGTCGCGCTTCCCCGGCGTCGAGACGCCGAACTGGGTCAACGTCGCCATCAACGTGCTCAGCACGGCCCTGGTGCTGGCCGTCCTGTACGCCGCGTTCCGCTCCCGGCGGGTGGTGGACCCGCTCACCGAGGACGACGAGAAGCGGCTGCGGGTGCTGCTGGAGCGGCAGGGCGAGCGGGACTCGCTGGGCTACTTCGCGCTGCGCCGGGAGAAGAGCGTGGTCTGGTCGCCGACCGGCAAGGCGGCCGTCGCCTACCGGGTGGTGGGCGGGGTGTCGCTGGCCTCGGGCGATCCGATCGGCGACCCCGAGGCGTGGCCGGGCGCGATCGAGCCGTGGCTCGCCGAGGCCCGCGCGCACGGCTGGATCCCGGCCGTGATGGGCGCGGGCGAGGAGGCCGGGACGGTGTACGCGCGGCACGGGCTCGACGCGCTGGAGCTGGGCGACGAGGCGCTGGTCGAGGTCGCCGACTTCACCCTGGAGGGGCGGGCCATGCGCACCGTCCGGCAGGCCTACAACCGGGTCAAGCGGGCCGGGTACACGGTCCGGGTGCGACGTCACGAGGACATCCAGGCCGACGAGCTGGCGTATCTGCTGGAGCGTGCCGACGACTGGCGCGACGGCGCCACCGAGCGCGGGTTCAGCATGGCGCTGGGGCGGCTCGGGGACCCGGAGGACGGGCGCTGCGTGATGCTGGAGTGCCTGGACGCCGAGGGGCGGCTGCGGGCGGTGCTCTCGTTCGTGCCGTGGGGGCCGCACGGCCTCTCGCTCGACCTGATGCGCCGTGACCGGGACTCCGACAACGGCCTGATGGAGTTCATGGTGATCGAACTGCTGCGCCGCGCGGGCGAGATCCAGGTCACGCAGGTCTCGCTCAACTTCGCGATGTTCCGTTCGGTCTTCGAGCGTGGCGCGCGCCTCGGCGCCGGACCGGTGCTGCGGCTGTGGCGGTCGCTGCTCAGCTTCTTCTCCCGCTGGTGGCAGATCGAGTCGCTGTACCGGGCCAACGCCAAGTACCGGCCCATCTGGGAGCCGCGGTTCCTGCTCTTCGAGAAGAGCGCGGACCTGCCGCGCATCGGCATCGCCGCCGCCCGCGCGGAGGGCTTCCTGGAGGCGCCGGGACTGCCGAAGTGGCTGCACCGCAAGCACCTGGAGACCCACAGATGACGACCCTCGCCCGCTGGGCCCGCGCCGAATGGGGACTCCTCTGGGTCACCGTGCGCGAGCCGCTGCTGAAGCGGCGCTGGCGGGCGGTCCCGATGACACTCGGGGCGGTGGCACTGACGGCGGCCATACAGGTCGTCCAGAACCAGTCGTGGGGCTACGGGTTCGTGCAGGACGTGGGGGCCGTGCGGGCGGTCGACCCGCTCTGGCTCGCGCTGCTGCGCACCCCGCTGTCGCTGTTCGTGCCCGCGCTCGACCTGCCGGTGTGGGGGGCGCTGGCGCAGATCCTGCTGGTGTTCGGGATCGCGGAGATCTGCCTCGGCTGGTGGCGCACCCTGGTCATCGCGTACGCGGCGACCCTCGCCGGGACCCTGTACGCGCGGGCGGGCATCGCGCTGGGTCCCGGCACCCCGTTCGGGCTGCCCGGTGCGGACGCGCAGGTGGTGGACACCGGGCCGTCGGCCGCGGTGGTGGGGCTCGCCGTCTTCCTGGGCTGGCGCTACGGCGCCTACGTCACGGCCGGGGCGGTGGTGGCGGCGATGGTGCTGGAGGTCGTCGTCAAGGAGAACCTGGCCGGACGGGAGCATCTCGCGGCGATCGTCACCGTGGGGGCGCTGATCGGGGTCTCGACGCTGCGCAGGCGCCGCAGGGCTCAGCGGGAACGGTTCACCTCGGGGCCGGGACCGGGATCGGGCCGCCCGCCGATCCAGTCCTGAACCCGGCGGCTGGGCCCCGACCAGCGGCGGTCGTGCCGGTAGGCGCGCAGGACGGCGCGGGCGCGGGCGCGCGGGCGGCGCCGGTAGAAGCGGCGGGCCCACGGGGAGCCGGGGCGGGCGAGCCTGATCAGGCCGACGAGGCCGACCAGCGGGACGATCACGCTGAACAGCGCCGTCTTGGTCTTGCCCTTGCTCAGCACGGCCAGCGCGAAGACGAAGTTGACGACGACCGTGGTGATGACGCCGCCCCGGTCCTGGAGTTCGGCCTGCGACATGTCGTTGACGCCGAACGGCGCGAACCCCGACAGCACCAGGCCGACCAGGGCCGCGGTCAGCACCACCACCTCGACGCTCTTGCGGCCCTGCTCGGTCCAGTAGACGTCGTCGAGGTGCAGGATCAGCGCGAACTCGTCGAGGACCAGGCCCGCCCCGGCGCCGAAGACGACCGCGAAGGCCGCCGCGCCGAAGCCGTGCCGCCCGCTGGCGACCGCCCCGAACCCGCCCAGGACGGTGAGGACCACCCCCGGCACCACGTGGTGGATGTGCAGCCCGCCCGCCTTCACGTTGCCGAACGGCCCCCGGCCCGCCCGGATCAGCCGGGTGATGATCCGGGTGATCACGAACGTCAGGACGAAGGCCGCGAGGGCGAGCAGCAGGGGCAGCTTGCCGGGCTCGACGATGTTGCGGTGGAGCCAATGTCCCATGTGCGCACTTTATCCGCGCCCCGCCGCCGTGCCCCGGTCCGCGCCGGATAATCTGCGCCGATGCCCGCACCCTCCGCACCGTCCTGGCCGGACGGCCTCCGCTTCGCCTTCGGCACCCTCACCGTCTTCCCGGTGCGGGTCGCCCGCTGGGACCGGGACGCGGCCCGCGGCGGCATGCTGGCCGCCCCGCTGGCCGGGATCGCGGTCGGCGGCTGCGCCGCGCTGCCCGGGGTGCTGCTGCTCGCGCTGGGCGGCGGCCCGCTCCTCGCCGCCGTCGCCTCGGTCGCCGTACCGGCCGCGCTGACCCGGGGGCTGCACCTGGACGGGCTCGCCGACACCGCCGACGGGCTGGGCAGCGGGAAGCCCGCCGAGGACGCGCTGCGGATCATGAAGCGGTCGGACATCGGCCCGTTCGGCGTGGTCACGCTGGTGCTGGCGCTGCTGGCGCAGGTCGCCGCCGTGTCCCGGGCCTACGAGGGATCGTGGGACCGGGGCGCCCTCACCGTCGTCGTCGCCGCGACCGCGGCCCGGCTCGCGCTCACCCTGGCGGCCAGGTCCGGGGTGCCGGCGGCCCGCCCCGAGGGCCTCGGCGCGGCGGTCGCGGGCGTGGTCCCGGTGGGGCGCGCGGCCTTCGCCGCGGTGCTGGTGACGGCGGCCGCGGCGGCGGCCTGTCTGCCGCTCGGCCCGGTGGGCGCGGTCCGCGCGGCGGCCGGGGTGCTGCTCGCCCTCGCCGCCGCCGAACTCCTGCTGCGGCACTGCCTGCGCCGGTTCGGCGGGGTGACGGGGGACGTCTTCGGCGGGCTCGCGGAGACGGCCGCGACGGTGTGCGCCGCCGTCCTCGCGCTCGGCCCCGCCTGACCGCGCGCCCCCGCCCCGGGGTGGCACGGGGGCGCGTCAACAGGGGCGGCGCCGGACGCCCGGTTCGTACGTCTTCGCCGGTGCGGTCGCGGGCGCCTTCGCTGCGGCGGACACCGGGCCGGCGCCCGGCCGCCGGCCCTCGGAGCGCCGGTGGACGGGCGGCGGACGGCCTCGCGACCGTCCGGCGCACGGGAGCAGGGCGGGCGGGAGAGACGGGCTCCGGGCGGTCGGCGGACGTACTTTCCGATCATCTCCGACGTCCGGTGTGCCACAGGGCGGCGGGGTACCGCACGACGCGCGTAGGCTCGTCCGGAGTGTTCGCCGCACCGGGGAAGGCCCCGCTGAGACCGGATTCAAGTCCAGGTGGAATCGAGGGTCGGCCTCCGGGCCGGTCGACCCACACCGTTCGACTCACGCAACTTCACATCGGAAGCGAGATTTCACCACCGTGACTGCTCTCACTCTCAGCACCGCCGCGGCGCCCGGCCTGCGGGCCGACGCGATCGTCGTCGGTGTCGCCAAGGGCGCCAAGGGCCCGGTCGTCGCACCGGGCGCCGAGGCCGTGGACAAGGCCTACGACGGCCGGCTCGCCGGCGTCCTGGAGACCCTCGGTGCCTCGGGCGCCGAGGGAGAGGTGACCAAGCTGCCCGCGCCGGGCGGCTTCAAGGCCCCGCTCGTGGTGGCGGTGGGCCTGGGCGCCGAGCCCGAGAAGGACGCCGGGTACGCCCCCGAGGCGCTGCGCCGGGCCGCCGGTGTCGCCGCCCGCACCCTGGCCGGCGTCAAGAAGGCCGCCGTCGCCCTGCCGGTCGCCGACGCGACCGACGTCGCCGTCATCGGCGAGGGCCTGCTCCTGGGCGCGTACGCGTTCGACGTCTACAAGGACAACGGCAAGGACGCCAAGGGGCCCCTCGGCGAGGCCGCGCTGCTCGGCGCCAAGCCCCGCGACAAGGAGCACAAGGCGGCGCTGGAGCGCGCCGTCGCCGTCTCCGAGGAGCTGAACCGCGCCCGCGACCTGATCAACACCCCGCCGAACGACCTCACCCCCGAGGCGTTCGCCGCCGTCGCGCAGACGGCCGCCAAGGAGCACGGCCTCAAGGTGCAGGTGCTCGACGTCAAGGCGCTGGAGAAGGGCGGCTACGGCGGCATCCTCGGCGTCGGCGCCGGGTCCGTGGCCGGTCCGCGGCTGGTGAAGCTGTCGTACACCAGCTCCAAGGCCAAGAAGCACCTCGCCTTCGTCGGCAAGGGCATCACCTACGACTCGGGCGGCATCTCGCTCAAGCCCGCCGGGCACAACGAGACGATGAAGTGCGACATGAGCGGCGCCGCGGCGGTCTTCGCGGCCGTCGTCGCCGCCGCGCGGCTGAACCTGGAGGTGAACGTCACCGGCTGGCTCGCGCTCGCCGAGAACATGCCCTCCGGCTCGGCCACCCGCCCCGGTGACGTGCTGCGCATGTACAGCGGCAAGACCGTCGAGGTCCTCAACACGGACGCCGAGGGCCGCCTGGTCCTCGCGGACGCGCTCTGGGCCGCCTCGCAGGAGAAGCCGGACGCGGTCGTCGACGTCGCGACCCTCACCGGCGCCATGATGCTGGCGCTGGGCAGCCGCACCTTCGGCATCATGGCCAACGACGACGCGTTCCGCTCCGCCGTCCACGAGGCGGCCGAGGAGGTCGGCGAGCCCGCCTGGCCGATGCCGCTGCCCGAGCACCTGCGCAAGGGCATGGACTCCCCCACCGCCGACATCGCCAACATGGGGGAGCGGATGGGCAGCGGCCTGGTCGCCGGTCTCTTCCTGCGCGAGTTCGTCGGCGAGGGCATCAGCTGGGCCCACCTGGACATCGCGGGCCCCGCGTTCAACGAGGGCGGCCCGTTCGGGTACACCCCCAAGGGCGGCACCGGCACGGCCGTGCGCACCCTGGTGCGCCTCGCCGAGCTGACCGCCGCGGGCGACCTCGGCTGATCCCCGGGCACGGTCACGGGGCCCCGCGCGCGGGTAGGGCGGGGCCCCGTTCTCGTACCCTCGACCGAACGTGGGACGTCTCACACCCCGGCCCGGCGTCTCTTCCACCTCCGACAAGTGCGAAGATGGGGCTCGGCAGGACAGGGCCCCCATCACAGGGCCGAAGAAAGAGCGGCCGGACACCAGCCGCCGACCGGTCGCCGACGACCGGCGTGGCGCAATGCATGGAGGACGTGACGTGGCGAACGACGCCAGCACCGTTTTCGACCTAGTGATCCTCGGCGGCGGTAGCGGTGGTTACGCCGCGGCCCTGCGCGGGGCCCAGCTGGGCCTGGACGTCGCCCTGATCGAGAAGGACAAGGTCGGCGGTACCTGCCTGCACCGGGGATGCATCCCCACCAAGGCCCTGCTGCACGCGGGCGAGATCGCCGACCAGGCCCGCGAGAGCGAGCAGTTCGGCGTCAAGGCGACCTTCGAGGGCATCGACGTCCCCGCGGTCCACAAGTACAAGGACGGCGTGGTCTCGGGCCTCTACAAGGGCCTCCAGGGACTCATCGCCTCCCGCAAGGTCACCTACATCGAGGGCGAGGGCAGGCTCTCCTCCCCGACCTCCGTCGACGTGAACGGCCAGCGCGTCCAGGGCCGCCACGTCCTGCTGGCGACCGGCTCCGTGCCGAAGTCGCTGCCGGGCCTGGAGATCGACGGCGACCGGATCATCTCCTCCGACCACGCCCTCGTCCTGGACCGCGTGCCGAAGTCCGCGATCATCCTGGGCGGCGGCGTCATCGGCGTCGAGTTCGCCTCGGCGTGGAAGTCCTTCGGCTCGGACGTCACGATCATCGAGGGCCTCAAGCACCTCGCCCCGCTCGAGGACGAGAACTCCTCCAAGCTTCTTGAGCGCGCGTTCCGCAAGCGCGGCATCAAGTTCAACCTGGGCACCTTCTTCTCGAAGGCCGAGTACACCGGCGACGGCGTCAAGGTCACCCTCGCCGACGGCAAGGAGTTCGAGGCCGAGGTGCTCCTGGTGGCCGTCGGCCGCGGCCCGGTCTCGCAGGGCCTGGGCTACGAGGAGCAGGGCGTCGCCATGGACCGCGGCTACGTCCTGGTCGACGAGTACATGCGCACCAACGTCCCGACCGTCTCCGCCGTCGGCGACCTGGTGCCCACGCTCCAGCTCGCGCACGTCGGCTTCGCCGAGGGCATCCTGGTGGCGGAGCGGCTGGCCGGTCTGAAGGCCGTCCCGATCGACTACGACGGCGTTCCCCGGGTGACGTACTGCCACCCCGAGGTCGCCTCCGTCGGCATCACCGAGGCCAAGGCCAAGGAGATCTACGGCGCGGACAAGGTCGTCGCCCTGAAGTACAACCTGGCGGGTAACGGCAAGAGCAAGATCCTCCAGACCGCGGGCGAGATCAAGCTCGTGCAGGTCAAGGACGGTGCCGTGGTCGGCGTCCACATGGTCGGCGACCGCATGGGCGAGCAGGTGGGCGAGGCCCAGCTGATCTACAACTGGGAAGCGCTGCCGGCCGAGGTCGCCCAGCTCATCCACGCCCACCCGACGCAGAACGAGGCGCTCGGCGAGGCCCACCTGGCGCTGGCCGGGAAGCCGCTGCACGCCCACGACTGACCGACCCCCCGGTCCGTACTCCGTCGATCGCGACGACACAGACTTCCGCAATTCGTAAGGAGCAACCGAAACCATGGCGGTTTCCGTAACCCTTCCGGCGCTCGGCGAGAGCGTCACCGAGGGCACTGTCACCCGCTGGCTGAAGGCCGAGGGAGAGCGCGTCGAGGCCGACGAGCCGCTGCTCGAGGTGTCGACCGACAAGGTCGACACCGAGATCCCCTCGCCCGCCGCCGGTGTCCTCGCCTCCATCAAGGTCGCCGAGGACGAGACCGTCGAGGTCGGCGCCGAACTGGCCGTCATCGACGACGGCACGGGCGCCCCCGCCCCGGCCCCCGCCTCCGAGCCCGCCGAGGCTCCGGCCCCCGAGCCCGCCCCGGCGCCCGCCGCCGAGGCCCCGGCTCC
>NZ_FMCI01000134.1 GCF_900091845.1 Streptomyces sp. SolWspMP-5a-2
TCCGGCGGCCGGGCGGCGCACGCCGCGGGCGGCCGGGCCGTCCGGGTCGGCGGTGCCCCTCGCCCCGGCCGGCTCTCAGAAGTGCTGGCCGACCCGGTACGAGCCCGCGGGCTGGCGCACGGCGACGTTCACCCGGTTGTAGGCGTTGATCATCGCGATGAGGACGACGAGGGTGGTCAGATCGTCCTCGTCGTAGTGGCGGGCGGCGTTCGCCCACACCTCGTCCGGGACGCCCCCGGCCGCGTCGGCGATCCGGGTGGCCTGCTCGGCCAGCTCCAGCGCGGCCCGCTCCGCCTCGGTGAAGACGGTGGCCTCGCGCCAGGTGGCGACGAGGTGCAGGCGCTGGTCGTTCTCGCCCGCGTGGAGCGCCTCCTTGACGTGCATGTCGGTGCAGAATCCGCAGCCGTTGATCTGGCTGGCGCGGATCTTCACCAGTTCCTGGGTCGCGGTCGGCAGGCCCGAGTCCTTGAGGACCCCGTTCGCCGCGGCGAGGTGCTTCAGGACCTTGCCCGCGACCTTGTTCTCGAAGAGGTTGAGTCGAGCGTCCATGTCGGTCTCCCCTGTCTGCCACATCTGCCGTGTCTGTCGTGTCTGTCGTGTCTGCAGTTCGAAAGGGCTGCACAGGGAGGACCGACCGGCGGCCCTGTATGTGACAGATCCATTTGTGACCTGCGTCACATGACCGTCGCGGGCCCCCCGGGACGACCGTGCGGGACGGGGCGCACGGGGCAGGCGTGCGCGGGTCCGTCACGGGGCGCGAAGGGTCCGTGGCCGCAACCGCCCTCGTCAAACCCCCTTCGCCGGGGCTCCGTTGCGGCTCGCCGGTAGGATGATCGGCACCCCGGCCCGTCCCGCGGCCGACGGCGCGATGGAGTGGACGAGATGACGACCGACCCGCAGCCGCACCCGGCGATCGACACCAGCAAGGCTCACCCCGCACGGGTGTACGACTGGCTGCTGGGCGGCAAGGACAACTATCCGATCGACGAGGCCGTCGGAGAGAAGCTGCCGCCCGAGGCGCGGGACGCGGCGCGGCAGAACCGCCGGTTCATGCACCGGGCCGCCGCCTGGCTCGCCGACCGGGGTGTCGACCAGTTCCTGGACATCGGCACCGGCATCCCCACCGAGCCCAACCTCCACCAGGTGGTGCAGGGCATCGTGCCGACGGCGAAGGTCGTCTACGCGGACAACGACCCGATCGTCCTGCGGCACGCGGAGGCGCTGCTGGTCAGCGGGGACGAGGGGGTCACGGACTACATCGAGGCCGACGTCCGCGACCCGCTGGAGATCGTCGCGCACGCCCGGCGGATCCTGGACTTCGAGCGGCCGATCGCGCTGTCCCTGATCGCGCTGCTCCACTTCGTCCCCGACGAGCAGGACGCGCACGGCATCGTCCGCGACCTGGTCGCCACCCTGCCCGCGGGGAGCTACCTGGTGCTCTCGCACGCCGCGTCCGACCTGTTCCCGGAGCTCGCCGAGCAGGTCACCGCCGAGTACGCGCGCGGCGGGATCAAGCTCGGCTTCCGCACCCGCCCCGAGGTGAACCGGTTCTTCGACGGTCTCGATCTGGTCGCGCCCGGCCTGGTGACGGCGACCGAGTGGGACACCGGGACCCTCGGAGCGGACTCCGAGCCGAGCGGCATCTACGCGGGAGTGGCCCGCGTGTCCTCCTGAGCACCGGGGAGGCGGGCGCCCGGGTGCGCCGACCGGGCCCCATCACAGGTCACCGCCCGGCGCCACCTCCCCGTACCGGCTATTTCAAGCCGATTGCCGCACAGGCGTCCGCGTACGCACCGGCGCAGATCTCCTCGGCCGTGTAGACGCCGTCCCGGACCACCGTCTCCTCGATGTTGTCCTTCGTCAGCGCGACCACCGGCACCAGCCGGGCCGGGATGTCCTTGTCGGTCGGGCTGTCCACGGAGTCCTGGGACAGGGCGTCGAACCGCAGCTCGCTTCCGCGCACCTTGGCGACGGCCAACTCGGCCGCGTCGGTGGCCTCTTGGAGGAACGGCTTGTATACGGTCATGTACTGGTCACCGGCGACGATCCGCCGGACGGCGGCCAGGTCGGCGTCCTGCCCGGTCACCGGCGGCATCTTGATGACACCGGCCGCCTTCAGCGCGCCGATGGCGGCCCCGGCTATCCCGTCGTTCGCGGCGTAGACGGCGGCGATCCGGTCGGCGCCGAGGGCCGCGATCGCCTTCTTCATGTTGGCCTCGGCGACCTGGGGCAGCCACTCCCTGGTGTCGTACGTCTTGGCGATGTCGACCCGGTCCTTCAGCTCGCCGAGCGCACCGGCCTTGAACCGCGCGGTGTTGGGGTCCGCGGGCGAGCCGTTGAGCATCACGGTCCTGCTCTTCTCGGCGTCGTCGCCGAGGGCGTCCACCAGGGCGCGGCCCTGCACCTCGCCGACCAGTTCGTTGTCGTGCGAGACGTACCCGGAGATCGGCCCCTCGGCCAGCCGGTCGTAGGCGATGACGGGGATGCCGGCGTCCTTGGCCTTCCGCACGGCCGGCGCGATCGCCTTGGCGTCGACGGCGTCGACGAGGATGACGTCGGCCTCGCCGTCGATCATCTGCTGCATCTGCTCGCTCTGCTTGTCCGCGCTGGCACCGGCGTTGGCGTAGACGACCTTGCCCTTCCCGGCGGTCAGGGACGCGACGTGCTTCTCGATCAGGGGGTGGTCGAACTTCTCGAAGCGCGCCGTGTCCCGGTCGGGCAGCAGCAGCCCGACGGTGATGTCGTTCGTCTTCTCCGGGGTCGCGGAGCTGTCGCTCCCGGCGACCGACTCGATCGCCCCGCAGGCCGTGAGCAGCAGGGCCGACGCGGACGCTGTCAGCGCGGCGGCGATACGGGGCGTGCTGCTTCTGCGGGTGGTGCAAGAGTTCACGTGGGGGTGGCCTTTCGGGCAGGAGTGTGCGGCGTCGGGACCGGGTGACCGCACAACCGACTGCGTCAGGAAAGCACAGCGCCCACGTCTGTTCGCCGTTGCCTCGAAACCCGCACGACACATCCGCAATTCCGGTTTCCCCAGGAACCGTTGAAGACCTGCCGCTTCCGCAACAGAACAGACACCACGGGTGTACGGACAGGGCTGTCGTGCCGCAAGGTTGATAAGTGCTCAACTTCGGCCAGGACTGACCTGTTTGAGCCACGGCAAGATCAATAACCTACTCGTCGACGGTCAGTTGTCTATCTCGAGGAGTTCCGTGTCCACTGCGCAGCAGGTGCCTGACATCCTCTCGCCCGAGTTCGCCGAGAACCCCTACCCCGCCTACGCGGTCATGCGGGAGAAAGAACCCCTGATCTGGCACGAGGCCACCCAGAGCTACATCATCTCCCGGTACGCGGACGTCGAACGGGTCTTCAAGGACAAGAAGTCGGAGTTCACGACCGACAACTACGACTGGCAGATCGAGCCGGTCCACGGCAAGACGATCCTCCAGCTGAGCGGCCGCGAGCACGCGGTGCGCCGGGCGCTGGTGGCCCCCGCCTTCCGCGGCAGCGACCTCCAGGAGAAGTTCCTGCCGGTCATCGAGCGGAACTCGCGTGAACTCATCGACTCCTTCCGGCAGTCGGGCTCGGCCGACATCGTGAGCGACTACGCGACCCGTTTCCCGGTCAATGTGATCGCCGACATGCTCGGTCTGGACAAGGCTGATCATGCCCGGTTCCACGGCTGGTACACGGCCGTCATCGCCTTCCTCGGCAACCTCTCGGCGGACCCGGAGGTGACGGCGGCGGGCGAGCGCACCCGGATCGAGTTCGCCGAGTACATGATCCCGATCATCCGGCACCGCCGCGACCACCTGGGCGACGACCTGCTGTCGACGCTCTGCGCCGCCGAGGTCGACGGTGTCCGGATGAGCGACGAGGACATCAAGGCGTTCTGCAGCCTGCTGCTGGCCGCGGGCGGCGAGACGACCGACAAGGCGATCGCCAGCATCCTCGCCAACCTGCTGACGCACCCCGACCAGTTGGCGGCCGTCCAGGCGGACCGCAGCCTGATACCCGCCGCGTTCGCGGAGACCCTGCGCTACACCCCGCCGGTGCACATGATCATGCGCCAGACCGCGACCGAGGTCGAGGTCAGCGGCGGCACCATACCCGCCGGGGCCACCGTGACCTGCCTGATCGGCGCGGCGAACCGGGACGCCGAGCGGTACCGCGACCCGGACCGGTTCGACATCTTCCGCGACGACCTGACGACGACGTCGGCCTTCTCGGCCGCCGCCGACCACCTGGCGTTCGCGCTCGGCCGGCACTTCTGTGTCGGCGCGCTGCTCGCCAAGGCGGAGGTGGAGATCGGGGTCGACCAGCTTCTCGACGCGATGCCGGGGCTGCGGCTCGCGGACGGCTTCGACCCGGTCGAGCTGGGCGTGTTCACGCGCGGGCCGCAGTCGCTGCCGGTGCGTTTCACGCCGTCCGCGGTCTGATCCGGCGTACCGGCGGGCGCGGGCCCGGCACCGGTCCGGCTCCTCCGCGTACCCGGCCCACCGGGTACGCGGAGGGGTGGCGGGTCAGTGCGCCGAGGGCGTGAACCGCACGGGCAGCGAGGTCAGTCCGCGCATCCAGATGGACGGCCGCCAGGTCAGGTCCTCGGACTTCACGCCCAGCACGATGTCGGGCAGGTGCTCCATGAGCGTCTCCACCGCCGTGCGCGCCATGACGTCGGCGAGCAGCGGTGCCGGGTAGGGGCAGCGGTGTTCGCCGTTGCTGAACGACAGGTGCGCGGAGTTCTCGGCGCCGACGTGGGACTCGGGCCAGATCTGCGGGTCGGTGTTGGCCGCCGCGAGGCCGAGGACGAGGCAGTCGCCCTCGCGGATCAGACGCCCGCCGAGCTGGGTGTCGCGCACGGCCCACCGCCCGATGAAGTTCTGCGTCGGGGTGTCGAGCCAGAGCACCTCGTTGAGCGCGTCACCGACGCTGACCCGGCCGCCGGAGACGTTGACGGCGAACCGCTCGTCGGTGAGCAGCAGCCGCAGGGTGTTGCAGATCCAGTTGGCGGTCGGCTGCTGGGCTGCGGCGATGACGGAGATCAGGTCCTGCACGATCTCCTCGTCGGTGAGCCCGGCGGGGTCGAGGATCATCCGGGAGGTGACGTCGGGTCCCGGCCGCTCGCGCTTCTCCTGGACCAGCCGCATGATCCGCTCGCCGACCCGGCCGTAGGCGGCCACCGGGTCGTCGCCCTCGGAGGCGTCCAGGGAGATCCGCAGGTCGTCGACGAGCTGCTCGGTGTCGACGGTGCCCGGCGGCATGCCGCACATCCAGAGCACGCCGCGGGCGGGCAGGGCGTGCGCGTACATGCTCATCAGCTCGGCCTGGCCGCTGCCGGAGAACCCGGCGATCAGCGTCTCGGCGATGAGCTGGCACTCGCGGGCCAGTTCGAACTGGTCGACGCCCTCCAGGGCCTGGGTGATCACACCGGCCCGGCGCTGGTGCTCCTCGCGCTCGGCGAAGAGCACGGAGGGCTGGTAGCCGACGTACGGGAGCAGCGGCCAGTCCGGCGGGATGTTCGGCCACTGGTTCCAGCGCCGGGAGTCCCGGGCGAACAGCTCGTCGTGGCTGGTCACGTAGGACACCTCGGGGTAGCCGAGCACCAGCCAGGCCGGCACCCCGCCGTCGAGCAGCACCGGGGCGACCGCGCCGTGCTCGCGGCGCATCGTGCGGTACATCTGCGACGGCGTCTGCTGGTACTCCAGGCCGCCCATGTGCACGGCGTCGGCGTGGGCGGGGCAGCCGGGCGGCGGCGTGGTCGCGGTCGGGGAGCCGGATGTGTCGCTCACGGTGTCCTCTCCTGGGACAGTGCCATTGCGTAGAGGTGGTCCACCAGAGTGATGAGGACCTCTTTGCCGGAGGCCCGCACGCGCGCGTCGCAGTCGACCATCGGCACATGGTCGCCCAGGGCGAGGGCCTGGCGGATCTCCTGGAGCGAGAACCTGCTCTCGTCGCCGTCGAAGCGGTTGACGGCGACCACGAACGGGGTCTTGTGGTGTTCGAGCCGGTCTATCGCGTACCAGGAGTCCTGCATGCGCCGGGTGTCGACGAGGACGACGGCACCGAGCGTGCCGGAGAAGAGGCGGTCCCAGAGGAACCAGAAGCGCTCCTGGCCGGGGGCGCCGAACAGGTAGAGCACCATGCGCTGGTTGAGGCTGATGCGGCCGAAGTCGAAGGCGACGGTCGTGGTCGTCTTGCGCTCCACCCCGGCCGTCTCGTCGACGCCCTGGCCCGCCTGGGTCATGACCTCTTCGGTGTTGAGCGGTCTGATCTCGCTCACCGAGCGGACCAGGGTGGTCTTGCCGACACCGAACCCGCCCACGACGACGATCTTCAGGCCGGTTTCGGCGTCGTCGGCGAGCGGCGTGCGCTGGGAGGGCAGCTCAGAGGTTGCGGAGCCCATGGAGGACCTCCTGGAGCAGGGCGGTTTCGGGGAGGGACGCGACGGACGCGGCCGCGCGCGGGTGGCGGGCGCTGATCCGGCCCATGTCATGGAGGTCGCCGAGGAGGATGCGGACGACGGTGATCGGCATCTTCAGCTCGGCGGAGACCTCGACGAGCGCCGTCGGGTGACGGCACAGTTCGAGGATCCGCACGTGCTCCGACTGCATCCCGGCCGTCGGTTCGCACTCGCTGACGATCAGGGTCACCAGGTCGAACGTGTCGTCGGCCTCGCTGCGTCCGCCCGTGACCGTGTACAGGCGGTCCGGGTCACCGACGTCCACGGGTTTGTTGTTCACCTGGTGGCACCCCGCACGGCCGGCGTGCGCGGTTCGGCACGCAGATGGTCACCGATCTGTTCGACCAGCTCGGTCATCTGGTGGCCGACGACGCCCGGGTCGGCGCTCTCCTGGGCGACGACCGCGAGGTGCGCGCCCTCACCGGCCTCCACGATGAACAGCAGGCCGCCGTGGAACTCCGTCATGGAGTGCCGGACGCCGCCCGAGCCGTCCCCGAACTCGACGGAGGCGCCCTGGGCGAGGGCCTGGATGCCGGAGCAGATGGCCGCGAGCTGGTCGGCCTGGTCGAGCGTGAGGTGCTCGGTCCAGCACAGTTTCAGGCCGTCCCGCGACAGAACGACCGCGTGGCGGGTGCCAGGCGTGCGCTCCAAGAGGTTCATGAGGAGCCAGGTGAGGCTATTGTCAGTGGTCTCCATGGTGGGTGGGGCGGGCGCTGACCGGTCGAGGGTCACCCGGCCCGTTCCTCCAATCAAGCGAAGTACGGCGATCTGCGGGAATGGTGGGTGCGGGGCCCCTGGCGGTGCTCGGGGCCCGGCGAGCTAGTCGTCGGCCACGGCCTCGTGCCCGTCGTCGCCGGGTCGCGAGGTGCCGCCCGCGCCCTGCTGGCGGCCGCGGTGGAAGGCGCCGAAGCTGCTGCCCGCGTCCCGGGCC
>NZ_FMCI01000207.1 GCF_900091845.1 Streptomyces sp. SolWspMP-5a-2
CCAGGGGGCCGCGTCGGGATCGTCCGGGTCGACGGGGGCGCCGTGGGGCCAGAACGTGACCAGCCGGTCGCCGACCGGGAGGGGCGTGGTGGCGAGCGGCGGCAGCAGGACGCCGGGGAGCGCGGCGGCGACGGCCAGGCGGGCGGCCAGGTCGGCGTGGGAGGTGCCCGGGGCGTGCGCCTTGGCGACGGTGTCGCCGTGCCGGACGACGGTGGCGTCGGGGCGGTCGGCGAGGGTGCGGGTAGCTCCGCAGGGGCAGGCGGCGCCGGTCCGGTGGGCGGCGGTCTCGGCCCGCGCGCGGAGATCGGCGAGCAGGGCGGAGTGCGCCGGGGAGGACGGTGCGGCTGCCATGGGGCTCCCTGGGGCCTGGCGGGGGGAGGCAAGAGACGGACACGGAGGCGGATGTCCCGGGACAGAGCAATGCCGGCGCAGCTCCCCAGCTGCGCCGGCATCTTGTGCCGTCCGCCGCACCCCCGTCCCCACGGGGTTTCATGGGTGGATGTCCCCGCCCGGACCGCTCATCCGGGCCTGGGGTCGCCGCTCAGCGCCCCAGCATCACGCCCACGGACGACGCCTGTGTGGCCACCGTCTCCCACCCGTCGAAGACGAGGAGGAGCAGGGCCGCCAGGGGAAGGGCCATCAGCGTCGCCACCAGTGGATGGCGACGGCCTTGCCGGCTCGGGCGGAACGCGGCGCGTGCGGTGCGTTCCTTGCTGCGGACGGGTGTCCGCGGTGCCGTCAGGGCCATGGCCCCTCTCCTGACCGTCTCAGTTGTCGTGTCGCAGCGGCGGGTGTCTGACCTCGGGGGACGAGTGCTGCACCCGCCGCTTGACTTCAAATCTAGGCGTCGGGGGCACGGCGGACGTCATGCCCTCGTACCGATTGCCGGGCCTCCAGGAGGATGAGCCGTCAACCGGCGCGTACTCCCCTGGGTGGAGAGCGGGTCCCGGGTCTCAGGGTCATCCCGGAAGGGGTGTCCGTTATGTCACGATTCTTCCGAGCCGTCCGGCCGTGGAAGGGGCTGTTCCACGAGCGCCAGGACCCGATTCGCCAGGAAACGGGCGGTGCGGACCACAGAGCCGTTTCGGGTGACTTCACTCACTTCCACCACCCCCCTGCGGACCGCCGTCTCCACCCGGCGGCCCGCCCTGGAGGCCACCACCTCGTACGTCAGGGTCGTGTCCCCCGCGTCCACCACTATCTCCACGCGATCACCCTTCACGTCCTCAATCCCCCTTCGGTGTCGGACGGTTGGCACCGCAGCGCGGCCGAAGTCCGGTTGCCCGTCGGCTCTCTGACCGCTGCTCAATTCTCCCACCGGGCACTGACAATCGATCGGGACGAGAGGGCGCGGCTCCTGCGCGCGGGCGGCCGAGGAAACGTAAGCTGTCGCTCGTCACACGGACCGGGCAGCGGGGATGAACATGGCGATGATGCGCCTGAGGCGCGAGGACCCGCGTGTCGTCGGCTCGTTCAGGCTTCACCGACGGCTCGGCGCGGGCGGGATGGGCGTGGTGTACCTGGGCTCCGACAAGAAGGGGCAGCGGGTCGCGCTCAAGGTGATCCGGCCCGATCTGGCGGAGGACCAGGAGTTCCGCTCGCGGTTCGCGCGGGAGGTCTCCGCGGCCCGGCGGATCCGCGGCGGCTGCACCGCCCGGCTGGTCGCGGCCGACCTGGACGCCGAACGGCCCTGGTTCGCCACCCAGTACGTCCCCGGGCCGTCGCTGCACGACCGGGTCGCCGACGAGGGCCCGATGCCCGCGGTCGACGTCGCCTCCGTGGGCGCCGCCCTCTCCGAGGGGCTCGTCGCCGTGCACGAGGCGGGGGTCGTGCACCGGGACCTCAAGCCGTCCAACATCCTGCTGTCCCCGAAGGGGCCGCGGATCATCGACTTCGGCATCGCCTGGGCGACCGGCGCCTCCACCCTCACCCACGTGGGCACCGCCGTCGGCTCCCCCGGCTTCCTCGCGCCCGAACAGGTGCGCGGGGTCGCGGTCACGCCCGCCACGGACGTCTTCTCGCTCGGCGCGACCCTCGCCTACTCGGCGACCGGTGACTCGCCCTTCGGGCACGGCAGTTCCGAGGTGATGCTGTACCGCGTGGTGCACGAGGAGCCGCAGCTGCACGGTGTCCCCGACGCGCTCGCCCCGCTGGTGCGGGCCTGCCTGGCGAAGGACCCCGAGGAGCGGCCGAGCACCCTCCAACTGTCGCTGCGCCTCAAGGAGATCGCCGCCCGCGAGGCGCAGGGGCTCGCCGACGTGCGTCCGCCCGCGCCGCGTACCGCCGAGCCGGACCGGGCCACCGGCGGGCGGCTCGCCGACACCTACCCGGAGCCGCAGCGCACCCTGCGGCGTCCGCAGGGCACTCCCCCGCCCCGGGGGGCCACCCCCGCTCCGCGCGGCGCCGG
>NZ_FMCI01000200.1 GCF_900091845.1 Streptomyces sp. SolWspMP-5a-2
AGCCACTGATCGGCCACGCCCGCCTCGTAACAGCCGTTACGTTCTTCCCCGACGGCGCCTTACTGGCCACCGCCAGCTTCGATGGCATGGTGCGTCTTTGGGACCCCGTTACTCGTCAAGCGGTCGGTAAGCCCTTGATCGGACATGACGGCCCCGTCAGATCGGTAGCGTTCTCCCCCGGCGGCCTGCTCGCCACCGCCAGTGACGATGGCACAGTACGTCTCTGGGACCCGACCACCCGGCAACCCGTCGGCGCTCCGCTGACCGGCCACACCGGCGCCGCCACAGCCGTCGCCTTCTCCCCCAGCGGCGGCCTGCTCGCCGCCTCCGCCGCCGACGGCACGGTGCGTCTCTGGGACCCGACGACCCACCAGACCGTCGGAACGCCGCTGACCGACCACACCAGCGCCACCACAGCCGTCGCGTTCTCTCCCGACGGCGGCCTGCTCGCCACCGCTGGCTACGATCAAACGGTGCGGCTATACGAAGCCGAGGAGGCCCAGCCAACGCCTTCCTCGGCACAGGGTGCGCTGCATGAAGAGGACTCGCCCGAGAACCTGATCGCCCAGAATGACCAACTACGCACCCGCGTAAACCTCTTGACCGCACGCGGCCTCGCCAGCCGCAGCGTCCTCGCCGCGCTCACGAACGGCGAAGGCATCTCTCTAGCTCCCCTGGTGGGACACCGGGAAGCGGTCTGGTCCGTGGTGTTCTCGCCTGACGGAACCCAACTCGCCACGGCGAGCGCTGACGATACGGTGCGGTTCTGGGACCCTGCCAACCGACAACCGGTCGGCAGGCCACTGACGAGTCACCGAGACTCCGTCAGGGCGGTGGCTTACTCCCCTGACGGCACCCTCATCGCCACAGCGGACGAGGGTGGCTCGGTGCGCCTGTGGGACGCGGCTGCCCGAGTACCGGCGTCGGGCAGCCCCTTGGCCTCCCACCTCGGCCCCATCACGTCGGTGGTCTTCTCGCCCACCGGGACCCTGCTCGCCGTCGCCAATGATGGTTCTGCCGTACGACTGTGGGTGCCTGCCACCCGGCAACCCGCCGGCGCTCCGCTGACCGGCCATCACGGGCTCGTCACAGGGGTCGCGTTCTCCCCCGACGGCGGTCTCATCGCCACAGCCACGGATGTCGGCAAAGTATCTCTGTGGGACGCCACCAGCCGTGAGTCAACCGGCGAACTCCTAGATGGTCATAGAGGCTCCGTCAGCTCAGTCGCGTTCTCCCCCGACGGCAGTCTGATCGCCACCGCTGGCGACGATCACACGATTCAGCTGTGGGACGCGGCCACCTACCAGCCCGACGGAAAGCCTCTGACCGGCCATAACGACGCTGTCACGGCCCTGGCTTTCTCTCCCGACGGGGGCCTGATCGCCACAGCCAGCAAAGATCACACCGTACGCCTGTGGAACCCGACCACCCACCAACCCGTCGGCGAGCCTCTCACCGGCCACCACGACGCCGTGACAGCGCTCACCTTCTCGCCGGATAGCACCGTGCTCGCCACCGCCAGCCTCGACCGCACCGTTCGGCTGTGGGTGCCTCCCGCGGTGAGCGGTCCCGCCGGGCAGCAAGGCTGATCCGACAAGGACCCGAATAAATGCTTCCTGGCCCCCATTGTTCCTTCCCGGTGATCAAGGTGAGGCGGGGAGGCCCATGAGCAATCTGAAGGTCTTCAGGCTGAGAGGCGGGGAGGCAACTGAGGTCTCGGGAGCGTCCGTGGGGGTGGAGGTCGAGCTGCAGCGGCTGATCGAGGCCAACATGGAAGCGATGCTCGGCATCCGCTTCCTGGCGACCGAGTACCGTACCGGGCATCACGGAGGCCGTATCGACTCTCTCGGACTGGACGAGAACGGCGCGCCGGTCATCGTCGAGTACAAGCGCAACCGCGACCAGAACGTCATCAGCCAGGGGCTCTCATACCTGTGGTGGCTCCACGACCACCATCACGAGTTCGAGAGTCTGACCCGGGGGAAGCTTGGCGACCAGGCTGCCGTGGAGATCGACTGGAGCGCCCTGCGGATCGTCTGTGTTGCTGGCGCCTTCACCCACCACGACACGGTTGCTGTGGAGATGATCGGCCACCGGATCGACCTAGTGACGTACCGAGTCTTCGAGGATGTGCTCACGTTGCAGCTCGTCGCGTCCGCTGGCGGCAGCCGTACCTCCTCACGGGGTAAAGGGTCAGGGTCCACCCACAGTGCGTCTCCGACACCGAAGTCGGTCCAGCGAGTCTGCCGAGCACCTCAAGGAGCTGTACGCGGACCTCGACGAGTTGCTGTTGTCCCACCGGGATGTGCTCAAGGAGCCCCAGCTCCACTACGTCGCCTACCGACGGATCATGAACGTGGCCACGGTGCGCGTACAGCCACGCAACCGGCTACTCGTGGTCAATCTGAGGCTGGATCCGGAAACGGTTGAGCTGCGGGAAGGCTTCTCCCGGGACATGCGTGGCCTCGGAGCCCTCGGAATCCGTCACGGCGTCGAGGTGCGAATCGGCTCGCGCGAAGACCTCGAACAAGCGGCCGACCTAATCCAGCGGAGCGTCGAAGCGGCGTAAGTCCGTATGGCAACGGACGGTTGTCCCACCACTCTGATGGGACAACCGCCCGTTGCTGCGGTATGGCCCGGATACCGAGGCCTTTCGATCTCACTCTTCGGGCCCGGCAAGTTCAAAGTCGTCCTGGGTCAGCGCACTTCGCAGCCGCTGCTCCGCGATGTCCGCATAGTGCTCGGAGAGTTCAACTCCTACGAACTGACGCCCCTCCCGCAATGCGGCGACGCCCGTCGTCCCCGAGCCGGCGAACGGGTCGAGGACCGTTCCACCCGGCGGGCAGATCTTCACCAGCTCCTGCATCACTTCCACGGGCTTCTGCGTGATGTGCACGCGGTCCTTCCGGGGCTGGCTCGCCGTGTAGAGGCCCGGGAGGTAGACGGGGTTCCGGTTGGCGTCGACCGGCGCCTTGGTGCCCCACACGATGTATTCGCACGACTGCTTGAGCCGGCCCTTCTGCGGCCGGGAGACCGGCTTGTGCCACGAGGCGATCCCGCGCCAGGTCCAGCCGGCGGCCTGGAGCGCGTCCGTCGTCGTCGGCAGCTGCCGCCAGTCGGTGAAGACGAGCGCGGTGCCGGACTCGACGGTCACGCGATAGGACTCGGGGAGCAGGAGGGTGAGCCAGAAGCCGTACGAGCGCTGGTCTCGGTTCTCGCCAGGGAAGTTGGCGAGGTCGTGCTCGGCGTCCGCCGAGGAGTACTTCGCGCGCGCGGAGCGGCCGGTGCGCTCGCCGCTCGTTCGGCCGCCGCTGTTGTAGGGCGGGTCGGTGATGACGGCATCGACGATGTTGTCGGGGATGCCGGCGAGGGCGGTCAGCGCGTCGCCTCGGTGGAGGGTGTACGGCATTGCGCGGTTCTCTCTTTCGGGGAGGCGGTCGTGCGCGTATTTCTCCGCTCGCGGAGGGATGCGCACGTCGGCATGGGTCGCTCCGTGGAACTGCGAGAGCAGTCGCCGTGGCGATCAATGCGCTGGAGGTTAACCCCGAATTCCGGCCCCACCCAATGAGGTCGATCTCAGCCGAGCGCCCCGAAACCACCCGAGGCACGGGCCGTTTGGTGCGGCCGGATTTCGTCCCTACAGTCTCGCCGTGTTCGCAGGACGGGACCTGGTTCCACCCCTGCTGAGCTGTGTCGATGCGTGCCGTTCCATCCAAAAGACGGCGTCCCTGACACTCCACCGACGGGCTTCCTAATCGGCGAAGGGGACTCCCCATGTGGCGAGTGAGATTACGAGCGCGGCTGGCTGCCGCTTTCCAGTAAGGCGCCAGCGGCCGGGAGTTAGACGTCATCTCATTTGGATCGGTAGTCTGTCGGTCGTGGTTTCGATCGTTGAGCGGCTGATGCCGGATGAGTTGTGGGGGCTGTTCCAGCGGGTGGTTCCGGAGCCTCCGTCGCGGCCTCAGGGTGGTGGCCGGCGCCGGCATGGTGACCGGGAGGTGCTGGCTGCGATCGTGTTCGTGGCCACGTCGGGCTGCACGTGCCAGCAGTTGCCGTCCGCATCGTTCGGGCCGTCGGGAGCGACGGCCCACGGCGCTTTGCCGAGTGGTCGAAGGCCCGGGTGTGGGCCAAGCTTCATCGCCTGGTGCTCGACGAGCTCGGCTCCCGCGGGGAACTGGACTGGTCCCGCTGCGCGATCGACTCGGTGAACATGCGGGCCCTGAAAAGGGGGAGCTGACAGGTCCGAATCCTGTGGACCGGGGCAAGTACGGCTCGAAGATCCACTTGGTCACCGAACGGACCGGTCTGCCCCTGTCCGCCGGAATCTCAGGCGCGAACCTGCACGACAGCCAGGCGCTGATCCCGCTGGTGAAGGAGATACCGCCGATCCGCTCCCGGCGCGGGCCCCGGCGGCGCAGACCGGCAAAGCTCCACGCGGACAAGGGATACGACTACAACCACCTGCGGCGATGGTTACGCGGGCGCGGCATCAGGCACCGCATCGCCCGCAAGTGCATCGAGTCCTCAATCCGCCTGGGCCGTCACCGCTGGACGATAGAACGCACGATGTCCTGGCTCGCCGGATGCCGCCGGCTGCACCGCCGCTATGAGCGCAAAGCCGAGCACTTCCTTGCCTTCACCAGCATCGCCTGCAGCCTCATCTGCTATCGCAGACTCACCAAATGAGACGACGTCTTACTGACCACAACCTCGAACTCCAGCTCGACTGGCCCAAGTTCGAACTGGATGTCGTCGTCCCTGCCATCAGCCATGGCCCGATTCAGCTGCCCCCTTAACCGCCGCACGACCTCGGACGACTCGAACCACTGCTCTTCGTGACGCGCCCTGAGGGGAGGGTAGTCAACAATGCCTGGGCTGTATGCGGAGTTGCTCAAATCCGAGAGGTGACAGGACTGTGCTGCTGGCTGTAGTGACCGATGGCAGAGATGGGGGACTCGATGCGTCGCTAAAAGTTGAATCTCGATTCAGTGTCCCTGCCCACAGTCGTCCCCGAGCCCAAAGTTCTGAGCCTCCTCTCGCCGGGTTATCGGGCCCGCGTCCGCACGATCGAGGACCTCTTGTCGGATCGCAACAACAGCGCTGACAGCGGACAGCAACTGACTACGCCTCTCTGCGGCCGCCCCTCTGCACGATCTCTGCGCACGTGGCCACCCCTTGGCCACCCCCGCTCACGCAGTCCTCCGCGTCTCCTCGGAGAAACCCCCGCCTCCGAGGCCGAGATATGCGAAAAGCCCAGGTCAGCTGCGTCTGACCCGGGCTTTCACAAGAGCCGCCTTCGGGATTCGAACCCGAGACCTACGCATTACGAGTGCGTTGCTCTGGCCATCTGAGCTAAGGCGGCGCGCTGTCCGCACGATGGTGCGGTCAGCAACGACGGTAAGTCTACACAGGTTCCGAGGTGCTCCGTGCCACCCCCCGGGGTGCCCCCGGGCGACCCCGGGGGCACCCCCTTCGCCCCTCCACCGCGCCTACGAGCAGCGCTTTCCGTCCGCCGGAGGCGTCCCCTGGAGCAGGTAGGTGTTGATCGCCGCGTCGATGCACGCGCTGCCCCGGCCGTACGCCGTGTGGCCGTCGCCCTCGTACGTGAGGAGGCGTGCCGAGGACATCTGGCGGGCCAGGGACTGCGCCCAGCGGTACGGCGTCGCCGGGTCCCGGGTGGTGCCGACGACCACGACCGGCGCCGCGCCCTTCGCCTCGATCCGGTGCGGCTCCCCCGCCGGCTTCACCGGCCAGTACGCGCAGCTCAGCGACGCCCAGGCGAGGCCGCGCCCGAAGACCGGGGACGCCTTCTCGAAGGCGGGCAGCGCCTCCTCGACCTGCTCGGGCGCCGTGTACGCGGCCGGGAGGTCGAGGCAGTTGACCGCCGCGTTCGCGAACATCAGGTTCGTGTAATGGCCCTTGGCGTCCCGCTCGTAGTAGCTGTCGGACAGCACCAGCAGGCCCGCGCCGTCGTTCTCCTTCATCGCCGACGTCAGCCCCTCGCGCAGTTGCGCCCACGCCGACTCGTCGTACATCGCCGCGATCACGCCCGTGGTGGCGAGCGCCTCGCCCAGCTTGCGGCCGTCCGCGTCGCCGGTGGGGATCGGATGCGCGTCGAGCTTGCGGAAGAACGCCTTCAGCTTGTCGCCGGCCCGCGCGGGCGAGGTGCCCTTGCCGCCGAGCGGGCAGTCCAACTGCTGCACGCAGTCCTTCGCGAACGACTGGAACGCCGTCTCGAACCCCGCCGTCTGGTCGAGGTTCATCGTGCGCGCGGGCAGCGACGGGTCCATCGCGCCGTCCAGCACCAGCCGCCCCACCCGGTCGGGGAAGAGGCCCGCGTACGTCGCGCCCAGGAACGTCCCGTACGACGCCCCCACGTACGTCAGCTTCCGGTCCCCGAGCGCCGCCCGCAGGACGTCCATGTCCCGGGCCGCCTCGACGGTGGACACGTGCCGCAGCACCTGCGCCGAGCGCTTCCCGCACCCCTCGGCGAACTTCTTGTACGCGTCGACGAGTTGGCCGGTCTCCCGCTGGTCGTCCGGGGTGCTGTCCGTCTGCGTGAACGTGTCCATCGCCCGCCCGCTCAGACACTGGACGGGCTCGCTGCGGGCCACCCCGCGCGGGTCCATCGCGACCATGTCGTAGCGAGCCCGCACCTTCGCCGGGTAGCCGATCCCCGCGTACTGCTGGAGGTAGCCGACCGCCGATCCGCCCGGACCGCCCGGGTTCACCATCAGCGAGCCGAGCGCCTTGCCCCTGCCCGTCGCCTTCTTGCGCGCCACCGCCAGCTTGATGTCCCCGGCCGACGGGTCGGCGTAGTCCAGGGGCGCCTTCATCGTCGCGCACTCGAAACCGGAGGCCCCGCAGCCGTGCCACGCGAGCCTCTGGCCGTAGTACGACGTCAGCGCCGCCGGTGTCGCCTTCGGCAGCGCGGGCAACGCCGCCGCCGCGCCCTCGACGGCGTCCGACGAGCCCGACGGCGAGCAGGCCGGGACCAGCAGGACCGCCGCCGTCGCGGCGGCGAGCAGCGTGCCGGTGGTGCGCGGACGCGGAGCGGAGGACCCTGGGGCCCGACGGGAGGTTCGCCTGAAGTACATCAAGCGAGGGTAACCGTGAGCGATCGCCCGGACGCTCTGTGTACACGGATCTGCTCGTACGAGGTACCTGGTCAATCTCCGCCTCCGCACTGTCCCCCCTGGGCGCTCCTCCGGCCCGCGAGGCGCTCCGCCCCGACCCCGAGGCAATCCGCCCCGCCCCTGCGGTGCTCCGCCCAGCCCCCGAGGTGCCCCGCCCGTCTTCCGCGGCGCTCCGACCCCGCTCGCCCTCAGCCCGTCCGCAGCGCCATCGTCATCGCCTCCACCGCGAGCAGCGGCGCCACGTTCCGGTCGAGTGCCTCCCGGCAGGCGCCGATCGCCTCGATCCGGCGGAGCGTCGCCTCGGGGGTGCCGGCGCGCGCGAGCCGCTGCAGGGCGTCCTCCGTGTCCCCGTTGGCGATCGCCACCCTGGAGCCGAACTGCAGCGCCAGGACGTCGCGGTAGAAGCCGGTGAGGTCGGTGAGGGCGAGGTCCAGGCTGTCGCGCTGGGTGCGGGTCCTGCGGCGCTTCTGCATGTCCTCCAGGTCCTTCATCACACCCGCCGTGCCGCGCGGCATCCGGCCGCCCTGCACCGCGCCCATCGCCGCCTTCAGCTCCTCCGTCTCCTTGCCGTCCATCTCCTCGGCGAGCTGCTTGGCGTCCTCGGCGGCCGCGTCGACCAGCTCCTGCGCCGCCTTGAGCGCGCCGCCGACGTCCTCGACACGCAGCGGCATCTTCAGCACGGCCGCGCGCCGCTGGCGGGCGGCGGGGTCGGTGGCGAGGCGGCGGGCCTGGTCGACGTGGCCCTGCGTGGCACGGGCCGCGGACGCGGCCACCGCCGGTTCGACCCCGTCACGCCGCACCAGCATGTCCGCGACGGCGTCGACGGACGGCGTCAGCAGGCTCAGGTGGCGGCAGCGGGAGCGGATGGTGGGCAGGACGTCCTCCAGGGAGGGCGCGCAGAGCAGCCACACCGTGCGCGGGGCGGGCTCCTCGACCGCCTTCAGGACCGCGTTGGCCGACTTCTCGTTCAGCCGCTCCGCGTCCTCGACGAGGATGATCTGCCAGCGGCCGTTCGCCGGTGAGGTGAACGACTTCCGCACGGTGTCCCGCATGTCGTCCGCGAGGATCTGCGCGCCGACGGCGGCGACGGTGGTGACGTCCGCGTGGGTGCCGATCAGCGCGGTGTGGCAGCCGTCGCAGAATCCGCAGCCGGGGGAGCCGCCGAGCGCGCGGTCCGGGGACACGCACTGGAGCGCGGCGGCGAAGGCCCGCGCCGTGTGGGTCCGCCCGGCGCCGGGCGGGCCGGTGAACAGCCAGGCGTGCGTCATCTTCGTCGCCTCGGGTGCGGGGGCGCCGGTCGCGTACGCGGTGACCAGCGCGTCGGCGTCCCGCGCGGCCGCGTCGAGCCGCTCGGCCACCTTCTCCTGGCCGACGAGGTCGTCCCAGACCGTCATGTGTCACCCCGCCCTTTCGTCACGCTTCGTGTTCCGGGATCCATTGTGCGGGCTGCCACTGACAACCGGGCAACCGGGCAACCGGACGGCGGGACAGCGGGACAGCGGTGGTGCCCGACCCATGCGGGCGGCACGCCGCAACGCCGTTCCCTCGCCATGCCGTCGCGCAGAGCCAGTGCCCCTTGCCCAGTGCCGGGTGCCCCCTGCCTGGTGCCCCCTGCCTGGTGCCTGGTGCCCAGTGCCCGGTGCCCGGTGCCTGAGACGGTTCTTGCCGGTGCTCCCACCGCACCGGTGCCACCGCACCGAACCGAACGGCCGCCGCACCGAAGTGCGGCGGCCGCTCAGCCTCGCGCCGTTCCCGTTCCCGTTCCCGTTTCCGGTCCCGGCCCTGCTTCCGTTGCCGGTCCTACCTCCGCGTCAGCGTCCGCCGCGGCCCCGGCCCCCGTCGTCATCGCGCTCGTCGTCGCGCGGGCCGAGCAGTTCGTCGGCCAGGGACGGGAGGTCGTCCAGCGGGGTCTCCTCGGCCCAGTCGGGGCGCGGCCTGCGGCGGGGCGTCCGGGCACCGGCGTCGGACGCGTCCGTCTCCGGCGCGCCGACCTGGGGCAGCTCCCGCGTACGGTCGTCGCCCGCGTCGGGGTTCCGGCGCTGTCCGCGCGCCGAGCCCGACTCGTCACGGAAGAGTCCCCGGGGCACCCGGTCCACCGGGTCGCCGCCGCGCACCGGGGGCAGCACGGCCGTGTCGTCCGCGGCACCCGGCACGACGGGCGGCAGCACGGCCGTCTCGTCGGCCGCGCCCGGCGCCACCGGCGGGAGCTGCGCCGTCTCGTCCGCCGCGCCCGAGGGCACCGGCGGCTTCGGCAGCGTCGCCGTCACCTCGGAGTCGGACTCGCCGCCCGTGCGACGCGCCCCGCTCGCCCGCCCGGACGCGCCGGAGTCCCGGCCGCCGCCGTCGCCGTCACGCACCGGCCGCAGCACAGCCGTCTCGTCGGAGGCACCGCCCGCGGTCCGCCCGGGACCCGAAGCCGCACCCGAATCCGCAGCGGAACCCGCGCCCGCGCCCGGACCCGAACCGGCGCCCGGCGCCGCAGTCGTCCTCGGGTCCTCCGTCCGGGAGGTGTCCTCGTCCGCGCGCGGGAAGGACTTCCTGGGGCCCGTCTCCGCCACGGTGGCCGCCTGTTCGGCGAGGCGGCGGGCCTCCTCGGCGCGCTGGAGCGCCTCCTCGGCCTTGCGCTGCTTCTCCAGGCGCCTGGCCTCGGCCTCGGCGTGCAGCCTGGCCTCCTCCTCGGCCTGCTTGCGGCGCCGCTCCTCGTCCGCCTTGCGGCGGGCGTCCTCCTCGGCGCGGACCTTCTCCTCGGCGAGCAGCCGGGCCCGCTCCTCCTCGGCCCGCCGACGCGCTTCCTCGGCGCGCAGCCGCGCCTCCTCCGCCTGGCGTTCGGCCTCGCGCCGCTGCGCCTCCTCCAGCTCGCGCCGCTTGCGCTCCTCCTCCTCGGCGCGCAGCTTGGCGAGCTGCTCCTGGCGTTCGCGCTCCTGACGCTCCTCCTCGGCCTTGCGGGCGGCCTCCTCCTCGGCCTTGCGGCGGGCCTCCTCCTCGGCCTTCCTGCGCGCCTCCTCCTGGGCCTCGATCTCGGCCGCGGAGAGCGGCAGGAGCTGGTCGAGCCGGTGCCGGACGACCGTCGTGACGGCCTCGGCCTCCTGGCCCGCGTCCACCACGAGGTAGCGGCCGGGGGCCGCCGCGGCGAGCGTCAGGAAACCGGAGCGCACGCGCGCGTGGAACTCGGCGGGTTCCGACTCGAGACGGTCGGGCGCCTCGGTGAAGCGCTCGCGGGCGATCTCCGGGGAGACGTCGAGCAGGACCGTCAGATGCGGCACCAGTCCGTTCGTCGCCCAGCGGTTGATGCGAGCGATCTCGGTCGGCGAGAGGTCGCGTCCCGCGCCCTGGTAGGCGACGGAGGAGTCGACGTACCGGTCGGAGACGACGACTGCGCCGCGCTCCAGGGCGGGCCTGACCACGGTGTCGACGTGCTCGGCGCGGTCGGCCGCGTACAGCAGGGCCTCCGCGCGGTGGGAGAGCCCGGCGCTCGACACGTCGAGCAGGATCGAACGGAGCCGCTTGCCGACCGGGGTGGCCCCGGGTTCGCGGGTGACGACGACCTCGTGGCCCTTGGCCCTGATCCACTCGGCGAGCGCCTCGACCTGGGTGGACTTCCCGGCGCCGTCCCCGCCCTCGACGGCGATGAAGAAGCCGGTGGCGGCGCGGTCGGGGACCGGGTCGTCGCCGCCGAGCAGCGCGTCGCGCAGGTCGTTGCGGAGCGGAACGCCGGAGCGGTCGTCGGCCTTGGCCAGGACGAGCGCGGCGAGCGGCAGCAGCAGCGCGCCGACGAGCATCAGCGTGAAGGCGGCGCCGCCGTGCGCGAAGACGAACTTGCCGTTCTCCAGGCGGTGCGGGCCGATGCCCGCGGCCACCAGCGGGGCGACGACCGCGCCGACCGCCACGAAGACCCGCACGAGCGCGTGCAGGTGCTCGGTGGTGCGGGTGCGCCGGTAGTCCTCGGCCTCCTGGTCGAGCAGGGTGTGCCCGGTGTTGGCGGCGACGCCCGCGCCGATTCCGGCGAGCGCGAGGACCAGCAGCACGGTGGTGACGTCCGGGACGAGCCCGGCGGCCAGCAGCGCGACGCCGGTGAAGGCGATCGCCAGCGCGAGCAGGCGGCGCCTGGACAGCGTCACGAGGATCCTGGGCGCGGTGCGGATGCCGACGACGACCCCGCCGGTCAGCACGAGCACCAGCAGGCCGTACAGGACGGGGCCGCCGCGCAGTTCCTTCGCGTGCAGCACGGCGACGGAGACGGCGGCGGCGATCGCGCCGGCCACGGACGCGGAGGCGACGGCGAGCAGCGGGATGCTCCCGGTGCGGCCCTTGTCGACGCCGGTGCCGGTCCTCGGGCGGCGCAGGCCCTCCAGCGGGGAACGCGCGCGGGGGGTGCGGACGTCCGGCAGTTCGAGGAACGTCACGACCGAGAGGGAGGCGGCGAAGAGTCCGGCCGCGACGTACGAGCCGAGGGCCGCCTGGTGCTGGGCGAACCAGGCGATCCCGGCGCCCAGCAGGTTGTTGACGAGGGAGGCGCCGACGAGGACGGCGGCGGCCAGCGGTACGGCGACGAAGCCGGTGCGCAGGGACAGCCTGCGCAGCGCGTCCATGTGGTCGGGCAGCGGGCGTACCGTCGCGCCTTCGAGGGGCGGGGCGGGCAGCAGCGCGGGGGCCGCGCTCTCCCTGCACACCGTCCAGAAGCGCTCGGCGACTCCGGTCACGAACGCGGTGACCAGCAGGACGGCCAGGGCGTTGTCCGGCGTCCAGTCGATCCACAGGGGCGCGATGATCAGCAGCAGGGCGCGCAGGCCGTCGGCGCCGACCATCGTCCAGCGGCGGTCGAGCGGGCCCTCGTGCGCGGTGAGCGTGGTGAGCGGGCCGAGGAGCACCGCCCCGAAGAGGATCGTCGCGAGGATCCGCACGCCGAAGACGGTCGCCACTGCGAACGCCACGCCCCGGAAGCCGCCGCCGAAGGCGCCTTCGGCGATGGCCGCCTGGAGCACCAGGACCACTGTCACCAGCAGGGCGAGGACATCGCCGATTCCGCCCACCAGTTGGGCGCTCCACAACCGCTTGAGTTGCGGTTCGCGCAGGAGAGCGCGGACGGCGCGTTCGCGGGAGTCCGCGACCAGTGCGTCGTCGGGGGCCGTTTGGTGGGCCGTTGGCTGGTCGGCTCGCGTCATGCTTTCAGCCTATCGGCAGCCACCGACAACCAGCCGCGCCGTCCGAACGTACGCCCGCCCTGACACCAAAGTGTTGTCGGGGCGCGTTCGTTTCGCGAAGAGACCGCGCGCGTCGTGCGGAGGGACCGGCACGGGACGACCGCGGCGACGGTGACCGGTGCGGCCAGCGGCGGGCGGCCAGCGGCGGGGACGGCGACCGGACGGCCCGCTGTGGGGTCGGCGACCGGACGGCCCGCAGTCGGGACGGCGGCCGGACGGCCCGCAGTGGGGTCGGCAACCGGTACGGCCCGCGGTCGGGTGGGAGCCGCGGGCCGTTCGGGGTGTCGTGCCGTCAATCGTCCGTGCTCTTCGCGGCCGTCGTCTTCTTGGCGGCCGTGGCCGACTTGGCCGTCGTCTTCTTGGCCGCCGTCGCCTTCTTGGCGGGCGCGGCCGTCTTCGCGGCGGTCTTCTTGGCGGCCGTCTTCTTGGCCGGGGCCTTCTTCGCGGGCGCCTTCTTGGCCGTCTTCTTGGCGGACTTCTTCGCCGGGGCCTTCGCCCGCTTCTCCGCGAGCAGTTCGTAGCCACGCTCCGGGGTGATCTCCTCGACGCTGTCGCCGGAGCGGAGCGTCGCGTTGGTCTCCCCGTCGGTGACGTACGGGCCGAAGCGGCCGTCCTTCACCACGACCGGCTTGGCGCTGACCGGGTCCTCGCCCAGCTCCTTCAGCGGCGGCTTGGCGGCGGCGCGGCCACGCTGCTTCGGCTGCGCGTAGATCGCCAGCGCCTCCTCCAGCGTGATGGTGAACAGCTGGTCCTCGCTGGTGAGGGACCGCGAGTCGGTGCCCTTCTTGAGGTAGGGACCGTAGCGGCCGTTCTGCGCGGTGATCTCCACGCCCTCCGCGTCCGCACCGACGACGCGCGGCAGCGACATCAGCCGCAGCGCCTCCTCCAGGGTGACCGTGTCCAGGGACATGGACTTGAAGAGGGACGCTGTGCGCGGCTTCACGGCGTTCTTGCCGGTCTTCGGGGTGCCTTCGGGGAGCACCTCGGTGACGTAGGGGCCGTAGCGGCCGTCCTTGGCGACGATCTGGTGGCCGCTCTGCGGGTCGGTGCCCAGCTCGAAGTCGCCGCTCGGCTTGGCGAGCAGCTCCTCGGCCATCTCCACGGACAGCTCGTCCGGGGCCAGGTCCTCCTGGATGTCGGCGCGCTGGTGGTTCTCGGAGTCCTTCTCGCCGCGCTCGATGTACGGCCCGTAGCGGCCGACCCGCAGCACGATGTCGTTGCCGACCGGGAACGAGGAGACCTCGCGGGCGTCGATCGCGCCCAGGTCCGTCACCAGTTCCTTGAGGCCGCCGAGGTGGTCGCCGTCGCCGTTGCCCGCGTCGGCCGCGCCGCCGGTGCCCGTGCCCTCGCCGAAGTAGAAGCGCTTCAGCCACGGCACGGCCTTGGCCTCACCGCGGGCGATGCGGTCGAGGTCGTCCTCCATCCTGGCGGTGAAGTCGTAGTCGACGAGCCGCCCGAAGTGCTTCTCCAGGAGGTTGACGACGGCGAAGGAGAGGAAGGACGGGACGAGCGCGGTGCCCTTCTTGAAGACGTAGCCGCGGTCGAGGATCGTGCCGATGATCGACGCGTACGTCGACGGGCGGCCGATCTCGCGCTCCTCCAGCTCCTTGACCAGGCTGGCCTCGGTGTAGCGGGCCGGGGGCTTGGTGGCGTGCCCGTCGACCGTGATCTCCTCGGCGCTCAGCGCGTCGCCCTCGGCGACCTGCGGCAGACGGCGCTCGCGGTCGTCCAGCTCCGCGTTCGGGTCGTCGGCGCCCTCGACGTACGCCTTGAGGAAGCCGTGGAAGGTGATCGTCTTGCCGGAGGCGCTGAACTCGACGTCCCGGCCGTCGGCCGCGGTGCCGCCGATCTTCACGGTGACGCTGTTGCCGGTGGCGTCCTTCATCTGGGAGGCGACGGTCCGCTTCCAGATCAGCTCGTACAGCCGGAACTGGTCGCCGGTCAGGCCGGTCTCGGCGGGGGTGCGGAAACGATCACCCGAGGGACGGATCGCCTCGTGCGCCTCCTGCGCGTTCTTGACCTTCCCGGCGTAGGTGCGCGGCTGCGGCGGCAGGTAGTCGGCGCCGTACAACTGCGTGACCTGGGCACGGGCCGCGCTGACGGCCGTGTCGCTCAGGGTCGTGGAGTCGGTACGCATGTAGGTGATGAAGCCGTTCTCGTACAGCTTCTGGGCCACCTGCATCGTGGCCTTCGCGCCGAAGCCGAGCTTGCGGCTGGCCTCCTGCTGGAGCGTCGTCGTACGGAACGGGGCGTACGGCGAGCGGCGGTACGGCTTGGACTCGACGGAGCGGACCGCGAACCGGGTCTCGGCCAGGGCGGCCGCGAGGGCGCGCGCGTTCGCCTCGTCGAGGTGGAGGGTCTGCTCGCTCTTGAGCTGTCCCAGCGAGTCGAAGTCGCGGCCCTGCGCGACCCGCCTGCCGTCGACGGTCTGCAGACGGGCGACCAGCGACGACGGGTCCGAGGCGTCACCGGCGCGGCCGGTGGCGAAGGTGCCCGTCAGGTCCCAGTACTCGGCGGAGCGGAAGGCGATGCGCTCGCGTTCCCGCTCCACCACGAGGCGGGTGGCGACGGACTGGACGCGGCCGGCCGACAGGCGCGGCATGACCTTCTTCCACAGGACCGGCGAGACCTCGTAGCCGTAGAGGCGGTCGAGGATGCGGCGGGTCTCCTGCGCGTCGACGAGCTTCTGGTTGAGCTGGCGCGGGTTGGCGACGGCCGCCCGGATCGCGTCCTTGGTGATCTCGTGGAACACCATGCGCTTGACCGGGATCTTCGGCTTGAGGACTTCCTGGAGGTGCCAGGCGATCGCCTCGCCCTCCCGGTCCTCATCGGTGGCGAGGAAGAGCTCGTCGGAGTCCTTCAGAAGGTCCTTGAGCTTCTTGACCTGCGCCCTCTTGTCCGCGTTGACCACGTAGATCGGCTGGAAGTCGTGCTCGACGTCCACCCCGAGGCGGCGCACCTCGCCGGTGTACTTCTCGGGCACCTCCGCGGCACCGTTGGGAAGGTCACGGATGTGCCCGACGCTCGCTTCGACTACGTAGCCGGGGCCGAGGTAGCCCTTGATCGTCTTCGCCTTGGCAGGCGACTCGACGATGACGAGTCGACGCCCGCCCTGTGCGGTCTCGCTGGTCGGGGACAACTTCGCTCTTCTCTCCGGTCGATGCTGGGGCCTCCCCAGGCCTTCGTCCCGGGGTCGGGTCATGGTGACGCTGCGGAGTGTGACGGTACATCCCGCCCCCGTGTCAAACGGGAAAAGCCCGCAACGGCCACTCGAACGGTAACCCGACTACCGCCATTCCTGCCGCCCGGAGTACCCACCGGCCTTTTCGAGCCGAACCGGACGATCACGTTCTGAACAGCGGAGCCGCGGCTCGGCGGGTGCGCTCAGAGCCGGGTGAAGCACCACGCGGCGAGGACCAGCGCGGTGAGCGAGAAGAGGCTCGCGAGGGTCGCCGATGCGACCGGGTTCACATCCTCGGCGACGGGCAGGCCGTGCCGTACCCGGACCACGGTCCACACCAGCAGCGCCGCTCCGAACAGGGCGAACACCGCGCCCGCGAAGATCGCCGGTCCGCTCTCCATGGCTCCCCCAGTCCCCTTTTCCCTGTCGGCGCGTGCCTCGCCGGGGAGACTCGCACGCGCGGACTGCGGGCAGGCGAACCGGAGGTGAACGCGGGGCCGACGCCGCGGCCCTCCCGGCCCCGGGCGCCCTCGCACGCTGGAGCGCACGCCCCTGGCGCGGCGGACGGGCCCAGGCGCCGGGTTGGCCGGTTTCACCCCCCGTCGCCGGATCCCGCCCCCTGCCCACGGCCGGGGCGGCCCGTCGCCAGTCCGGTCGTACGTCGGCGCAGGGGACCGGTCCGGTCGCACGTCGGCTCGCGGGGCCGGTCCGATCGCACGTCGACGCAGGAGGTCGATCCGGATGCACGTCGGCTCACGGGACCGGTCCGATCACCCGTCGGCTCACGGAACCGGGCCGGTCGCTCGCCGACCCCGGAAGGAAGCGGTCGCTCACACCGGTTCGAGGAAGCCCTGTTCGACGAGGAGGCGGATCTGTGCGGGGGTGCGGTCGCGGAGCAGGACCGGGTCCTCGCCGACCAGTTGGGCGATCGCGTCGAGGATGCGCCCGGCGCTCAGCGAGCCGTCGCAGACGCCCGCGAAGCCCGCGCCGACCGTGTCCACCTTGGTGGCCCGGCGCATCCCGCGGTGCTGGCGCAGCACCACGTGCTCCGGGTCCTCGGCGCCGGGCAGTCCCACCTGTTCCTGGACCACCTCGGCGGCGAGCTTGAAGTGCGCTTCGAGCAGCGCGGCGTCGTCGTGTTCCCGGAGGTAGTCGAGGCGGGCGAAGTGCGCCAGGACCGTCTCCCCGAGCGGCTGCTCGACCGGGTGCGGCCACTCCTCCACGGTGACCGTCGGCTCGGCGGAGGCCGTCCTGCGCAGCGTGATCCACCCGAAGCCGACGGCCTTCACCTTGCGCGCCTCGAACTCGTCGAGCCAGGCGTCGTACAGCGCCTGGTAGGCGGCCGGGTCGGCGCGGTGGTCACCGGCGTCGCGCAGCCACAGCTCGGCGTACTGCGTGACGTCCTGCACCTCGCGCTGCACGATCCAGGCGTCGCAGCCGCGCGGCACCCATCCGCGGAGCCGGTCCTGCCACTCCTCGCCCGCCACGTGCTGCCAGTTGGCGAGGAAGTGCGCGAACCCGCCCTCGTTGAGCCGCTCGCCCGTCTGCCGGACGAGGGTGCTGCACAGGTCGTCCCCGCCCATCCCGCCGTCCCGGTAGGTCAGCCGGGCCCCGGGCGAGATCACGAACGGCGGGTTGGAGACGATCAGGTCGTACGTCTCCCCGTCCGGCACGGGCGCGTAGAGGGACCCCTCGCGCAGGTCGGCGGCGGGGGCGCCGGAGAGCGCCAGGGTGAGCGCGGTGATGTGCAGCGCGCGCGGGTTGACGTCGGTGGCCGTCACGCGCGTGGCGTGCCGGGTCGCGTGCAGCGCCTGGATGCCGGAACCGGTGCCGAGGTCGAGGGCGGCGGCGACCGGCGTGCGGACGGTGAGACCGGCGAGCGTCGTGGAGGCGCCGCCGACGCCCAGGACGACGCCCTCCTCCCGGCTGCCGACGCCGCCGGCGCCGCCGACCGCGCAGCCCAGGTCGGAGACGATGAACCAGTCCTCGCCCTCGGGTCCGCCGTAGGGCCGGACGTCCACGGCCGCGGCGACCTCGTCCGTCCCGGCGGCGGTCAGCCAGCCGCCCGCCAGGCACTCGTCGACGGGCAGGACGTCCGCCACGCGTGCGTGCGGCACGGGCTGCTGCAGCAGGAACAGCCGCACGAGCAGCTCCAGCGGGGTGTCCCCGCGGGTGGCCCGGAGGGCGGGCACGGTCTCGCTGCGGGCCAGTGCCGCGTAGGCGGGGGCGCCGAGCAGGTCGAGCAGTCCGTCGGCGGTGAAGGACGCGCCCAGGAAGGCGTCCCGCAGCCGGGCGGCCGTCTCGGGCCGGTCGGCGGCCGGCAGGGGCGGGAGGGGGGACGGGGAGGACAGACCGGAATCACTCACGCCCCCATTGTGGCCGCTCGCCCGGACATCGCGAGCGCCCGCGCGACGCACCGGCCCGGACCGCCCCGAGCCGTCGACCGGAGGTCACCGTCCGGACGCCGCGGCCACGCTTCCGCCGCCCCGCCGCCACCGCGGGCCCACCGCCACCGCGCCCGACGACACCGACGCGCGTCCGCCGCACCACGACCGTCGAGCCGCGGCCGTCACCCGCCGCTTCTACGGCCCACAATCGCCGACCGACCGCCGTCGACCGACCGAGCCAGGCCCGCCGCCGTCAAGCCGCTGCCGTCAACCAACCGGGACCGGCCCGCCGCCGTCAACCGACCGGGACCGGCCCGCCGCCGTCAACCCGCTGCGGCCGGCCCCGCCCTCAGCCCGCCGTCGCGATCAACCCGCCGTCGCCGACGCCGGGGCCGACGCGCTCTTGCAGCTGGGCTGCTTGGCCATCGCCTTGCCGACGTCGCCCTCCTCCAGCGTCTTCAGGGCGTCGTTGCCGCTCTGGCTCAGCTTGTTGAGGGCGGTGGCGATGCCCTTGAGGCCGTCGGCGAACTTGGCCTGGTCCTTGGTGTCGAGGTCGTCGACCTGCTTCTCCAGGGACGCGTAGGACGCGGAGATGCCGTGGAGTTCCTTGACGGCGTCCTGCTGCTTCTTGGCGCCGTTGTCGACGTTCGGGGCCCCGGCCTGCTGGACGGCGTCGCCGATCGCCTTGTACGCGGCGGACATGTCCTGGAAGGCCTTGGCGTCGGTCTTCTTGACGTCCTCGGGCTTGCTGTTGTCCGAGGTCTCCTTCTGGATCGCGGCGTTCGCGGCCTCGATCTTCTTGGCCTGCGGCTGCACCGCGTCACAGACCTGCTTGGCCCAGGCGTCCAGCTTCTCGTTGCCGTTGTCGCTGCTGCCGCATCCCGACAGCGCCAGCGCCAGTACCGCCCCGCCGGACAGTGTGGCCGCGAGCTTCTTGTTCACCGGATCGGTCCCTTCCATCGCTCTGGGCCCCCGGACCCTACACGGCGGACGGACCGCCTCCGCCTCTCCACCGGCCGACAAGGAACCCATTGCTGCCACATTGCGCCCATTTGCACCAAGGGAGAGAAGCCTCACGACGAGAGGGGCCGGGCACGGCGGACGGGCGGGCGGCGCGCCAACGCGCGCCGCCCGCCCGTCCCTTGGGGTCGTCCCGGCCGGGACCGGACGGTGCCCGGCCTACGAAACCGCCGCGTGGTCCGGCGACTTGGTGCCCTGGCCGCTGTCGTCGTCGACGGCGATGCCGCGCCGTTTGGAGACGTAGACCGCGCCGACGACGACCAGCAGCGCCAGCGCCGCGATCAGGATCCGCAGCCCGAGGCTCCGGTCCGCGCCGTAGGAGAACTTGATCACCGCCGGTGCGATGAGCAGCGAGACCAGGTTCATCACCTTCAGGAGCGGGTTGATCGCGGGCCCCGCGGTGTCCTTGAAGGGGTCGCCGACGGTGTCGCCGATCACCGTCGCCTCGTGGGCCTCGCTGCCCTTGCCGCCGTGGTTGCCGTCCTCGACGAGTTTCTTGGCGTTGTCCCACGCGCCACCGGAGTTGGCGAGGAAGACCGCCATCAGCGTGCCCGTCCCGATCGCGCCCGCGAGGTACGCGCCGAGCGCGCCGACGCCCAGCGTGAACCCGATGAAGATGGGCGCCATCACGGCGAGCAGCCCCGGCGTGGTCAGCTCGCGCAGGGCGTCCTTGGTGCAGATGTCGACGACCTTGCCGTACTCGGGCTTCTCGCTGTAGTCCATGATCCCGGGCTTCTCGCGGAACTGCCGCCGCACCTCGTAGACCACCGAACCCGCCGACCGCGAGACGGCGTTGATCGCCAGCCCGGAGAAGAGGAAGACGACCGCGGCGCCCGCGACGAGTCCGACGAGGTTGTTGGGCTGCGAGATGTCCATGGAGAGGGTGAGCGGCGAGCCCGCGCCGGTGAGTTTCTCGCCCACGTCGGCCACGTTGCTCGTGATCGCGTCGCGGTAGGAGCCGAAGAGGGCCGCGGCCGCGAGGACGGCGGTGGCGATGGCGATGCCCTTGGTGATCGCCTTGGTGGTGTTGCCGACGGCGTCCAGGTTGGTGAGCACCTGCGCGCCCGCGCCCTGGACGTCGCCGGACATCTCGGCGATGCCCTGCGCGTTGTCGGAGACCGGTCCGAAGGTGTCCATGGCGACGATCACACCGACCGTGGTGAGCAGGCCGGTACCGGCCAGTGCCACCGCGAACAGCGCGAGCATGATCGACGTACCGCCGAGCAGGAACGCCCCGTACACCCCGAGCCCGATCAACAGGGCGGTGTAGACGGCTGATTCGAGCCCCAGCGAGATGCCCGCGAGGATCACGGTGGCCGGGCCGGTGAGCGAGGTCTTGCCGATGTCGCGGACCGGACGGCGGGTGGTCTCGGTGAAGTAGCCGGTCAACTGCTGGATGACGGCGGCGAGGACGATGCCGATCGCCACCGCGACCAGGGCCAGGACCCGCGGGTCGCCGCCCTTCGCCCGGATCGCCGCGTCGGTGACGCCGTGCAGGTCGGCGTAGCGGGCCGGGAGGTAGACGAAGACGGCGACGGCGACGAGGACCAGCGAGATCACCGCGGAGACGAAGAAACCGCGGTTGATCGCGGACATGCCGCCCCGGTCGGACCGGCGCGGGGAGACCGCGAAGATGCCGATCATGGCGGTGATCACACCGATCGCCGGTACCAGCAGCGGGAAGGCGAGCCCGGCGTCGCCGAAGGCGGCCTTGCCGAGGATCAGCGCGGCGACCAGCGTCACGGCGTACGACTCGAAGAGGTCGGCCGCCATGCCCGCGCAGTCGCCGACGTTGTCGCCCACGTTGTCGGCGATGGTCGCGGCGTTGCGCGGGTCGTCCTCCGGGATGCCCTTCTCGACCTTGCCGACCAGGTCGGCGCCGACGTCGGCGGCCTTGGTGAAGATGCCGCCGCCCACCCTCATGAACATGGCGATCAGGGCGGCGCCGAGGCCGAATCCCTCAAGCACCTTGGGCGCGTCGGCCGCGTACACCAGCACCACGCAGGAGGCGCCGAGCAGGCCGAGCCCCACCGTGAACATGCCGACGACACCGCCCGTGCGAAATGCGATCTTCATCGCCCGGTGCGAGACGGTGAGGAGATCCTTTTCCGGTTCGCCTTCCGCCGGGGTCGCTTCTCTGGCCGCCGCGGCGACCCGCACATTACTGCGGACGGCGAGCCACATGCCGATATAGCCGGTGGCCGCCGAGAATCCGGCGCCGATCAGGAAGAACAGTGATCGGCCGATGCGTTGATTCCAGTCGCTCGCGGGCAGCAGCAGGAGCAGGAAGAACACCACGACGGCGAAAACACCGAGGGTGCGCAACTGCCGGGCCAGATAGGCGTTGGCGCCTTCCTGGACGGCGGCCGCGATCTCCTTCATCCGGTCGGTTCCCTCGCCCGCGGCGAGCACCTGGCGCACCAGGACGCCCGCCACGACGAGGGCGGCCAGCGCGACGACCGCGATGACCACCACCAGGATCCGGTTGCCGTCGGTCAGGACCGCGGCCGCGAGGGATGTGGAACGGTCGAACTGCTGAGAGGTGGAAAGCCCCGCCATTCGTCCTCCTTGACGCTTGGACTGAGCTCAAGACGTGGACGGATTGTAGGGAGCGGAACCTGATCAATACAGGGCGCGGCACGATGAATTGGCCTGCACACGCAGGGCGCCGAATGATCGACGCCGAGGGGCGGAACGGGAATGCGGTAACGCCCCGGAGGCATTGCCGCCGACATCGACTCCCATATTGGCACCGCAGGACGGCTTGATCAAATTATCGGCCGTTGATCGTCGCCGCGCGCGATTGTTCGTGAATTGCTTCACGCATTCGGGAAAGGCCGGGAAGGCACCGGTGGCGCGGCAGTGTCGTCCGAGTGCCGTCCGGCCGGAAAACGCCTCAGGGCCCCGCGTCGGCGGGGCCCTGCTGATGGTGCGGTACGGCGTCGGGGCCGGCTCAGAGGAGCGGGGCGCCCTGCGGGGTGGTGGGCCAGGTCATACGGATCGACCCGCCGTGCTCGCCCGCGGAGACCTCCACGTCGTCCACGAGGCCGCTGATGACCGCGAGGCCCATCTCGTCCTCCTCGGTCTCGACGTCGTCGCCCGCGCCGCCCGACGCGTCACCGCCGGGTACCGAGCGGGGCGCCTCGTCGCCGACCTCGATGGAGAACTGCTTCTCCTCCTCGATCAGCAGCACCTGCACCGGGGCGGTGATGCCGCCGTTCTGGTGCAGGCCCACGGCACGGGTGCAGGCCTCGCCGACCGCGAGCCTGACCTCGTCGAGGACGGCCTCGTCCACTCCGGCCCTGCGCGCCACCGCTGCCGCCACCAGCCGGGCGGTCCTGACGTGCTCGGGCAACGCGCTGAAGCGGAGTTCAACGGTGGCCATGCATCCCCCTCTGAACTACGGGCGTGCTCGGGGGGCCGGGCCACGGAACGCCCGGACCCCCTGGATGATCGTCTTCCGCCCCGGAGGCGGGGGTGTCCCGCTCCCGGGCCGACGGTCAGTCGGTGGCGGCCACCGCTTCCTCGACCGAGGTGTGGATCGGGAACACCTTGGTGAGACCGGTGATGCGGAAGATCTTCAGAATGCGCTCCTGGTTGCAGACCAGGCGCAGCGAGCCCTCATGGGCACGCACCCGCTTCAGGCCGCCGACCAGCACGCCGAGCCCGGTGGAGTCGAGGAAGTCGACACCCTCCATGTCGACGACGAGGTGGAAACTCCCGTCGTTGACCAGCTCGACCAGCTGCTCGCGCAACTTGGGCGCGGTATACACGTCGATTTCTCCACCGACCTCGACGACCGTGCGATCGCCGACGGTACGGGTCGACAGGGACAGGTCCACGGATCCTCCAGCACCTTGCTATCGAGCGGTCGTCCCTCGGGACACCTCGGCGGAGCCCCCGGAACGGTTCGCCAGCCGCGATGGCATTCAATCACTTACCGGCAGGCGTGCACGACGCCTTGGTCCCATTGTCCGTCACGCCAGTGACACACTCGATGCCGATGGCCAAGAATCACCGACCCGACGGACCCCTGACGGACGCCGTTTCCCGGCTCGCCCCGGGCACGGTGCTGGGCCGGCTCGCCTCCGGGCCGGGCCGGGCTTCGCGCATCACTCATACGGAGCACTTGCCCCCGCGTGCGGGTCGGCATGCCGTCTGGCCTGACCGGATTCGCCCGGAGGTGATCGCCGCGGTGCGCCGAGCCGGGATCGAACACCCCTGGGTCCACCAGGCCGAGGCGGCCGAACACGCACTGGACGGCACCTCGGTGGTCGTCGCCACCGGCACGGCGTCCGGGAAGTCCCTCTCGTACCTCGTGCCCGTCCTGTCCACCCTCCTGGACGGCTCCGAGGCCCCGAACGGCCGGGGCGCCACCGCCCTCTACCTCGCCCCGACCAAGGCCCTCGCCGCCGACCAGCGCCGATCGGTGAAAGAACTTTCACAACCGCTGGGAAACGCGATCCGCCCCGCGGTCTACGACGGCGACACCCCGTTCGAGGAGCGCGAGTGGGTCAGGCAGTACGCCAACTACGTGCTGACCAACCCGGACATGCTGCACCGGGGCGTCCTGCCGTCCCACCCCCGCTGGTCCTCCTTCCTGAAGTCGCTGAAATACGTCGTCGTCGACGAGTGCCACACCTACCGCGGTGTCTTCGGCTCGCACGTCGCCCAGGTGCTGCGCCGCCTGCGCCGCCTCTGCGCCCGCTACGGCGCCTCCCCGGTCTTCCTGCTGGCCTCCGCGACCGCCGCCGACCCCGCGGTGGCCGCCCGCCGCCTGACCGGCCTGCCGGTGGTCGAGGTGGCCGACGACGCCTCGCCCCGCGGTGAACTGGTGTTCGCCCTGTGGGAGCCGCCGCTGACCGACCTGGAGGGCGAGAAGGGCGCGCCGGTCCGCCGCTCCGCCACCGCCGAGACCGCCGACCTGCTGACCGACCTCACCGTGCAGGGGGTCCGCTCCGTCGCCTTCGTCCGCTCCCGGCGCGGCGCCGAACTGATCTCCGTCATCGCCCAGGAGCGGCTGTCCGAGATCGACCGCTCGCTGGCCCGGCGGGTGGCCGCCTACCGGGGCGGCTACCTCCCCGAGGAGCGCCGCGCCCTGGAACAGGCCCTGCACTCCGGGGAACTCCTCGGCCTGTCCGCCACCACCGCCCTGGAACTCGGCATCGACGTCTCCGGCCTGGACGCCGTGGTGATCGCCGGGTACCCGGGCACCCGCGCGTCCCTGTGGCAGCAGGCGGGCCGCGCCGGACGGGCCGGGCAGGGCGCCCTCGCCGTCCTCGTCGCCCGCGACGACCCGCTGGACACGTTCCTGGTCCACCACCCGGAGGCGCTGTTCCGGCAGCCCGTGGAGTCCACCGTCCTCGACCAGGACAACCCGTACGTCCTCGCCCCGCACCTGTGCGCCGCCGCCGCCGAACTGCCGCTGACCGAGGACGACCTCGACCTGTTCGGCCCGGCCGCCGCCGGGCTGCTGCCCCAGCTGGAGGCCGCGAAGCTGCTGCGCCGCCGCGCGCGGGCCTGGCACTGGACGCGCCGCGAGCGGGCCGCCGACCTCACCGACATCCGCGGCGAGGGCGGCCCGCCGGTCCAGGTCGTCGAGGCGTCGACCGGCCGCCTCCTCGGCACGGTGGACGCCGGTTCCGCGCACACGGCGGTGCACGAGGGCGCGGTCCACCTGCACCAGGGCCGCACCTATCTGGTGCGCTCCCTCGACCTGGACGAGTCGGTCGCCCTGGTCGAGCAGGCCAGCCCGGCCTACTCGACGGTCGCCCGGGACACGACCGCCATCTCCGTCCTGGAGACCGACACCGAGATCCCGTGGGGCGACGCCCGCCTCTGCTACGGCTCCGTCGAGGTCACCAACCAGGTCGTCTCCTTCCTGCGCCGGCGGCTGATCACCGGCGAGGTGCTCGGCGAGACCCGGCTCGACCTCCCGCCCCGCACCCTGCGCACCCGCGCGGTGTGGTGGACGGTCACCGAGGACCAACTGGACGAGGCCCGGATCAACCCGGAGATCCTCGGCGGCGCCCTGCACGCCGCCGAGCACGCCTCCATCGGCCTGCTGCCCCTCTTCGCGACCTGCGACCGCTGGGACATCGGCGGGGTGTCGATCCCCCTGCACCCCGACACCCTCCTGCCCACGGTCTTCGTCTACGACGGCCATCCGGGCGGCGCGGGCTTCGCGGAGCGCGCCTTCCGCACCGCCCGCGCCTGGCTGACGGCGACCCGCGAGGCCATCGCCTCCTGCGAGTGCGAGGCCGGGTGCCCGTCCTGCATCCAGTCCCCCAAGTGCGGCAACGGCAACGACCCGCTCCACAAGAGAGGCGCGATCCGACTCCTCACCACCCTCCTGAGAAACGCCCCGGAGGACCGGGAAGAGGGGCAGGAGCAGGAGCAGGAGCGACGCCCGGACCAAGGGCCGCGGCAGGACCAAGGCCAGGAGCAGGAGCAGGGGCGGGGCCCGGACCAGGGCCAAGAGCAGGATCGGGCTCAGAGCCAGAGCCAGGGCCAGGGCCCAGGACGGCGTCGGGACCAAGACCACGGCCAGGATCAGCACCGGGGCCTGGACCAGGACCGGGGCCAGAGCCGGGCTCAGGCGCCTCTCCCGTCCCCCGGCACGCCCCGGAACCCGCCCCCGGCCCAGCGGGAGGCCCAGCAGGCCCCGCCGAGGGCGACGGAGATCCCGTAGGCCCCAGAGCCCCCCGCGGCCCCCGAGGCCCCTCCCGCGACGCCTGTGGGATCGCGGTCCCAGGACACCCGGGAACCCCCACCCCCTCCGACGCCACCTGGTCCCCCCGGTCCCCTCGTCCCACCCGTCCCGCCCGTGCCCGGACCTCCGTCGCGAAGAACCCCCGTCCGGCCGCCGCCGTCACGTCCGAGACGTCCGCGACGACCACGCAGCGCACGAGGCGCACGGCCTGGGAGCGGGCGACCAGGTCGGCGCGGGCGCAGGCCGCCGCCGTGCCCTCGGCCCAGTGGTCCGCCGCCGCCAGCGCCGCCAGATCCGCGCCGCCCGCCGCGCGGTGCCGTGTCGCCACCGCCTGCCCCAGGGCCAGCACCGCGCCGAACACCGCGCACAGCACCGCGATCACCCCGACGCTCCACACGGTGGCGGAGCCGCGATCCGAGCCAACGCCGCCCACCGCCCGTCTCATCCGCCGTCCTCCCCCAGGTCCTCGGCCGCCGCCACGGCCTCCTCCCGGACCGTGAACGGCAGTCCGCGCAGCCCCGGCGGCCGGGCCACCACGACCACCCGGACCTGCTCGCCCTCCCGGCTCACCGTGACCTCCGCGCCGCGCGGCGCCACCTCGCGCGCCGCCCGTGCCACGGACGGGGCCGGATCCTGACGGGCCGCCGCCCGAGCCCCGGCGCGCGCCGCGTCCACGCACTGGATCCGGACGACGACCGCCAGCAGCCCCCACACCAGGGCCAGCGCGAACACCACCAGCACCGGCAGCACCACGGCCGACTCCGCCGTCACGAACCCCCGGTCCCGCGCGCGCCGTTCAGACCCCCGCATCGAGGGCCCGCCGCACCACGTCCTGCAACTCGGCGGTGATCGCGCCGCTGGTGACGACCTTGTAGAGCACCAGCGCGAACGCCACCGCCGCGACGATCCCCATCGCGTACTCCGAGGTGACCATCCCGCCGTCCCGCCGCACCGCCCGCCGCAGCGCGTCCGTCCGAGTCCGTACCGCCTTGTGCATCGCAACCCCCGTCAGATTCAGGTTCCTTCGCATGCGCCCGGCCCCCGTCGGGCCCGGCGCCCTCCGTCCGTTCACCGGCGTCCGGTCATCGGCCACCCCCTCCCCACGCCCCGCCCGCCAGCCCGATCACCACGGGCAGCACGCCGACCGCGATGAAGGCGGGCAGGAAGCACAGGCCCACCGGGACGGTGACCAGGACGGCCGCCCGTCTGGCCCGTGCCGTCGCGGCGCGCGCCCACTCCGCGCGGGCCCCCGCGGCCAGCCGGGCGACCGGCTCAGCGGCGGGCGACCCGGACTCACCGGCCCGTTCCAGGAGCCGTGCCAGACCGGCCGCCCCCGGCAGCGAGCCGAGCCGTTGCCAGGCCTCCGCCGGTGCCCCGCCGAGCCGCAC
>NZ_FMCI01000019.1 GCF_900091845.1 Streptomyces sp. SolWspMP-5a-2
GGAGTCCGAAGGCGTCACCACCCTGCTCGAAGTGGGCCCGAGCCCGGTGCTCGGCGGCCTCGTCGCGCAGTCCGCCGGCGACACCACCCTCGCCGTGCCCGCCGTCCGGAGCGGACGGCCCGAACCCGAGTCGCTGACCGCCGCCCTCGCCACCCTGCACTGCCGCGGCACCGGACTGGACTGGACGGCCTTCTTCGCCCCCACCGGTGCCTCGACCGTGGACCTCCCCACCTACGCCTTCCAACGGGACTCCTTCTGGCTGCGGCCCGAACCCGCCGCACCCCGGACCGCGGAACAGGCACTCTTCCGGCAGTCCTGGGAGCCGCTCGACCCGCCCGGTCCGCGGGCGACCCATGACTGGGCGCTCCTCGCACCGGACCGGGCGACCGCGGACCCGCTGCCCGCCGGTACGGCCCGCTACACCACCGTCGCCGACCTCGCCGCCGCCGTCGCGGCCGGCGCCCGCGTCGACACCGTCCTCGCCCCCCTCCCGTCCGACGCCACCCCGGACGACTGGGCCCACGGCCCCCGGTACGCGCTGGACCTCGTCAAGCAGTGGCTGGCCGACGAACGCCTCACGGACGTGCGGCTGGTGCTCCGCACCTGCGGTGCCGTCGCCGCGGTGGACGGCGACGACATCACCGACCTCGGCGCCGCCGCGTCCTGGGGACTCATCGGCTCGGCACAGTCCGAGGCACCCGGCCGGATCACCGTCCTCGACGCCCCGACCCTCACGGAGGCGACCCTCTCCGCCCTGGTCGCCGCCGGACACCCCAGGGCCGCCGTACGCGACGACCGGGTGCTCCTGCCGCGCCTCACCGCCGTGACCGACCGGGACCCGGCCGACTCCCCGTGGGGCCCCGACGGAACGGTCCTGATCACCGGCGGCACCGGAGCGCTCGGCGGGATGCTCGCCCGGCACCTGGTGACCGAGCACGGGGTCCGCCACCTCCTCCTGGTCAGCCGCGGCGGCAGGCGGGCCGAGGGCGTCGGGGAGCTGGTGGCCGAACTGACCGGACACGGCGCCACCGTCACCGTCGAGTCCTGCGACGTCTCCGACCGGCGCTCGCTGGCCGCCGTCCTCGACGGCATCCCCGACGAGCACCCGCTGACCGGAGTCGTCCACGCGGCCGGCGTCCTCGACAACGCGCTGCTCGGCGCACAGGACGCCGACCGGTTGCGGGCCGTGCTGCGGCCGAAGGCCGACGCCGCCTGGCACCTGCACGAACTGACCCGCCACTCGGAGCTGCGGGCCTTCGTCCTCTTCTCCTCCATGGCCGGCGTCCTCGGCGCACCCGGCCAGTCCAACTACGCGGCGGCCAACGCCTTCCTCGACGCGCTGGCCATCCACCGCGCGGCCCGCGGCCTGCCCGCCACCGCGCTCGCCTGGGGCCTGTGGCGCGACCGGGGTATGAACGCGCACCTGAGCGACCAGGACCTGAACAGGTATGCCCGCGACGGGTTCCGCCGGATCGCCGACACCGAAGGGCTCGCCCTGTTCGACCGGGGCGTGGCCTCGGGTCTCCCCGCCCTTGTGGCCTCGCCCCTCGCCCCCGCGGCGGTGGGCGGCACGGTCCCCGGACCGCAGGAGACACCGGCGGCGGAGGAGGACGGCGCGCCGTCCCTCGCCGAGCACCTGGCCGAGCTGACGGAGGACCAGCAGGAGCGCTATCTGCTGGAGACCGTCACCGCGACGGTCGCCGCCGTCCTGGGGCACGTCAGCCCGGCCGGCATCGCTCCCGAACGGCCCTTCCAGGAGCTGGGCTTCGACTCCCTGACCGGTGTCGAACTGCGCAACCGGCTGGCGGCGGCGACCGGCGTCCGGCTCCCCGCCACCCTCGTCTTCGACCACCCGACCCCCGCCGCCCTCGCCGCGTACCTGCGGGCCGAGGCAGCACCTGGCCCGGCCGACCCCGCCGACCGCGTCCACGACGAACTCGACTCCCTGGAAGCCGCGTTGGACCGGCTCACCGACGACGCGTCCCGCGTCGGGGTCTCCGTACGGCTCCAGACCCTGCTGGCCAAGGTGAGCGCACCCGTCGGCACGGCCGCCGCCCCGGACGACCCCGCCCCCCGGCCCGACCCGATCGCCTCCGCCTCCGCCGACGAGATCTTCGACTTCATCGACACCCAGCTCGGCCGCGCCGCGAGCTGACCGTCCGGCACGTCCCACGAGTTCCCGGCACCACGCCGTACCGAGGAGAGACTGATTCCGCATGTCCGCAGACAGCCGTGACGAACAGCAGGCCCAGGACCGAGAGCAGAAACTGGTCGAGTACCTGAAGTGGGTGACGGCCGATCTCCAGAAGGCACGGGAACGCATCACCGAGTTGGAGACGTCCCGCGGCGAACCCGTCGCGATCGTGGGCATGGCCTGCCGCTTCCCCGGAGGGGTGACCTCACCCGACGAACTGTGGCGTACCGTCGCGGACGGCACGGACGCCATCGGCCCGTTCCCCGCGGACCGCGGCTGGGACCTCCAGTCCCTCTACAGCCCCGACCCGCAGGAGCCCGGCACCTCGTACGCCCGCGAGGCCGGGTTCCTCGACGGCGCCGCGCACTTCGACGCCGGTTTCTTCGGCATCTCACCGCGCGAGGCGCTCGCCATGGACCCCCAGCAGCGCGTGCTGCTGGAGACCGCGTGGGAGGCCCTCGAGGACGCCGGAATCGACCCCACCACCCTCAAGGGGTCCAGGACCGGTGTCTTCGCCGGGGTGGTGGAGCAGAGCTACCTCGGTCTCTACGGGCCCGAGGAGTTCGAGGGCCACCTCATGACCGGCAAGCTCAGCAGCGTCGCCTCCGGCCGGATCGCCTACAGCCTCGGCCTCGAAGGGCCCGCCCTCTCCCTGGACACGGCCTGCTCGTCGTCGCTCGTGGCCCTGCACCTCGCCGTGGAGTCGGTGCGCCGCGGCGAGTCCACCCTCGCCCTCGCCGGCGGCGCCACCGTCACCGCGACCCCGGGTGGATTCATCGACTTCTCCCGGCAGAAGGGACTCGCCCCCGACGGCCGCATCAAGTCGTTCTCGGCGACGGCGGACGGCACCGCGTGGTCGGAGGGCGTCGGCCTCCTCGTCGTCGAGAAGCTGTCGGACGCGCGGCGCAACGGTCACCGGGTGCTGGCGGTGGTGCGGGGTTCGGCGGTGAACCAGGACGGCGCGAGCAACGGGTTGACGGCTCCCAACGGTCCCGCTCAGGAGCGGGTGATCCGGGGCGCGTTGGCGAGCGCGGGTCTGTCGCCCGCGGACGTCGACGCGGTGGAGGCGCACGGGACCGGAACGCGTCTGGGAGATCCGATCGAGGCGCAGGCGCTGCTGGCCACCTACGGCCAGGGGCGTGAACGGCCGCTGCTGCTCGGCTCGTTGAAGTCCAACATCGGACACACGGTCGCGGCGGCCGGGGTCGGCGGTGTCATCAAGATGGTGCAGGCGATGCGGCACGACGTCCTGCCCAGGACGCTGCACATCACCGAACCGACCCCGATGGTCGACTGGTCGTCCGGCGCCGTCGAACTGCTCACCGAGGCCCGCCCGTGGCCCAGGCGCCAGGACGGCCCCCGGCGCGCGGCCGTCTCCGCCTTCGGCGTCAGCGGCACCAACGCGCACGTCATCATCGAGGAGCCGGAGCCCCGGGACACCAGGACCGCCGAGGAACGGCCTCCCGTCGAACGCGCGCTTCCCGTGGTGCCCTGGACGATCTCCGCCAGGACCGAGGACGCCCTGCGCGCCCAGGCCGCCCGGCTGGCCGAGTACGCCAGGACACGGACCGACGTGGACGTCGCCGACATCGGCCTTTCCCTCGTCACCACCCGTGCCGCCCACGAACACGCCCTGACCGTCGTCGGCGGGGATCGGGGTGAGTTGGTCGCGGGGCTGGAGTCGCTGGCGGCGGGTGGCGCGGGTGGTGGTGTGGTGCGGGGGGTGCGTTCGTCGGGGCGGACCGGGTTCGTGTTCTCGGGGCAGGGCGCTCAGCGGGCGGGCATGGGGAGTGAACTGGCCGCTGCTTTCCCTCTGTTCGGGAAGGTGCTGGCGGAGGTGGATGCGGCGCTTGAGCCGTATGTGGGGCGTTCGGTGGTGTCGTTGATGACGGCGGGGGAGGGGTCGGCCGGGGCGGGGTCGTTGGGGGAGACGGGGTTCGCGCAGCCGGCGTTGTTCGCGTTCGAGGTGGCGTTGTTCCGGTTGTTGGAGTCGTGGGGTGTGT
>NZ_FMCI01000135.1 GCF_900091845.1 Streptomyces sp. SolWspMP-5a-2
GGGGCGTCCGGGGCCGTGCGGTCCGCCGGGGGCGCCGCGTCCTCGGGCGTGCTCCACGGGTCCGGGGTCGTCCCGGTCCCGCCGGGTACCGCCCCGCTCACCTCGCGTCCGGCCCACGGGTCCGCCGTCGTACCGTCCGCCGCCGTGCCGGAGACGTCCCGGCCCGCCCAGGGGTCGGACCGGTGCCCCGGGGCCGCCGCGGCGCCGTTCTCCGGCGCTGCCGGCGTCTGCGCGTCGTCGGACATGCCAGGACCCCCCTCTGTCGAACGTCCCGTCATGCTACGGCCCCCGCCGAACCCACGTAATCCGGGCCTACGATGATCCCCGAGTCACCGATCAGCCGATCACCGCGTCCCGTCCGGCCGACATCGCCGGGGACGCCGTTCCGGGGAGGAACCCTTGACCGACCACCGCTTCGAGTCCGCCGCGGCCCCGCGGGACCTGCACGCGTTCATCGCCGGACTGCCCAAGGCCGAACTGCACGTCCACCACGTCGGCTCCGCCTCCCCGCGCATCGTGTCGGAACTCGCCGCCCGGCACGCCGACTCCAAGGTCCCCACCGACCCCGAGGCCCTCGCCGACTTCTTCACCTTCACCGACTTCGCGCACTTCATCGACGTCTACCTCTCCGTCGTCGACCTGATCCGCACCCCCGAGGACGTCCGGCTGCTCACCTACGAGGTGGCCAGGGACATGGCCCGCCAGCAGGTGCGGTACGCCGAACTGACCGTCACCCCCTGGTCGTCCACCCGCCGCAACATCGACGAGCGGGGGTTCATGGACGCGATCGAGGACGCCCGCAAGGCGGCCGAGGCCGACTTCGGGACCGTGCTGCGCTGGTGCTTCGACATCCCCGGCGAGGCGGGACTCGAAGCCGCCGAGGAGACCGTCCGGTTGGCCACCGACGACCGGCTGCGCCCGGAGGGACTGGTGTCGTTCGGGCTCGGCGGGCCCGAGATCGGCGTCCCGCGGCCGCAGTTCAAGCCGTACTTCGACCGGGCGGTCGCGGCCGGACTGCGGTCGGTGCCGCACGCCGGGGAGACGACCGGCCCCGAGACGGTCTGGGACGCGCTGACGCATCTGCGGGCCGAGCGCATCGGGCACGGCACCAACTCCTTCCGCGACCCGAAGCTCCTCGCGCACCTCGCCGAGCGCCGCGTCCCGCTGGAGGTGTGCCCCACGTCGAACATCGCCACCCGCGCCGTCGCCACCCTCGACGAGCACCCGGTCAGGCAGTTCGTCGAGGCGGGCGTGCTGGTGACGATCAACTCCGACGACCCGCCGATGTTCGGCACCGACCTGAACAACGAGTACGCGGTCGCCGCCCGGCTGCTCGACCTCGACGAGCGGGGCGTCGCCGAGCTGGCGAAGAACGCGGTCGAGGCGTCCTTCCTGGACGCGTCGGGCACGGCGCTGCTGGCCGCGGAGATCGACACGTACACCGCGCGGTGGCTCTCCTCCTGAAGCCCACCACAATGGGCCCATGCAGACTCTGACTGCCGTGGGCCATCGCGGCGCCCCCTACCACGCCCGTGAGAACACGCTCGACTCGCTGCGTTCCGCGCTCCGTCTGGGCGCGGACGCGGTCGAGATCGACGTACGCCTCACCAGAGACGGCGTGCCCGTCCTGCTGCACGACGAGACCCTCACCCGCCTCTGGGAGCACGACCGTCCGCTGCACGCCCTGTCCGCGGACGAGGTGCGCGGCGTGACCGGCGGCGGGGTGCCGACGCTGGCCGAGGCGCTGGCCGCGACCGGGGACGGCCGGGTGATGATCGACCTGCCGGGGCGGCCGGACGACCGCGCGGTGGCCACGATCGTGGCGGCGGCCCGGGAGTGCGGGGCCGGGGAGCGCGTCTACTGGACCGGGGACGCGCCGTCGATGCTCGCGGTGCGCGCCGCCGACCCGTCCGCGGAGATCGCGCTGACCCGTACGACGCTGGCCCCGGCCCGCGCCGGACTGCTGGACGCGGTCAGGCCGCGCTGGCTCAACTACCGTTTCGGGCTGGTCGATCACGCCCTGGCGGAGCGGGTCCACCGGGACGGCTACCTGCTGTCGGTGTGGACGCCGGACACCCGCCGCTCGATGCGCAGGCTGATCGACGCGGGCGTCGACTCGATCACCACCAACCGGGTCGGCACACTGCACACGCTGCGGAGTTGAGGCGACCCGGGCGGTGACCCTCGTCAACCGGCCTGTTCGGAAGGGACGTTGGCGCGCTGGTCGCCGTGGCCGGAACCCACGGCGACCGGCGCGCCCCTGCCCCGGCTACGAACTCCGCCCCGACGTGCGGAGTTCGCGGGACGGCGACGGGGTGGTGGGCGTGTCCTGGACGGGGCGGGTCGGTGCGACGGACGCGATCGAGGACGGCAAGGTCGCCTCGGACGCCTCCCTCCTCGGGACAGACGTCCTGGGCTCCTTCTCCGCGCGCCGGGACGGCGGCGAGGCCACCGGCGACCCGGTGGTGTCGCGGGGCTCGCTGCGCCGCTCGGGCGCCGGGGACGCGGGCGAGGGGGTCGGCACCGTGGACCCGCTGACCGGCGGCGGCGCCATCGGGACGACCGGCGCGTCGGGGGTGCCGGGCCCCGAGGTGCGCAGCGGCAGCGCGACGAGGACGGCGACCGCGCAGGTCACCCCGGCCGTGGTGAGCGCCCGCAGCGCCTTGCGGCGGCCCGCGGTGCGGCGGATCTCCCGGTAGCGGCCGACGGGCGGGCCGAGCAGGTCGTCCGGGGGACGCAGGATGACGGTCAGCGGGTCCTCGGGGTCGGGTCCGGCGCTGTCGTCAGGGTGTGTGGTCAAGGCTTCTCCTCAGGTGGACGCGGAGCAGTTCTCTGGCCGCGTGGAGGTCGGCCTTGACAGTTCCTTCCTTGCGGCCGGTCAGTGCGGACACCTCCCGGATCGGCATGTCAGCGTAGTAGTGCAGCAGGATCGGGACCCGCAGTCGCTCCGGCAGGGACTGCACCAGCAACCGGACCGACGGGTCGGCCTGTTCGGGGTGCGGGCGGACGGCGGCCTCCGTGGTGGCCCGGCGCATCGCCCGCCGCTCGCGCTCCGTCTTGCGCCAGTGGTCCCGGACCAGGTTGGCCGCGGTGACGTAGAGGAAGCCCCGGGGCTCCTCCACGGACGCCCAGCGGGCCCAGAGCCGGGTGAACGCCTCGCTGGCGATCTCGTGGGCCGTCCCGTCGTCGTCGACGAGCCGTCGGCACCAGCCGGCCAGGCGTGGGTAGAGGGCAGCGAACAGCTCGGACGCAGCCCTGTCACGGGACCGTTTCAACGCTCTCCATGGTCGTGGGGGCACGTGGGGAAGGATGCCGGGCCGACGGCGTACGTTCCGCGGCCCTGCATCCTTCCCCCGTGGATCAGGTGGGATCGGCGGCCGGCGCGGCGAACACGATCACGTTGTCGGCGTAGCCGTCACCGTCGTGGGCGCCGCCGCAGGTGATGAGCCGCAGCTCCGGCCGGTCGACGTCGCCGTACACCTCCTGGGTGGGGAAGGCGGACTTGGCGACCGTGCGGACGGCGGTGACCTCGAAGCGGGCCGGGCCGCCCTTCTCCAGGCGCGCCTCGATCGTGTCGCCCCGGCGCAGCTCGGAGAGGTGGCGGAAGACGCCGTCCCCGAAGGAGCCGACCGTGACATGGCCGAGGATCACCGACGGTCCGGTCTGACCCGGTGCCGGTGAGTGCCGGTACCAGCCGGCCCGGTCGTGCGCGGTGATCGGCGGCACCTGGACGGTGCCGTCGGCGGCGAGACCGAGCCGCAGCAGCGGGGTGTCGACGTGGATGGCGGGGATCAGCAGCCGTACCGGCGGCGAACCGGCCGTCGGAGGCGCCGATCCGGCGGGCGCGGACGGTGAGGTGCCGGAGTTCCCGGCGCCGCTGCCGTCGCCGCCCGTGCTTCCCGCGCCGCCCTCGCCCTCCGTGCGGACGCCGGTGCCGTCGCCCGGACCGCAGCCCGCGACGAGGGACACGGCGGCCGCACCGAGGAACGCGCGCCTGGAGAACGGACTCATGCCCCGGTCGCCCGGCGGCGGCGCACGACGACGAAACCGGCACCGGCCAGGAGCGCCGTGGCGGCGGCCCCGCCGATCGCGGCGGCCGGGGTGCCGGAGTCCTGCGCGGGGCCGGTGACCCCGGTGTCGGGCGCACCGGCCGGGACCACGGAGACCTGGTCGCGGGAGGCCGGACGCTTGGTCGGGGTGGTCGCGCGGGTCGGCTGGGTGCTCGGCACCGGCGACGCCTCGGACGCGCGGTCGGTCGGCCCGGTGGCGGGCACCGGGGACGCCTCGGCGGGGCGGGTGGTCGGGGTGGTCGAGTCGGCGAAGGCGGGGACGGTGCCCAGCACGACGGCGGCGCAACCGAGGGCCGCGGCACCGATGAAGGTTCGACGCATCAGGTGGCTCTCTCTCGTTGGCGGAAAGGAATCGAGCGGAGAGACGAGGCAGCACCGGGACAGGTTGTAAAGAGATGGCAAAGTCGCGCCGGGGGGTTTCGGCGGGGTCAGCCGTGCAGTGCCCGGTAGGCGCGCACCGCGCCCGGGTGCAGGGCGATCGCGCCGGTGCCGATGAGGCTGCGGACGTCGAGGAACTGCGTGCCGACGGCGTTGCCGGGCACCAGCGCGCCCGCGCGCAGCACCAGCAGCCGGGTGAGGGTCTCGGCGACCCTGCGGTCCAGGTCGGGACGGCAGACCAGCAGGTTGGAGACGCCGATGGTGGCGACGCCCGCCGCCGCCCGGTAGGCGCCCTGCGGCAGCGACACCTCCTCGAGCCCGGCCCCGGCCCGCCCGTCCGCGCCGCCGAGCCGGGCCAGCAGCCCGCCCAGCGGCAGGAACCGCAGCCCCGGCCTGACGTCGAGGTCGGAGAGGGTGGGCAGCGGGACGCCGCCCGCCACCAGCAGTCCCTCGATCGCGCCGGTGCGCATCGCGGCGGCGGCCGTCTCCAGCGGGAGGTGCCGGACGGGGACGTCCCCCGGGGCGAGACCGGCCGCGCGCAGCAGCCGTTCGCCGAGTTCGGCGGCGCCCGATCCGGTGGCGCCGAGCGAGACGGTGTGTCCGGCCAGGTCGGCCACCGTGCGCACCGGCGAGTCGGCCCGCACGGCGAACTGGAGGTACGTCTCGTAGACCCGGCCGATGGCCCGCAGCGGCACCGGCCCGGGGAGCGGTCCGGCCGCCTGGACGGCCCGCGCGGTGTCGGTGAGGACGAGGGCGAGGTCGGCGCGGCGGTCGCGCAGCAGCTCGATGTTGGTGAGGCTGCCCGGGGTGGTCCTGATCCGGCAGACCAGCCGGGGGTGGGCGGCCTCGATCTCGGCGGCCAGGAGCCGTCCGAACGCGGCGTAGAACGCGGTGGGTTCCCCGGTGGCGATCCGCAGCACGCCGCTGGGCCCGGGGTCCTGCCGCGACCCGTCCGCGGCGAGGGCGCCGCCCAGCAGACCCCCGAGGGCGGCGCCGAGCCCGGCCCGGAGCGCCCGGCGGCGGGCGGGGTGCGGGCCGCCGTTCACCGCGCTCCTCCGGGGTGGCGCGGCACCAGGGCCCTCGCCCGCAGGCCGCGGGGACGGGCGGAGGTCAGCTCCAGGCGTCCGCCGCGGGCGGCGAGGAGCTGTTCGGCGATGGCCAGGCCCAACCCGGTTCCCTTCGTGCGGGAGTTGTCGGCCGAGCGCCAGAACCTGGTGGTGGCCAGGGCGAGTTCAAAGGGGCGCAGGCCCGGTCCGTCGTCGGTCACGGTGAGGACCGCGTACCCGCCCTCGACGCCGTGGCCGAGCGTGATCCCGGCGCCGGGGCCCGCGTACTTGATCGCGTTGTCCAGCAGGACGGCGGCGACCTGGGCCAGTTCACCGTCGGTGCAGGCGGCGACCGCCGACGGCGGCCCGGCGGAGGACGTGATGCGCAGCCCGGCCCGCCGCGCCACCGGCTCCCACCGCGCACCCTGTTCCGCGACGACCGCCGCGACCTCGCAGCGCACGTCGGGCCCGTCGGTCACGGTCAGCTCCCCGGCCCGGTGCTCGGCGGCGGCCAGCGCGAGGAGGTCGTCGAGGAGGGTCTCCAGCCGGTCGAGTTCGGTGGTGACGCCGGTGTACGTGCGGTCGGCGGCGGGCGGCAGATGGGGGTGGAGGGCGTCGACGCGCAGCCGCAGCGCGGCCATCGGGTTGCGCATCTGGTGCGAGGTGTCGGCGACCAGCCGCCGCTGCTGTTCGAGGGCGGCCGTGACGGTCCTGGCCATGCGGTTGAACCCGGTGGCGAGCTGCCGCAGTTCGGGCGGCCCGCCGGCCCTGGTCTGCTCCGGCGGCAGCCCGGCCGCGAGCTGTCCGACGGCGCGGTCGAGGCGGCGCAGCGGGCTGACCACCCAGCCGGTCGCGGCGCGGGCGAGGACCGTGCAGGCCACCGCGACCAGGGCGGTCCCGGCGAGGACGGCGGCCCAGCGGCGGGCGATGTCGTGGGCGGCCGCGCCGGTCGAGGCGCGCAGCACGACGGCGCCGGAGACCCGGGTGCCCGATCCGGCCGGTTCGGCGAACGTGCGCGACCCGTGCGACCAGGGGCGCAGCGCGGCCGAGGGGTGGGCGGTCTGGTTGCGCAGGGCCGCGTCGAGGAGGCGGGCGACGGCCGGGTCGGCGGCCCGCACCCCGCCGGTCTCGACGACGGGTCTGCGCCGGGTGTCGGTGACCACCAGCCCCTCGCCGTAGAGCTGGGTGTAGCGGCGGGCCTCGGCGGTGAGCGCTGAGGTGTCGCCGGTGGCCGCGGCCTGGTCGGTGAGGGAGGCGAGGCGGTCGAGGTCGGAGCTGCGGGCGAGGACCCACTGCTGGGTGCGGTCGGAGGCGGTGAACAGCAGCAGCGGGACGGCGAAGGCGGCCACCGCCAGCACGACGAACATCAGCAGCGCGGCCTGGACCCGGGTGCGCACGCCGCCCTCACTCCCCGAGCCGGTAGCCGAAACCCCGGATGGTGGTGAGGAGTTCGGGGCGGCGCAGTTTGGCGCGCAGCTGGGTGAGGTGGACGTCGAGGGAGCGCGAGACGGCGTGGTAGGCGTCGCCCCACACCTCGTCGAGGAGCTGCTCCCGGCTGACGGCGGTGCCCGCGCGGGCGGCCAGGGCGGCGAGGACGTCGAACTCCTTGGTGGTCAGCCCGACCGGGTCGCCGCCGACGGTGACCCGGCGGACGTCGAGGTCGATCTCGACGTCGCCGACGCGCACCGGTCCTGTCCCGGTCCCGGCGCGGCCGCGGCTGCGCCGGGTGACGGCGTCGATGCGGGCGAGCAGCTCGGCCAGCCGGACCGGTTTGACCAGGTAGTCGTCGGCGCCGAGGTGCAGTCCGCGCACGACGGAGCGTTCGTCGCCGCGGGCGGTGAGCACCAGCACCGGCAGGTCGCTGACGGCCCGCAGGGCGCGCAGGACGTCGAGGCCGTCCAGGTCGGGCAGGCCGAGGTCGAGCAGGAGCAGGTCGGAGCTGCGGTGATAGGTGAGGACGTCCCGGCCGTGGCGCACCCGCCGGGTGACGTGCCCGTGGTCGTAGAGGACCTCCACCAGCGCCGCGGCGACGCCGTCGTCGTCCTCGGCCAGCAGTATCTGCACCCCGCGGCCTCCTGTCGTCCGTGCCTTCCCGTGCCCGCGCCGCCTTCGAATGTAGACCACGCGCACCCCCTACCACCTGCGACGATGCGCGCACGGACGGTCAGCGGGCGGCAATGTTAAGGGACGGTTAGTTCTGTGCCGGGGTGTCTCGTGCGGGGCTCCGGGGCGGCGCGAGGCTGCGGCGGTCGGCGGCAACCGCGCCCCGGGAAGGACCCTCATGATCATCGACTGTCACGGTCACTACACGACCGCACCGCCCGCCCTCGCCGCCTGGCGCGAGAGGCAGACGGCCGCGCTCGCCGACCCCGCGTCCGCCCCCTCCCGCGCCGAACTCGTCATCGGCGACGACGAACTGCGGGAGAGCGTCGAGCCGAACCAGCTCCGGATGATGGACGAACGGGGCATCGACCTGACGGTGTTCTCGCCCCGGGCGTCCTTCATGGCGCACCACGTGGGGGACTTCGCGACCTCCGCCGCATGGGCCGCGCTCTGCAACGACCTCTGCCACCGGGTCGCGGGGCTGTACCCGCGGCGGTTCGCGACGGCGGCGATGCTGCCGCAGTCCCCGGGCGTCGACCCGGCCACCTGTGTCCCCGAACTGACGCGCGCGGTAGAAGAGTTGGGGGCGGTTGCGGTGAACCTGAACCCCGACCCCTCGGGCGGCCACTGGAGCGCGCCGCCGCTGACGGACCGCTCCTGGTACCCGCTCTACGAGAAGCTCGTCGAGTACGACGTCCCGGCGATGATCCACGTCAGCACCAGCGTGAACCCGGCGTTCCACACCACCGGCGCGCACTACCTCAACGCCGACACCACGGCGTTCATGCAGCTCGTGCAGGGCGATCTGTTCGCGGACTTCCCCACCCTGCGGCTGGTGATCCCGCACGGCGGCGGGGCGGTGCCCTACCACTGGGGCCGCTTCCGCGGCCTGGCGATGGCGCTGGGCAGGCCGCCGCTGGAGGAACACGTCCTGGGCAACGTCTACTTCGACACCTGCGTGTACCACCAGCCGGGCGCCGACCTGCTCTTCGACGTCGTGCCGACCCGCAACATCCTGTTCGCCTCGGAGATGATCGGCGCCGTCCGGGACGTCGACCCGTGCAGCGGCCACCACTTCGACGACACCGGCCGGTACGCGGAGGCGGCGGGGCTGCCCGAGGCGGACCTGGCGGCGATCCGGGAGCACAACGCGCGCGCCGTCTACCCGCGCCTGGACGCGCTGCTGCGCCGCCAGAACCGCTGACCCGCGGGGGGCCGTCCCGGCGGTTCCCGGGAACGCGCTCGGACGCTCACCGGCGCCCAACGGCACAGCGCGCCCGCGCCGACGCGCACCACGGCCACGTCACGCCCACGCCGACCCGCACCCGCGCCCGCGCCCGCCGCCGCACCCCGACTGCACCCGTACCCACCGCCGCACCCGGACCCCGACTGCACCCGCACCCGCCGCCACCCCCACACCCCGACCGCACCCGCACCCGCCGCCGCACCCGCATCCCGAGAGGTCCGCCATGCCCGCCCCCAAGTCCCCCGGCTGGCTCGACTGGCATCCGAGCCCGTCCGTGCCCCGCTTCACCCTGCCCCCCGGCACGGTCGACACCCACTGCCATGTCTTCGGCCCGCAGGCCCGCTTCCCGTTCGCGCCGGAGCGCAAGTACACGCCCTGCGACGGCGGACGCGACGACCTCTTCGCCCTCCGCGACCACCTCGGCATCGCCCGGAACGTCATCGTGCAGGCCACCTGCCACGGCGCGGACAACTCGGCGATGCTGGACGCGGTCCGCGCCTCCGGCGGGCTGGCCCGGGGCGTCGCGACCGTCCGCCCCGACATCGGCGAGGACGAGCTGCGCGCCCTCGACGCGGCCGGTGTGCGCGGCGTCCGCTTCAACTTCGTGCGCCGGCTGGTCGACGCCTCGCCCGCGGCGGACCTGGCCGCCATCGCGCGGAAGATCGCCCCGCTGGGCTGGCACGTCGTCCTGTACTTCGAGAGCGCGGACCTGCCCGACCTGGAGGACTTCTTCGCCTCGCTGCCGACCCCGCTGGTGGTGGACCACATGGGCCGCCCCGACGTCACCCGCCCGGTCGGCGGCCCGGAGTTCACCCGCTTCCTGCGCTTCGTCGAGGCGAACGACGTGTGGGTGAAGGTGAGTTGCCCCGAGCGGCTCAGCGTCACCGGACCGCCCGCCCTCGACGGCGAGACCCGCGCCTACACCGACGTGGTGCCGTTCGCCCGCCGGGTGGTGACGGAGTTCCCCGACCGCGTCCTGTGGGGCACCGACTGGCCGCACCCCAACCTCACCGGCCACATGCCCGACGACGGCCTCCTGGTCGACCACGTCCCGCACCTCGCGCCGACGGCAGAGCAGCGCACGAAGCTGCTGGTCACCAACCCGATGGCCCTGTACTGGCCGTGATCCCCGACCGCCCCTCCGACCCGAAGGCCGTCCCCGTGCAGAACGCCAACGCGATGAACCGGATGAACCGCCTGCCGGTCTCCGGCTTCCACAAGACCATGCTGCTCGCCGTCTCCTTCGCGTACTTCTTCGAGTTCGCGGACATCAACAGCTTCGCCACCACCGCGCCCAAACTGATCGACCTGTGGGGCGTGACGGTCGACCACGTCGCCTATGTGACGTCCCTGTCGTTCGTCGGCATGTTCGTCGGCTCGCTCGCGGGCGGCGCCCTCGCCGACCGGTGGGGCCGCAAACTCGCCCTCGTCCGCACGACGGTGTTCTTCGGCTTCTTCTCCCTGGTCTCCGTCTTCTCCTGGGACCTGGTCTCGCTGGGCGCGTTCCGGGTGCTGACGTCGGCGGGCCTGTCGGCGATGACCGTCGTCGGCGTCGTCTACATCAACGAGATGTATCCGGCCGCCGTGCGCGGCAAGTACCAGGCGTACGCGATCGTCATCGGGATCTGCGGCACCCCGGTCACCAACCTCATCGCCAGCGCGGTCGTGCCGCTCAGCGACTGGTCGTGGCGGCTCGTCTACCTCTGGGGCTCGCTCGGCCTGCTGCTCGTCCTGTTCACCCGGCACCTCAAGGAGTCGCCGCGCTGGTACGAGAGCCGGGGCGACCACGCGAAGGCCGACGAGGTGCTGCGCGAGATCGAGGCCCGGGTGACGGCCGAGCTGGGCCCGCTGCCCGAACCGGCGCCGCCGGTGGCCGAGGCCCCGGTGACGAAGGCCCCGCTGCGCCTGCTCCTGCAGCGCAAGTACCTGCTGCCGACCCTGCTGCTCACGGTCGTCTGGGTGACCCAGACCATCGGTTTCTTCGGGTATTCGAGCTGGGCGCCGACGCTGCTGGCCAAGGAGGGCTTCAGCGTCGAGAAGTCGGTGTTCTACGTGGCCCTGACGACGGTGGGCGCCCCGCTGGGCTCCTATCTGGCGGCGCTGGTCACCGACCGCTTCGAACGCAAGTGGTGCCTGGTCGCGTTCGGCACGGTGATCGCGGTCTGCGGCCTGCTGTACGGGCTGACCTTCGACCCCGTCCTGATCATCGTCTTCGGCTTCCTGGTCAACCTCTTCGAACGCGGCTACACGGCCCTCGGCTACGCCTACTCCCCCGAGGTGTTCGACACCCGGGGCCGCTCGCTGGGCACCAGCGTCTCCTACGGCCTCGGCCGCCTCTCCAACGCGGCGGGCCCGCTGATCGTGGCGTCCCTGTACACCCACCACGGCTACCGCAGCGTCTTCTTCTTCATCGCGGGGAGCTGGCTGGTGGGCGCGGTCACCCTGGCCGTCTTCGGCCCCCGCACCCGCGCGGCCCGCCTGGCCCGGACGGCGCAGCAGGAGAAGGCGGCGACGGTCTGAGGGGCGGCGGGGGAAGCCGTCACACCCCGGGGCAGCCACGCTTGCGGTGGGTGTCCCGGTGGTGCTTCCAGATCAGCACGTCGCAGACCCGCAGCGCCCCGACCGTCCCGGGCACCCCGGCACGGTCCCGCAGCTCGAGCAACCCGGTGTGCAGGGCGCGCCCGTCGGCCCGCAGCGCCCCGTGCAGCCCGAGCCAGAACTCCCGCGGCGCCCCGAGGGCACACCGGACGACGCTGTCGTAGACGGGAACCAGCCGGGGCCGCTTCCGGGCGAGGATCTTGCCCGCGACGACCCAGCCGACCTTGTCCTGTCCGCGCAGCAGCTCCCAGGCGGCGTGGGCCGGGGAGTTGCGGTCCAGGTCCGTACGGGCGGCGTCGGCCATGTCGAGGTCGCGGGGGACGCGGCGCAGCAGTTCGCGGAGGTCGCGGCCGAGCCCGCCTTCCAGGAGGTCGAGGGCGACCCGCGAGGGGACGGACACCGACAGGGTCTGCACCGCGACGAGGTCGTCGGCGGTCACCGTGTCCGCGGTCTCCGGCCGGTCCCCTCCGCCGCCGAGCCGTTCGAAGCGGCTGCCGGTGTACCCGGCCGCCTCGCCCGGCGCGACGGCGCGGAAGTACTCCGCGAGGTGCCGCGGCGCCTGGTCCGAGGCGACGAGGCCGCTCAACCACGCGCCGGGGAAGGGCCGTCGGGCTGTCGTCACGGGCTGCTCCTCGGTCGCCTTCAGCCGGGCGGCCAGTTTCGCAGGGCGAGGGCGGCCACGCGGTGCAGTTCGTCGGAAGAGGCGCCGCCGACGGCCTGGACGGCGATGCCGTTGGCGACGGTCATCAGGTAGCGGGCCAGCAGCAGGGGGTCGGTGCCGGACGGCAGGTCGCCCTCGTCGACGGCGCGCGCGAACCGTTCGCCGAGCCGGGCCACGCCCTCGTCGCGCCAGGCGACGAGGGCGTCGCGGGCGGCGTGTCCCGACTCGCCCGCGGCGAGGGAGCCCTGGACCCCGAGGCAGCCGGCGGGGCAGCCGGGCCGGGTGGTGGCCCGCACCGAGCCGTCGAGGAAGGCGGTGGCGACCCGCTGCGCGGTCGGCTCCCGCAGCGCCCGGCCCACGTACGCGGCGGGACCCTCGGAGTACCGCTCCAGGGCCTTGCGGAACAGCTCCTCCTTGTTGCCGAAGGCCGCGTACATGCTGGTGCGGGTGATGCCCATGGCGCTGGTGAGGTCGGTGAGGCTGGCGCCCTCGTAGCCCTGTTCCCAGAAGACGTGGACGGCGCGTTCGAGCGCCTCGTCGGCGTCGAACCCCCGCGGCCGTCCGACCGGGGCCCTGCGATGCGTCTCCATGCGTTCATCCTACTCTTTCTGTACCGATCGGTTCGGAAGGTGCTACGGTCCTCCGTGTCAGCAATTGGTACCGATCGGTACCGAACTTTTGGGGAGGTCATGGACATGAGCACGCAGACAGCCGCCGCGGGGACCGGCACCGGGCAGCTCGAAGGAAGGACCGCCGTGGTCACCGGCGGCGGCACCGGCATCGGTCTGGCCTCCGCCGTCCGGCTGGCGGCCGAGGGCGCGCACGTCTTCGTCACCGGCAGGCGCGCGGCGGAGCTGGACGCGGCCGTCGCCGCCATCGGCCCCGACCGGGCCACCGCCGTGCCGGGCGACGTCACGGACCCGGCCGACCTGGACCGGCTCTACGACGCGGTCCGCGCCCGGGGCCGCGGCCTGGACGTCGTGTTCGCCAACGCGGCCTACGCGGACTTCGCCACCCTGGAGGAGGTCACCGAGGAGCACTTCGAGCGGACGTTCGCCGTCAACGTGCGCGGCACCGTCCTCACCGTCCAGAAGGCGCTGCCGCTGCTCAACGAGGGCGCGTCGGTGATCCTCAACGCCTCCACCGCCGCCGACAACGGCACCCGGGCGTTCGGCACCTACGCGGCGTCCAAGGCGGCCGTCCGCTCCTACGCGCGGACCTGGGCGGGTGAACTCGTCGGCCGGGGCGTCCGGGTCAACGCCATCTCGCCCGGCCCGGTGGACACCCCCGGGATCACGGCCCTCTTCGGCGAGGAGAACGCGGACGGCGCCAGGAAGAACCTCAGCGGCGCCATCGCCGCCGCCCGCATGGGCCGCCCCGAGGAGGTCGCCGCGGTGGTGGCGTTCCTCGCCTCGCCGCAGAGCAGCTTCGTCCTGGGCGCCAACCTGTACGTCGACGGCGGCGAGAACCAGGTCTGACCCCCGGCGGCGGGCGCGGGCGCCCCCGTCACAGCCCCACGATGCGGTTCCACCGCTTCGCGAACTCCACCCGCTCCCCCGAGGTGATGTCCCGCGCGATCACCAGCCGATCGCGCATCGCGCCGTCCGGGAAGATCAGGGGGTTCTCGGCGAGCCGGGCGGTGTCCTCGTCCTTGGACGCCGCCAGCACGTCCCGGGCGGCGGGGACCGGGCAGACGTAGTTGACCCAGGCCGCCAGCTCCGCCGCCACCTCCGGCTCGTAGTAGTAGTCGATCAGCCGCTCGGCGTTGCGCTTGTGCCGGGCGCGGTCGGGGATCATCAGCGAGTCCGACCACAGCTCCGCGCCCTCCTCCGGGACGACGAAGCGGATGTCGGGGTTGTCGGCCTGGAGCTGGATGACGTCGCCCGAGTACGCCTGGCAGGCCAGGACGTCCCCGCTGACCAGGTCCTTCGTGTAGTCGTTCCCGGTGAAGCGGCGGATCTGGCCGCGGGCGACCTGCCGCTGGACCAGGTCGCAGACCCGGTGGAAGTCGTCGGCCTTCCAGGTCCTGATGTCGACACCGTCGCCCTGCATCAGGAGCGCGAACGCCTCGTCGAGCCCGGAGAGCAGGGTCACCCGGCCCTTGAGGTCGTCGGCCCACAGGTCGGAGACGCCGCGGATCTCCCGGCCCACCCGGCGCCGGTCGTAGGCGATGCCGGTGATGCCCGACTGCCAGGGCACGGTGCAGCGGCGGCCGGGGTCGAAGGCGGGCGCGCTCAGCAGCGGGTCCAGGTACCGGGCGACGTGCGGCTGCCGGGACCGGTCCATCCGCTGGACCCAGCCGAGCCGCACGAACCGCGCGCACATCCAGTCGCTGATGACGATCAGATCCCGGCCGGTCTGCTGGTGGTTCATCAGCGCGGGGCTGATCTTGCCGAAGAACTCGTCGTTGTCGTTGATCTCCTCGACGTAGTCGACGGCGATCCCGGTCCGCTTCTCGAACGCGTCCAGCGACGGCCGCTCCGTCGGGTCGTCGTCGTCCGTGTCGACGTACAGCGGCCAGTTGGCGAACCGCAGCCGCCGGTCCCGGACGGAGACGTCGGCCGCCGCGCGGTCGCCGGGCGACACGTACGCGGCCGGCACCCCGCATCCGGCGAGGCCGCCGAGGACCGCACCCCCGCCCAGCGCGCGCAGCAGGGTCCGGCGGGAGGGCGGCGGGAGCTTCGGTGTCAGGGCCATTGCGGCAGCATGCCGCTCCCCCGCGGGGCCGGACAATCGACGCTGCGTCGAGCACGTCCCGGCAGGCGGGACACCTTGTCGACCTGCGCGGCGGGGCCGTCCGGCGCCGGTGGGGCCGGGGACGCGGGACGGCCCCGGACGGGCGTCTGCCGTCCGGGGCCGCGGGGGCCGTACCGGGAGGTCCCGCCCGGAACGGGCCGCGGGGGCCCGCCGGTCGGGTCCGCGCTCACGCGTCCAGGGACGTCATCACGTGCTTGATCCGAGTGTAGTCCTCGAACCCGTACCCGGAGAGGTCCTTGCCGTAGCCGGACTTCTTGAAGCCGCCGTGGGGCATCTCGGCGACCAGCGGGATGTGGGTGTTGATCCACACGCAGCCGAAGTCGAGCCGCTTGGACATCCGCATGGCGCGGCCGTGGTCCTTGGTCCACACCGAGGAGGCGAGCGCGTAGTCGACGCCGTTGGCCCACTCCACGGCCTGGTCCTCGTCCGTGAAGGACTGGACGGTGATGACAGGCCCGAAGACCTCGTTCTGGATGATCTCGTCGTCCTGCCGCAGCCCGGAGACCACGGTCGGCGCGTAGAAGTAGCCCTGCTCGCCGACCCGGTGGCCGCCCGCCTCCACCTTGGCGTGCGCGGGCAGCCGCTCCACGAAGCCGGAGACCTGCCGGAGCTGGTCCGGGTTGTTGAGCGGGCCGTACAGGACGTCCTCGTCGTCGGGCCGCCCGGTCTTCGTCTCGGCGGCCGCCTTGGCGAGCGCGGCCACGAACTCGTCGTGGACGGACTCCTGGACGAGGACGCGGGTGGCCGCCGTGCAGTCCTGCCCGGCGTTGAAGAAGCCCGCCACCGAGATGTCCTCGACGGCCTTGGCGATGTCGGTGTCGGCGAAGACCACGACCGGGGCCTTGCCGCCCAGCTCCAGATGGACCCGCTTGAGGTCGCGGGAGGCGGACTCGGCGACCGACATGCCCGCCCGGACCGAGCCGGTGATGGAGGCCATGGCCGGGGTCGGGTGCTCGACCATGAGACGGCCGGTGTCGCGGTCGCCGGTGACGACGTTGAAGACGCCCTTCGGCAGGATCCCGCCGATGATCTCGGCCATCAGGACGGTGGAGGCCGGGGTGGTGTCCGACGGCTTCAGCACGACCGTGTTCCCGGCCGCGACGGCGGGCGCGAACTTCCAGACGGCCATCATCATCGGGTAGTTCCAGGGCGCGACCTGCGCGCAGACGCCGACCGGCTCACGGCGCACGATCGACGTCATGCCGTCCATGTACTCGCCCGCCGAGCGCCCCTCCAGCATCCGGGCCGCGCCCGCGAAGAAGCGGATCTGGTCGACCATCGGCGGGATCTCCTCCGAGCGGGTCAGCCCGATCGGCTTGCCGGTGTTCTCCACCTCCGCCGCGATCAGCTCCTCGGCCCGCTCCTCGAACGCGTCCGCGATCTTGAGCAGGGCCCGCTGGCGTTCGGCCGGGGTGGTGTCGCGCCAGCCGGGGAAGGCCGCCGCGGCGGCGGACATCGCGGCGTCCACGTCGGCCGCGCCGGACAGCGGCGCGCTCGCGTACGCCTCGCCCGTCACGGGGTTGACGACCTCGGTGGTCCGTCCGTCGGCGGCGTCGCGGAACGCGCCGTCGATGTAGTTGCGCAGACGACGCAGCTCGCTGGTCACTGCCGGCCTCCTGGGGGTGAAGCGGTCGAATGGTCGGTCACCGGAAGCGGCGGCGGGCCGTCGCCCGGCATCGGGACCCCGGACCGCCGCCTGTCCAGTCACTGAGACGCCCACCCTAATCCGCCGACCCACGTTTTCAACACCCCCGATCCCGCCAACGCTGCGAAATCCGCAGGTCTCAGTCACATAGACAACGGATTTCATCGCTCCGCCCTTGCGGAACCGACGAGACGTCGTGCACAGTGAGGGCGTGGCCAGTCGAAGCGCAGAACCGAGGGACTCCCGGGAGTCCAGGAACGGCACCCCGCACCTGGATGCCGTCTCTCTCGCCATCATCGAGCAGCTCCAGGAGGACGGCCGCAGACCGTACGCCGCGATCGGCAAGGCCGTCGGGCTCTCCGAGGCGGCCGTGCGCCAGCGCGTCCAGAAGCTGCTCGACCAGGGCGTGATGCAGATCGTCGCCGTGACGGACCCGCTCACCGTGGGTTTCCGCAGGCAGGCGATGGTCGGCGTCAACGTCGAGGGAGACGTCGAGAAGATCGCCGACGCGCTGACGGCCATGTCGGAAGTCGAGTACGTGGTGATGACCGCGGGCTCGTTCGACCTCCTCGCGGAGATCGTCTGCGAGGACGACGACCACCTGCTGGACGTCATCAACAAACGCATCCGGACACTGCCCGGCGTGCGCTCCACCGAGAGTTTCGTCTACCTGAAGCTCAAGAAGCAGACCTACATGTGGGGAACCCGATAACCGTGAGCCAGAAGGATCTCAGCAAGACCGCGTACGACCACCTGTGGATGCACTTCACCCGCATGTCCTCGTACGAGAACGCCCCCGTGCCGACGATCGTGCGCGGCGAGGGCACCTACATCTACGACGACAAGGGCAGGCGCTACCTCGACGGTCTCGCGGGCCTGTTCGTGGTCCAGGCCGGTCACGGCCGCACCGAGCTGGCCGAGACCGCGTTCAAGCAGGCGCAGGAGCTGGCCTTCTTCCCGGTCTGGTCGTACGCCCACCCCAAGGCCGTCGAGCTGGCCGAGCGGCTCGCGCACCACGCACCGGGCGACCTGAACAAGGTCTTCTTCACCACCGGCGGCGGCGAGGCGGTCGAGACCGCCTGGAAGCTCGCCAAGCAGTACTTCAAGCTCACCGGCAAGCCCACCAAGTACAAGGTCATCTCGCGCGCGGTCGCCTACCACGGCACCCCGCAGGGCGCCCTGTCCATCACCGGCCTGCCGGCCCTCAAGGCCCCGTTCGAGCCGCTGGTGCCGGGCGCGCACAAGGTGCCCAACACCAACATCTACCGGGCCCCGATCCACGGCGACGACCCCGAGGCGTACGGGCGCTGGGCCGCCGACCAGATCGAGCAGCAGATCCTCTTCGAGGGCCCGGAGACGGTCGCCGCCGTCTTCCTCGAACCCGTGCAGAACGCCGGCGGCTGCTTCCCGCCGCCGCCCGGCTACTTCCAGCGGGTGCGCGAGATCTGCGACCAGTACGACGTGCTGCTCGTCTCCGACGAGGTGATCTGCGCCTTCGGCCGCCTGGGCACGATGTTCGCCTGCGACAAGTTCGACTACGTGCCGGACATGATCACCTGCGCCAAGGGCATGACCTCGGGCTACTCCCCGATCGGAGCCTGCATCGTCTCCGACCGGCTGGCCGAGCCCTTCTACCAGGGCGACAACACCTTCCTGCACGGCTACACCTTCGGCGGCCACCCGGTCTCCGCGGCGGTCGGCCTCGCCAACCTCGACCTGTTCGAGCGCGAGGGCCTCAACCAGCACGTGCTGGACAACGAGCACGCGTTCCGGGCCACCCTGGAGAAGCTGCACGACCTGCCGATCGTCGGCGACGTCCGCGGCAACGGCTTCTTCTACGGCATCGAACTCGTCAAGGACAAGCACACCAAGGAGTCCTTCGACGAGGAGGAGACGGAGCGCGTGCTGTACGGCTTCCTCTCCAAGGCGCTGTTCGAGAACGGCCTCTACTGCCGCGCCGACGACCGGGGCGACCCGGTAATCCAGCTCGCCCCGCCGCTGATCTCCCGCCAGGAGACCTTCGACGAGATCGAGCAGATCCTGCGCGCGACGCTCACCGAGGCGTGGACCAAGCTCTGACCGCCACCCCTCCGATCAGCTGATCAACACTGGCCCCGGTACCGCCCGTTCGAGTGAGAAACGGGCGCCCGGGGCCGTGTGCTGTCCGGCCTCCCGGCCGGGGCTGCCTAGCGTGCCAGTGTCCGATCGGCCCTGCCCCGGTCGCCTCCGTTCCCCCGCACGGGGGAATCCGCGAACCGCGCACGGCGTCTCTGATCCGAACCGAGGTGTACGCCCATGGTGGCCCCGCCCGACAGCGACGTGCTCTGGGCACGCGCCCTGTACTTCCGGCACAAGGACGGCTCACCCGCGCTCGGCGGCGTCTCGCTCGGCGTGAAGGAGGGCGAGATCCTGGCCGTCGTCGGCCCGCGGGGCAGCGGCAAGACGACCCTGCTGCGCTGCCTGTCCGGGCTGCTGGGCGCCGAGCGGGGCGAGGTCTGGTTCAACGGCGTGCCGGTCCACACCCTGGGCCGCGGCGCCAGGGAACGGCTGCGCCGCGACCGCTTCGGCTGGATCGACCCGGCGCCCTCGCTGGTCCCCGAGCTGACCGTCTGGGAGAACGCGGCGCTGCCCCTGATGCTGCGCGGCACCGGCCGCGGGCGCGCCAGGGCCGCCGCCATGGAGTGGCTCGACCGCCTCGACGTCGGCGACCGGGCCCGCAGACGGCCGCACGAGCTGACCCAGGCCGAACGCCAGCGGGTCTCCATCGCCCGCGCGCTCGCCCCCACCCCGAACGTCCTGTTCGCCGACGAGCCGACCGCCCCGCTGCACCGCGCCGACCGCGCCCACGTGCTGCGCACGCTCACCTCCGCGGCCCGCTCGCACGGCATCACGGTCGTGGTGGCGACCCACGACCCGGAGACGACGGCGCTCGCCGACCGCACGGTCCCGCTGCTCGACGGACGGCGCGTCACCACCGTCCACCTGCCCCCGGTCACCGAGTCGGAAGGTCGCACGGCGTGCTCGCTCTCCGTCTGAGCCGCGGCGCCCACCCGGCCGTCCAGCTCCGCCGCCTGCTGGTGGTGGCGGCCTCGGCGGGCACCGGCTTCCTGCTGCTGTGCACGATGGGCTACGCCATGGGCCACCCCGACGACGCCTCTTCGGCGGCCCTGCTGCGCCTCGCCTGGTGTCTGACGCCGCTGGCCGCGACCGTCTACCTCGCGGTCGCCGTGGCCCGCACCGACCCCGGCGCCCGGCCCCGCACCGGGCTCGCCGCGTTCGGCCTCGGACCGGCCCGGCTGATGGCCGTCTCGGCGATCACCACCGCCCTGTCCTGCGTGCTCGGTTCGCTGCTGGCGATGCTGCTGTTCCTGCATCTGCGCGGCGACCTGACCGGCATGCCCTTCGACGGCGCCGCGGCCCAGTTCCTCGCCGCGGGACGCCCGCTGCCGCTGCCCGCGGCCCTGACCCTGCTGGTCCTCGTCCCGGCGTCGGCGTCCCTGACGGTCGCGCTCGCGCTGCGTCCGCGAGAGGTCCGATCGCCCGCGCAGGCCCGGCCGTTCGGCCGCTTCGGCGCGTACGGCAGGCCGGACCGCAACGACACCTTCGGCGCGTACGGCCGCTTCGGCGCCCGCCGCCGGGGCCGGGGACCGGCCACGGACACGGACACGGACCTGGGCCCGGGTACGGGCACCGCGGCGGGAGCGGTGGCGACGGCGGGCCCGGGGACGGCGACCGCGACGGCGGTGGCGCCGGGCGGCACACGCACCGACCACCCCGTGAGCACCGTCGGGGCCAGGGACATCATCAGCGGCGCCGGTGTCACCGGCACCGCGGGCGGCCACGGCGGCGGAGGCACGAACGGCAGCCCCGGCACCTCCGACGCCGCTGTCCCCCACGGCACCAACGGCACCTCGGGTCACCAGGGGGCGCCGGACGCTCCGGACGCGCCGGGCGGGACGGAGGCCACCGGGTCCCCCGTCACCGGCGCTCTCCACGCCATCGCCGGGCTCGCCGACGCGCCGTCCTCCCCCCGCCCCGCGCCCTCCGGGCTGCCCTGGGGGATCGCCACGCTCGCCGCGGGGCTCGCCGTCGAGTCCTACGCGGGCCGCGCCGCCCAGGGGTCCGCGCTGCCGATGCCCGGCGGTCTGGCCGGTGGCGCCCCCGCCGTGCTCCTCGGCTGGGTCCTCACCGCGACGGGTCTCGCCCTCGCCGGACCCGGGCTCACCCATCTCTGCGGGCGGCTGCTCCAGGCGTTCCGTCCGGGGGCGCTGCGGCTGCTGGCGGGACGGGTGCTGATGGACGAGGCGACCAGGATCGGGCGCCCGCTGGGCGTCGTCTGCGCCGTCGCCTCCGGCGGGTACGCGATGAGCACCCTGTACGACCCGGACGGTCCCGCCTTCGGGCCGCTCACCCTCCTCGGCACCCTGCTGGTCGCCGGGTGCGCGGTGGCGACGCTGTGCACCGCCGCCGTCGAGGCGCGGCAGTCCCGCGCGGACACCACGGCCGCCCTGGTGCGGCTCGGCGCCCCGGCGGCCACCCTGCGCAGCGCGGCCGCCGTCCGGGCGGGCGCCCTGCTGGCCCTGTTCGGCCCGCTGACGCTGGCCGTCGCGCAGTTGGCCGCGATGCCGCTGACTCGCTGACCGGCCGGGTGCGCCGCACCCGGGGAGATCGAACGGGCCCGCGCCGATGAGTTCCGGTGCGGGCCCCGGTCATTCCCCTCGAACAGCACGACGGAGACGCCCGGAGGAGACCCGATGTACCAGCAGATGATTTTCGTGAACCTGCCCGTGACCGACCTCGACGCCTCGAAGACGTTCTTCACGACGCTCGGCTACTCGATCAACGCGCAGTTCAGCAACGACGAGGCGGCCTCGGTGGTGATCAGCGACACCATCGTGGCGATGCTGCTCACCAAGCCGTTCTACGCGACCTTCACCGACAAGGAGATCGCGGACGCGTCGAAGACCAGCGAGGTGCTGATCTGCCTGAGCGCCGAGAGCCGGGAGAAGGTCGACGAGCTGGTCGACCGGGCGGTCGCGGCGGGCGGCACGGACACCGGCCGCACCCAGGACCACGGCTTCATGTACGGCCGCGCCTTCGACGACCTGGACGGCCACACCTGGGAGATCACGTGGATGGACCCGACCGCCGTCCAGGACTGACGGCCCGTCAACTTCCGTCGCGGGGGCCGGAAGGCGTGCGTCCGGGCACCCCGGCCCCGGCGGCCTCCGCACCGGCACCTCTTGCCGCCACTCGCCCGGGAACGGCCGACGGCGTCCCCTATCGCCACCGGTGACCGGATCGAGAGCACTCCCAAGCCCTTGAAACGTCCCGGTGGTTAATAACCAGGCAAAGTCAACGGCTCGAACACGCATATGCGTTGACACTCCTTATCGAACGCTTATAGACCTGTGAGACTCCTGGGGAGCATGAAGGGCTCGTCACGCGATCGCCTCATCTCCCCCTCAGCCCCCCGCAGTTCTGCATGTAAAGGACAAACGTGTCCATAACTCGCCGCAGCGCACGCCGTACTGTGCGCGTTCTGGGTGTTGCCTCCGCCACCGTCGCGCTCGCTCTGGGCGTCACCAACACGGCGCTGGCCTGCAACATCCGCGAATTCTCGGCCGAAGCCAGCTGTGTCGGCGAAAAGGGTCAGATCGTCGTCACCGACAAGGACGCCTCGGGTCAGGCGGCCGTCATCACGGTCTTCCTGGAGAACAACGGCGCCGACGCCCACCAGGTCGGTGAGGCGCAGGAGATCAAGGGTTCCCGCCAGGGCACCACGGTGACCTTCACCGAGGACTGGAAGCCGAACGCCGAGTACCGCATCCACGTCAAGGCCGGGAACCTGGTCGACGAGGACATCAAGCCGAACCTGACCACCCCGTCCGAGGCCTGCAAGAAGGACGAGACCCCGGCGCCGTCGGAGACCCCGTCGGAGTCGGCCACCCCGCCGGCCGAGGAGTCGGAGTCCCCGTCTCCCTCGGAGACCCCGTCGGAGAGCACCACCGCCCCGGCGGGCACGGCGAGCAACGCGCCGTCCCCGGCCGTCGGTGACAGCAACCTCGCCGAGACCGGTGCCAACTCCAACACCGGCCTCATCGCCGGTGTCGCGGCCGCGCTGGTCGTCATCGGTGGCGGTGCCGTGTTCTTCGGCATGCGTCGTCGTGGGGCCAACAGCGGCAGCTGATCCCCCGCAGCGCGCGCGTGCGGCCCGTCCCCGACCGGGGGCGGGCCGCACGTGTGTCCGGGGCCGCCCGGCGCTCCTACGGCGTCCGGGGCGGCCGCCCCTGGCCCAGCACCAGGACCTCCGACGGGTCGAACTCCACGCCGACCGCCTCCCCGGTCTCCGGGGCCAGGCGCAGCGGGCAGGCCGCCTCCAGGAGCGGCCCGTCCTGCGGTCGCAGCCGGACGGCGACATGGGTGCCCCGGAAGGTGCGGGCGGCGACCGTGCAGCGCAGGCCCTCACCGGCCGGGACCAGCCGCACCCCGACCGGGCGCACCAGCAGGGTGCCGGGGCCCTGAGGGGCGCCCTCCGGGACCGGGAGCTTGCCCCAGGGGGTGACGGCGGCGCTCCCCGCGACGGTGGCCTCGACCACGTTCTCGAAGCCGAGGAACCGGGCCGTGAACGCGTCCGCCGGGTGCTGCCAGACCTCCAGCGGGGTGCCGGACTGGGCGATCGCGCCGTCCCGCATCACCACCACCCGGTCGGCGAGCGCGAACGCCTCGCCCTGGTCGTGCGTGACGGCGAGCACCGTCGTCCCCAACCGGTGGAAAAGCTCCCGCAGTTCGACGACGAGCCGCTCCCGCAGCGAGCGGTCGAGCTGACCGAGCGGCTCGTCCAGCATCAGCAGCCGGGGCCGGGGCGCGAGCGCGCGGGCCAGCGCCACCCGCTGCTGCTCACCGCCGGAGAGCGCGGAGACGGCCCGTCGGGCGGCGCCCGGCAGCCCGACCAGGTCGAGCAACTCCCCCACCCGCCGCTCCTGTTCGGCCCGGCCCGCGCCGCGCATCCGCAGCCCGAACGCGACGTTGCCGCCCACGTCCCGCTGCGGGAACAGCTGGTGGTCCTGGAACATGAGGCCGACCCCGCGCCGGTGCGCGGGCACCCCCGCCTGGTCCCGCCCGTCGAGGAACACCCGCCCGCCGGACAGGGGTTGGAGCCCGGCCACCGCCCGCAGCAGCGTGGACTTCCCGCTGCCGCTGGGCCCGAGCACACACACGATCTCGCGCTCGGCGACCTGCAGGCCGACGGCGTCGAGCGCCGCGCGGGCACCGAACCTGACGCTCGCGTCGTCGAGGCTGAGCAGCATCAGAACTCCCCGCTCCGGTCGGTGCGCAGGCGTTCCAGGAGCAGCAGGGACACCGCGCACACCACCATCAGAATCGTCGAGAGGGCCATCGCCTGGCCGTAGTTGAGATCACCGGGGCGGCCCAGCAGACGGGCCACCGCGACCGGCAGGGTCGGGTTGTCCGGCCGCGCGATGAACACCGTCGCCCCGAACTCGCCGAGCGAGACGGCGAACGCGAAACCGGCCGCGACCAGCAACGCCCGCCGCACCAGCGGCAGATCGACCTCCCGCCACACCCGCCACGGCGACGCCCCGAGGACCGCGGCCGCCTCCCGGAGCCTGCCGTCCACCGCGCGCAGCACCGGCAGCATGGTCCGCACCACGAAGGGCACGCCCACCAGGGCCTGCGCGAGGGGCACCAGGATCCACGAGGAACGCAGGTCGAGCGGCGGCTCGTCGAGGGCGATCAGGAACCCGAACCCGACCGTCACCGCGGACACCCCCAGGGGCAGCATCAGCAGCGCGTCGAAGCCGCGCACCAGCCGCCCGGCGTCCCGGCGGGCCAGCGCGGCGGCGGCCAGCGCGCCGACCAGCACGGCGATCGCGGTGGCGGCGAGGGCGTACTGGAGGGAGTTGCCGACCGCCTGGATCGGCGGCACCAGGAAGGTCCCGCCGTCCTCACGGGTCAGCGCCCGGTAGTAGCCGAACCCCGGCGCGTCGAGGGAGCGGCGCACGAGCACCGCGAGCGGCAGCACGACCAGCAGGGCGACGGTGGCGAGGACCGCGCCGAGCAGCGCCCACTGGCGGGCGCCGCGCGGACGGCGGGCGGTGAGCGCGGGGTCGACCAGCCGCAGGGCGCTCTCCCGCCGCCGTACCGTCCAGGCGTGCACGGCGAGGATCGCGCCGACCGCCGCGAACTGGACGAGGGTGAGCACGGCCGCCGTCGACAGGTCGAAGATCTCGGAGGTCTGCCGGTAGATCTCCACCTCCAGGGTGGAGAAGGCCGGGCCGCCGAGGATCTGCACGACCCCGAAGGAGGTGAAGGTGAACAGGAACACCATCAGGGTGGCGGCGGCCAGCGCGGGCCCCAGCGCGGGCAGCGTCACCTTGCGCCAGGCCGCGAGGGGCGAGGCGCCGAGCATCCGGGCCGCCTCCTCCTGCCGCGGGTCGAGCTGCGCCCACAGTCCGCCGACGGTCCGCACGACGACGGCGTAGTTGAAGAAGACGTGCGCCAGCAGGATCGCCCACACGGTGGTGTCCAGGCGCACCCCCCACAGCCCGTCGAGGAGTCCGCCGCGGCCGACGAGCGCCAGGAACGCCGTCCCGACGACGACCGTCGGCAGCACGAACGGGACCGTGACCACGGCCCGCACCAGATGGCGGCCGGGGAAGTCGTAGCGGGCCAGGACGTAGGCGCCGGGCAGCGCGACCAGCAGGGTCAGGGCGGTGGAGGCGAGCGCCTGCCAGGTGGTGAACCACAGGACGTGCCGGATGCCGGGCTCGCCGAGGACGTCCGCGATCCGCCCCAGCCGCCACACCCCGCCGTCCCGCAGCCCGCGCGCGACGATCGCCGCGACCGGGTAGGCGAAGAAGACCCCGAAGAACGCGACGGGCAGGGCCAGCAGGCCGAGCCGCGCCGCGTTCCCGCTCCGGGCGCGCCGGGGGGCGTCGGCTACTTCAGTACGAGTGACGTCCACGCCTTGACCCACTGGTCGCGGTTGGCGGCGATCCGGTCGGGCGCCAGCGTCTGCGGGTGCTCGGCCTGCGGACCGTACGCACGGAACACGGACGGCACCTCGGCGCCCTCGACGACCGGGTACACGAACATGTTCAGCGGCATGTCCTGCTGGAACTCCCTGCCGAGCAGGAAGTCGATCAGCGCCTTGCCGCCCGCGGGGTTGCGGGCGTTGCTGAGCAGGCCCGCGTACTCGGTCTGCCGGAAGCAGGTGCCGGTGGCGACGCCGGTGGGCGCGGTGCTCGGCCGGGGATCGGCGTAGACCACCTCGGCGGGCGGCGAGGAGGCGTACGAGACGACGAGCGGACGGTCGCCCTTGGCCTTCCTGCCGCCGGACGACCCGGAGAACTCCTCGTTGTACGCCTGCTCCCAGCCGTCGACGACCTTGACGCCGTTGTCCTTCAGCTTCTTCCAGTAGGCGGGCCAGCCGTTGTCGCCGTACCGCGCGGCGGTGCCGAGCAGGAAGCCGAGGCCGGGCGAGGAGGTCGAGGCGTTCTCGGTGACGAGCAGATCGCGGTAGGCGGGCTTCGTCAGGTCGTCGAAGGACACCGGCGGCTTCAGCTTGTGCGCGCTGAAGTACGCCTTGTCGTAGTTGACGCAGATGTCGCCCGAGTCGACGGGCGTGACCCGGTGCTTCGATCCGTCGACCCGGTAACGCGCCTCGACGGTGCCGGCGCCCTTCGCCGTGTACGGCTGGAACAGGCCGTTGTCGAGGGCCCGGGAGAGCAGGGTGTTGTCGACGCCGAAGAGGACGTCGCCCTGCGGGTTGTCCTTGGTGAGGATCGCCTTGTTGACGGCCTGGCCCGCGTCGCCGTCCTTGAGGACCTTGAGGGTGTACCCGGACCGCTTCTCGAAGTCGGCGACGACCTTCTTGGAGACGGCCCACGAGTCGTGGCTGACGAGTGTGACGGTCCGGTCACCGGCCGCGGTGCCGCCGCCCGACCCCGAGCACGCGGAGAGCGCGACGAGGCCGATGCCGACGGCGAGGGCCGTGAGCTTCGTGGTGTGCACTGGATTCCTCCTGGGGGTGACCAGGAAGAGACGCGGCCCCGCCCGGGTCCGCGGACGGATCCCGGGCAGGGCGCAACAGCATGAGTAGTGTCCGAACTTCCTACCCAGAATGACCTGGGCGAGGTTCAGAGGGTCTGCGGCCCGATTGCCGCACTCTCAGCGCTGTGGCGCTCCCCTGTCGGAATATGAAGATGTGATCTGGCTGGATTACGAGCCCAGGTTACCGCTCGGTGGCCGCGAGCTGACCACAGGCGCCGTCGATCTCCTGCCCCCGGGTGTCGCGGACGGTCACCGGCACCCCGTGGGCGGCGATGGCCTCCACGAACGCCTTCTCGTCCTCGGGCCGCGACGCGGTCCACTTCGACCCGGGCGTCGGGTTCAGCGGGATCAGGTTGACGTGCACGGGCCTGCCCCGGAGCATCCGCCCGAGCCGGTCACCGCGCCACGCCTGGTCGTTGATGTCCCGGATCAGCGCGTACTCGATGGAGAGCCGCCGCCCGGAACGCTCGACGTAGTCGAACCCGGCCTCCAGGACCTCGCGGACCTTCCAGCGGGTGTTGACCGGCACGAGGGTGTCGCGCAGCTCGTCGTCGGGCGCGTGCAGGGAGATCGCGAGCCGGCACTTGAAGCCCTCGTCGGCGAACCGGTTGATGGCCGGGACCAGACCGACCGTCGACACGGTGATCCCGCGCTGCGAGAGGCCGAGGCCGTCGGGGGCGGGGTCGGTGAGGGCCCGGATCGCCCCGACGACCCGCTTGTAGTTGGCGAGCGGCTCGCCCATGCCCATGAAGACGATGTTGGAGAGCCGCGTGGGCCCGCCCGGCACCTCGCCGTCGCGCAGCGCCCGCATGCCGTCGACGATCTGGTGCACGATCTCGCCGGTGGACAGGTTCCGGTCGAGCCCGGCCTGCCCGGTGGCGCAGAACGGGCAGTTCATCCCGCAGCCGGCCTGTGAGCTGATGCACATGGTGACCCGGTCCGGGTAGCGCATCAGCACCGACTCGACGAGCGTCCCGTCGAAGAGGCGCCACAGGGTCTTGCGGGTGGCGCCCTCGTCGGTCGACAGATGCCGGACGACGGTCATCAGCTCGGGCAGCAGCGCCTCGCGCAGCTTCTCGCGCGAGCCGGCGGGGATGTCCGTCCACTCGGCCGGGTCGTGGGCGTAGCGCGCGAAGTAGTGCTGCGATAGCTGCTTGGCTCGGAACGGCTTCTCCCCGATCTCGGCCACGGCGTCCTTGCGCTCGGCGGGCGAGAGATCAGCGAGATGCCGCGGCGGCTTCTTGGCGGCGCGGGGGGCGACGAATGTGAGTTCTCCGGGCTTGGGCATGGTTGTTCCAGTGTGGCAGATCCCGCCCGATGCCCCGCGCGCCCTGTGGACAACCCACCCCCGGCATGCGAGAGCCCCGGCGAGGATGGCTCGCCGGGGCTCTGGACGCGGGGGTGGGTCAGCCGGAGCCCACGAACAGGACCAGGAGCAGCCAGACCACCGGTGCCGTCGGCAGCAGGGAGTCCAGCCGGTCCATGATGCCGCCGTGGCCCGGCAGCAGCGTGCCCATGTCCTTGATGCCGAGGTCCCGCTTGATCATCGACTCGCCGAGGTCGCCCAGGGTCGCGGTGGCGGCGACCGCGAGGCCGATCACCAGACCCTGCCACCAGGTGCCGTCGTCGATCAGGAACTGCACGCAGAGCGCACCTGCGACCATGGCGAAGGCGACCGCGCCGACCAGGCCCTCGCGGGTCTTGCCGGGGCTGATCCGCGGGGCGAGCTTGTGGGTGCCGAAGCGCCAGCCGACCGCGTACGCGCCCGTGTCGCTGACCACCGTCAGCAGCAGGAACGTCAGCACCCGCCAGGGCCCGTCGTGGGCGGTGAGCATCATCGCGACGAACGTGGCCAGGAACGGCACGTAGAACGCGGCGAAGACACCGGCCGTGACGTCCTTGAGGTACCCCTCGGGGGGCTCCGTCATCCGCCAGACCAGGACGGCCAGCGCGGTGAGCGCCATGGCGACCCAGGCGCCCTCGGGACCCCGGGCGTACCCGGCGATCACCATCGCCGCGCCGCCGACCGCCAGCGGCACGAGCGGCGCCTTGATGCCCTTGCGCTCCTGGAGCCGACTGGTCAGCTCCCACAACCCGACGACCACAGCGACCGTTATGACACCGACGAACACGGCCTTGACGAAGAACAGGGAGGCGACGATCACCACACCGAGTCCGACACCGACCCCTATGGCCGCGCCCAGGTCGCGGCCCGCGGTCTTCTTCTGCGGTGCGGGCGCCGGCTGCGGGGCGTCGGGCATGGGCTCCGGATTCTGCTGGGCCGCCGGGTGGGGCGGCGCGTGCGGCGTGTCGTCGCGGAACGGGGGACCGCTCCAGCGAGCGGCCCCCCGGTCGTCATCCTGGTCTCCGCCGGACGCGGGTCCCTCGGGCACGATGGGCATGGGGCGAGTCTGCTGCGCCTGTGGCGCATCGTACGCGGGACCCGCCGGGGCAGCCCCCTGGACCGGCCGCCGGTCGGGCGGCCCCCAGTACCCGGTCTGCTGCGGCGCTCCCCAGGAAGAGTCGTTCATCAGACCTCGAGCAGCTCCGCTTCCTTGTGCTTGAGCAGCTCGTCCACCTGGGCGACGTACTTCGCGGTGGTGTCGTCGAGCTCCTTCTCCGCACGGCGGCCCTCGTCCTCGCCGACCTCGCCGTCCTTGACGAGCTTGTCGATGGCGTCCTTGGCCTTGCGGCGCACGGAGCGGATCGACACCTTGGAGTCCTCGGCCTTGCCCTTGGCGACCTTGATGTAGTCGCGGCGGCGCTCCTCGGTCAGCTCGGGGAACACCACGCGGATGATGTTGCCGTCGTTGCTGGGGTTGACGCCCAGGTCCGAGTCGCGGATGGCCTGCTCGATGTTGCGCAGGGCGGTCTTGTCGAACGGGGTCACGACGGCCATCCGCGGCTCCGGCACGGAGAACGAGGCCAGCTGGTTGATCGGCGTCGGTGCGCCGTAGTAGTCGGCCACGATCTTGTTGAACATCGCCGGGTGCGCCCTGCCGGTGCGGATCGCGGCGAAGTCCTCCTTGGCGACCACGACGGCCTTCTCCATCTTCTCCTCGGCCTCGAGGAGGGTCTCTTCGATCACCACTTGCTCCTGCGTGTCTTGAGTGAGGCCCGGCTGCGGTTCCTTGTCGGGGCGGCGGCCGGCTGCGTCGCGTCTTGTTCCTGCACGGTTCCCGACCGGCGGGACATTGTCCATCCCTTGGTCAGGCTCCGCGGGTGTTGCCCGTCAGTGCCGACCGTCCTGGTCACCCACAAGCGTGCCGATCTTCTCACCCTTGACGGCGCGGGCGATATTGCCCTCGGCCAGAAGCTCGAAAACGAGGATCGGCAGCTTGTTGTCGCGGCACAGCGTGACGGCGGTGGCGTCGGCGACCTTGAGGTCGCGGGTGATGACCTCGCCGTACCCGAGCGCGTCGAACTTGACCGCGTCCGGGTTGGTCTTGGGGTCGGAGTCGTAGACCCCGTCGACCCCGTTCTTGCCCATGAGCAGCGCCTCGGCGTCGATCTCCAGGGCGCGCTGGGCGGCGGTGGTGTCGGTGGAGAAGTACGGCATGCCCATGCCCGCGCCGAAGATGACCACGCGGCCCTTCTCCAGGTGGCGCACGGCACGCAGCGGGATGTAGGGCTCGGCGACCTGACCCATGGTGATGGCGGTCTGGACGCGGCTGTCGATGCCCTCCTTCTCCAGGAAGTCCTGGAGCGCGAGGCAGTTCATCACGGTGCCGAGCATGCCCATGTAGTCGGAGCGGGCGCGGTCCATGCCGCGCTGCTGGAGCTCCGCGCCGCGGAAGAAGTTGCCGCCGCCGATGACGACGGCGATCTCGGCGCCGTCGCGGACGACGGCCGCGATCTCACGGGCGATCTTGTGCACCACATCGGGGTCGACGCCAAGGCCGCCGCCGCCGGAGAAGGCCTCTCCTGACAGCTTCAGCAGAAACCGGCCGCGTACCTTGCCGTCGTCGCTCTTCTGGGGCTTGGTGGTCATCGAGATCCGCCTCTTTCAGGTGGTGCACATACCAAGAAGGCCATTGCCGCTGGGGTGTCGTTCGCATCCCATGCTCGGCAATGGCCTCCTCGTCAGATCTACTGGCGTCCGTCACACGCGCGTGCCCTCGACCCTATCGGGAGCGGGCGTCCGTCGCGGCACGGACTCAGATGCCGACCTTGATGCGCGAGAAGCGCTTCAGGGTGACACCGGCCTCGTCCAGAACCTTCTGGACCGACTTCTTGTTGTCGAGCGCGTACGGCTGACCGAGCAGCGTGGCGTCCTTGAAGAAGCCGTTCAGACGACCCTCGACGATCTTGGCGATCGCGGCCTCGGGCTTGCCCTCGGCGCGGGTGGTCTCCTCGGCGATGCGCCGCTCGGACTCGATGACGTCGGCCGGGACGTCGTCCTTGGCCAGGTACTTCGGCGCGAACGCGGCGATGTGCTGGGCGACGCCCTTGGCGACCTCGGCGTTGGGCTTGTCCAGCTCGACGAGGACACCGATCTGCGGGGGCAGGTCGGGCATCGTGCGGTGCATGTACGCGCTCACGAAACCGCCGGAGAACTGCGCGAAGCGGTCCAGGACGATCTTCTCGCCGAGGTTGGCGTTGGCCTCGTCGACGAACGCCTGGACGGTCTTGCCGGCCTCGATCTCGGAGGCGAGGAGCGCCTCCAGGTCGGCCGGGGAGGTCTTGGCGACGTGCTCGGCGATCTGCTGGGCGACGGCCTGGAACTTCGCACCCTTGGCGACGAAGTCCGTCTCGCACTTCAGCTCGACCAGGACGCCGGAGGTGTTGTCGTCGGCGATGAGGGAGACCACGGCGCCGTTCTCGGCGGAGCGGCCCTCGCGCTTGGCGACGCCCTTCTGGCCCTTGATCCGGAGCGCCTCGACGGCCTTGTCGACGTTGCCCTCGGCCTCGTCCAGCGCCTTCTTGCAGTCCATCATGCCGGCGCCCGTGAGCTCGCGGAGCTTCTTGACGTCGGCGGCGGTGTAGTTCGCCATGATTCCTGGAATCTCTCTCGAAGTCTGAAGATCTACGGGACGAACGGCGGGGGCTTCGCGGCCCCCGCCGTTCACAACCCGAAGGGGTGAGGGGGTCAGGCCTGCTCGGCGTCCGCGGCCGGGGCCTCGGCGGGGGCCGCGGGGGCCTCCTCGGCGGCCGGGGCGGCGGCCTCGGCCTGCTCGGCGTCGGCGACCTTCTCGGTCTCGGCGGAGGTCTGCACCTCGGCGTCGTCGGCCTTCTTCTCGCCCTCGAGCAGGTCGCGCTCCCACTCGGCCAGCGGCTCGCTCGCGGCCTTCTCGCCCTTGTCGCCGGTGGCGACACCGGAACGGGAGATGAGGCCCTCGGCGACGGCGTCGGCGATCACGCGGGTGAGCAGGGTGACGGAGCGGATCGCGTCGTCGTTGCCCGGGATCTTGTAGTCGACCTCGTCGGGGTCGCAGTTGGTGTCGAGGATGGCGACGACCGGGATGTTGAGCTTCCGGGCCTCGCCGACCGCGATGTGCTCCTTCTTGGTGTCCACGATCCAGACGGCGCTGGGCACCTTCTGCATCTCGCGGATACCGCCGAGGGTCTTCTCCAGCTTGGCCTTCTCGCGCGACAGCACGAGAAGCTCCTTCTTGGTGAGACCCGAGGCCGCGACGTCCTCGAAGTCGATCTGCTCCAGCTCCTTGAGGCGCTGGAGGCGCTTGTAGACGGTCGAGAAGTTGGTGAGCATGCCGCCCAGCCAGCGCTGGTTGACATAGGGCATGCCGACGCGGGTCGCCTGCTCGGCGATCGCCTCCTGCGCCTGCTTCTTCGTGCCGACGAACATGACCGTGCCGCCGTGGGCGACGGTCTCCTTGACGAACTCGTAGGCGCGGTCGATGTACGACAGCGACTGGAGCAGGTCGATGATGTAGATGCCGTTGCGCTCGGTGAAGATGAAGCGCTTCATCTTCGGGTTCCAGCGACGGGTCTGGTGACCGAAGTGGACGCCGCTCTCCAGCAGCTCCCGCATCGTGACGACGGCCATGGCCGTTCTCCTTGGATTTCTCGGTTGTGCCGCGGATGCCGGACGGCTTCCGCGCCTGACGCCCGCGTGCGCCCTGCCACGAAGGACCGAGGGGCGCTGACACGGGCCGGTGAGGGCCTCGTGCCGGGGCGTGCGAAGTCGACCCGGTGACCCGGATCGCCAGAAGAAGTGTACGGGACCCGCGAGGTACCGGGTGACGCCGTTGTCCACAACCGACGGGTACTCCACAGGACCGGGCCGCGATCGCCCGTTCCGGGTCACGGTACGGGCATGCGACGAACGAGACGGCACACGGACGGCACGGGACCCCGGTCACGGCACGAGGACGGCGACGGCGGTGGCGGTGGCGGTGGTGTCGCCGTCGGCGGTGGTGTCGGCGTCGGCCTCGGCGAGGGCATGGCGAGCGGGCCGATCCGCCCAGGCGTCCCACCGTTCCGACGGTTCCCACGGCCCTCACAGCTTCCGCGCTTCCCCGTGCGGCCTTGGCCCTCCCGACTTCCGCGGTTCCCTGTGCAGCCGTGGCCCTCACGGCTTCCGCGGTTTCCCGCGCACCCGCCGGCCCTGTTCTCCGTACTGCTGCCGCTGGCCCTGCTGCTCCTGGCCGCCGCGTTCCCGGCGCCGTCCCAGCCGGTGTCCGGTCCGCCGACCGCAGAGGCAGCAGTACCGGCCGCAGCCCCGCTGGTCCCGGCCCTGGCGACGGCCTGGCCGGTGGGAACGCGCCCCCGGGTGACGCGCGGCTGGGAACCCCCGGCGAGCGCCTACGGACCGGGGCACCGGGGTGTGGACCTGGCGACGGCTGCGGGGGCACCGGTGCGGGCGGTGGCGGCGGGCCGGGTCTCCTTCGCGGGGCGGGTGGCGGGCCGGGGCGTGGTCTCGGTGGCCCTGGCGGGCACGGCCCTGCGCACGACCTACGAGCCGGTCACGGGGACGGTCCGGGCGGGCGACGAGGTGGCCGCGGGCGACCGGGTCGGCACGGTGGAGGCGACGGGCGGGCACTGCGTGACGCCGTGCCTGCACTGGGGCCTGCTCAGCGGCGAGACCTACCTCGACCCCCTGTCCCTGCTCCCGCCCTGGCTGCGCTCCACGGGCCCGTCGAGACTCCTGCCGCTGACGGAACCGCCGCCGGGGAGGGGCACGGGACACCTCCGGTGAGACGAAGGGAACGGAGACGGGGCGTCCGACGACGGGGGCTCAGCGTCCGCGCAAAAGCAACGCGTGACACCGCAGGGGGCACCTGAACCCGGCCACGCATATGCACCGCAGCCGAAGCACCGCCCGCCAAAGCCGCGCACCCCGCGAAGGACCCCGCCCAGGTCAGCCGAGCCCACCCCGCGGGATCACCGCAGGTCAGCCACTCACGCCCCGAGGGGTCACGCCCGGGTCAGCCGTACCCACCCCGACGAGCCGCACCGCACCCAGGCCAGCCGGGCACATCCCGAGAGGTCACGCCCAGGCCAGCCGGGCATATCTCGCGAGGTCACGCCCAGGCCAGCCGCGCACGCCCAGCGGGGTCCGCCCGGGTCAGCCGCGTACGCCCCTCAGGGCCATCGCGACCGCCGCCTCCGTGATGGTGTCCGGCTCCTCCGCCGCGCCCAGTTCGATGCGGCGCACGGCCGCGTCCACGACGCCCTGGAGGAGCATCGCGGCGAGCCGGGGTTCGGCATGCCCCAGCTCTCCGAGGGCCTCGACGATCATCGCGACGAGTCCGCCGTGCGCGGCCCGGATCTTCTCCCGGGCACCGGCGTCCAGCTCGCTCGCGGAGATCGCGACGACGGCCCGGTGACGGCGGTCCCCGACCAGCGCGAGCTGCCGGCGCACATACGCCTCGACCTTGCCCTCCGGGGTGGCCGCCCGCTCCATCGCCAGCGAGACCTCGGCCGCCCACACGGGGAAGTCGACCTCGCACAGCTCCTCGACCACCGCCGCCCGCGAGCGGAAGTACTCGTACACGGACGACCGCGCGAGTCCCGTCCGCTCGGCCAGCGCGGGGAAGGTCAGCGCCTCCGTACCGCCCTCGGACAGGAGGGACCGCGCCGCGTCCAGCAGGGCGGCTCGCTGCATCGTCCGGTGCTCGGCCACGGAGGCCGCTCGAATCCTTGGCACGTCAACCACTCTACGGACGGACCGCCCCCGACGGGAGTCGCTGCACCGGCAAGGACCACGACCACGCTGGTCAGCGGCCGAAACTCGCCAGCTTCGCGCGCAGCTGGAGCACGGATTTGGTGTGGATCTGACTGACCCTGCTCTCGGTGACGCCGAGCACGTTGCCGATCTCCGCGAGGGTGAGCCCCTCGTAGTAGTAGAGGGTGACGACGGTCTTCTCCCGGTCCGGGAGCGTGTTGATCGCCCGCGCCAGGAACCGCCGCAGCTCCCGGTCCTCGGCGACCTCCACCGGGTTGTCCGCGGCGGTGTCCTCCAGGGTGTCCATGAGGCTGAGCCGGTCGCCGCTCTCGCCGCCCACGTGCAGCAGCTCCTCCAGCGCCACCACGTTGGCCAGCGACAACTGGCTGAACACCGCGTGCAGATCGTCGACGGCGATGCCCAGTTCGGCGGCCACCTCGCCCTCCGACGGGGTGCGCCTGAGCCGCGCCTCCAGGGTCGCGTACGCCCGCTCCACGTTCCGCGCCTTCTGCCGCACGGAGCGCGGGATCCAGTCCAGCGCGCGCAGCTCGTCGATCATCGCCCCGCGGATCCGGGTGATCGCGTACGTCTCGAACTTGATCTCCCGGTCGACGTCGAACTTCTCGATCGCGTCGATCAGTCCGAACACCCCGGAGGAGACGAAGTCGGCCTGCTCGACGTTGGGCGGCAGGCCCACGCTCACCCGGCCCGCGACGTACTTCACCAGCGGCGAGTAGTGCAGGATCAGCTGCTCCCGCAACCGCTCGTCGCCCGTCGTCTTGTACGAGCGCCACAGCTCGTCGAGCGTCGAGGGAGCGGGCGGCCGGACGGCGCCACCGTCGCGGGCGGCTGGGGGGATGGCCGCCCGGTCGGACCCGGAGGTGTGCTGAGGCATTCGTCGCCTTGTGCCGTTCTGCAGTGAAGTGGGGGTGCCTGGGCTCGGTGTCGGTCTGGTGTCGGTCTGGTGTCGAGTTGCCTGTCCAGGGAGCGGTCCTTGCGAGCGTAGCGTGACTGAACCGTCGCAGTGCGCGAAGGAGCCGTCGGGAGGCGTGCGCAGATACGTTCCTCTAGGCACCCCCGCCGGGTCGCGCCGATCCCTGCGCGCGTCCCCGGCCGGAGGTCAACTGCGGGCGTTTGCAACGGTGTCAGGCTTCCCCCGGACGGCCGAACCCGCTCGGACCGCGCCGACTTCGGCGATCGCGGACGGAGATCACCGCCTGGCGTGTCAACTTCCAGCCGTCGCCATGTCGTTCGACGTACCCGAGCGAGCGGAGTTCGTACAGTCTCGCGACCGCGTCGTCCGGGGTGGTCCGCGCCCCGCGAGCGATCTCCGCGACCGTCGCCGCACCCCGGCCCGGCAGCACGGCGAGCACCTGCCGGGCAGCGGGTTCGAGCAGGTCACGGGGGAGCACGGGCCCCTTGCCCACCGGGGCCAGCTCTCCCATCTCCCCGACCACCTCGACGACTTCCGCCGCGCCGGTGACCAGCACGGCCTCCCCGCGCAGCAGTTCGTGCACCCCGGCGGAGAGCCCGCTGGTGACGGGCCCCGGCACCCCCATGACATGCCGCCCGAGCCGCAGCGCGGACCGCGCGGTGGACAGGGAGCCGCTGCGGTGGGCGGCTTCCACGACGACGGTGCCCCTGGTCAGGGCGGCGATGACCCGGTTGCGGACGATGAATCTGCCGGCCGTCGGATGCTCGCCCGGCGGCAACTCGCCGATCACCAGTCCCTGTTCCGCGATCCTGGCGAACAACTCCGTGTGCCCCGGCGGATAAGGCCGGTCCACGCCGCTGGCCAGCACCGCGACGGTGGCCCCGCCCGCCCCGAGGGCGCCCCGGTGCGCGGCGCCGTCGACCCCGAAGGCACCGCCCGACACCACCACCCAGCCGCGTTCGGCGAGGCCCGCGGCGAGCGTGGCCGCGACATGGGCGCCGTACTCGGTGCAGGCGCGCGCTCCGACCACGGCGACGGATCTGAGCGCCCACATCCGCAGGTTGGGCAGCCCGCGCACCCACAGTCCGAGCGGCCGCCCGTCCCCGAGGTCGTCCAGTTGCCGGGGCCACTCGGCGCTCCCCGGGGACACGAACCGCATTCCGGCCTCACGGACGGCGTCGAGGTCCCGCCGGGTCCCGGCCTCCCGGGCCCGTGCCAGCAGCCCGGCCCACCGCCGGTCGGTCACCCCGGCGAGCTGCGGCCCGCCGTCCCGCAGCCGCCGGGCGACCTCGACGGCACCCCGCTCCCGCAGCCACCGCCCGCCCACCTCGTCCCCGGGTTCGAGCACCCGGCTCAGAAAGGCACGGGCCTCCCCATCCACCCCGAGCGCCTCGACCCCAGTCGCAGCCCCAGCCCCGGTCGCAGCCCCAGCCCCGATGCCTCCGACCAAGGCCCCACTCCCGTCGCCCCCAGCGCCACGACCCCCCATGCCCGCAACCTCCGGACCGCCCCCGGCACCGTCACTCGCGCGCCCAGGCCCTCCCCCGTCTCCCTCGCCTCGCGCATCCCCCCGGACGCTCACCCCTCCCCCGCGCTCCCCGACACCGTCAGCCCCCGAACCCCGCTCCCCGGCACCGCCCGCCTCCGGACCGCCCCTCCCAGCACCGCCCGCCTCCGGACCGCCCTGCCCGACACCGCCCGCCTCCGAACCACCCTCCCGGCCACCGCCCATCTCCACGCCACCATGCTCCGAGTCACCGTCCTCCGTACCACCGTCCTCCGCGCCGCCCCTCACCACGGCACCGTCCCTCACCGTGACCCCCCGATGGCCATGGGCACGCCCCGGGGCACGCCCGTGCGCAGTTGGAGCGCCAGGGCCACGTCCGTCGCGTCGGGCCGGTCGTGTCCTGCCAGGTCGGCGACGCTCCAGGCGACCCGCAGCACCCGGTCCAGCCCGCGGGCCGTGAGGACCCCCCTCTCCAGACCGCGTTCCGCCTCGTCCATGGCGCCGCGCTCCGCGTGCCACCGGCTGCGCAGCTCACGTCCGGGGATCTCGCTGTTGCTCCGCCAGGGGGTGTCCCCGAGACGGGCGGCGGCCCGCTCCCTGGCCGCTCCGACCCGGTCGGCCACGGTCGCCGTGGACTCGCCCCTGGCACCGCGCTCGGTGAGCTGCGCCCTGGTCACCCGGTCCACCTGGACCCGCAGGTCGACCCGGTCGAGCAGCGGCCCGGAGAGCCGCGCCTGGTAGCGGCGGATCGCGGACGGCGGGCACTCGCAGAAGTCGTCGGTGAGGGTGAACCGGCCGCACGGGCAGGGGTTGGCCGCGAGGACCATCAGGAATCTCGCGGGGAACCGCACCACCCCCGCGCTCCGCGCGATGACGACGTGTCCCGACTCCAGCGGCTGGCGCAGCGCGTCGAGCGCCTGGCCGCTGAACTCCGGGGTCTCGTCGAGGAAGAGCACGCCCCGGTGGGCGAGGGACACCGCGCCCGGCCGCGCGATCCCGTGACCGCCGCCCACCAGCGCCTGCATGGTGGCCGAGTGGTGGGGCGCGCAGTACGGGGCGGTGTCGATCATGGGCTTGCCCGCTGGCAGCAGCCCGGCCACCGAGTGGACGGCGGTGACCTCGAGGGACTCCTGGCGGCCGAGGGCGGGCAGGATCGCGGGCAGCCGCTCGGCGAGCATCGTCTTCCCGGCACCCGGGGGCCCTTCGAGGAACAGATGATGGCCTCCGGCGGCGGCGACCTCGACGGCCGTCCGCGCCGAGAGCTGTCCGACCACGTCGGCGAGGTCGTGACCCTGGTCGTGCGGGGCCGCGTGCATCCCGGTGGCCGCGCCCGTGCCCGGCACCCGCAGGCCCGCCATGAGCGGGTCGGGGCGGCTCAGGTCGTCGGGTTCCTCGTCGGGCACCGGCTCGTCGGCGAGGACGGCGATGAGCTGCCGCAGACTGCGCACCCCGAGCACCGACACCCCCGGCACCAGCGACGCCTCCGCGGCGGCGCACTCGGGCACGACGACCTGGTCGTACCCCGCGTCGGCGGCGGCGATCACCGCGGGCAGGATGCCCCGGACCGGCCGCACCCGCCCGTCGAGGCCCAGCTCCCCGATCATCACGAGGTCCACCATCACCCGGGGGTCGATCCGCTCGGCGGCCCCGAGGATCGCGCAGGCGACGGCGAGGTCGAACCCGGATCCGGCCTTGGGGACCGAGGCCGGGCTCAGCCCGACGGTGAGTTTCTTCGACGGCCAGGCCGTCCCGGAGTTGACGACCGCCGCCCGTACCCGGTCACGGCTCTCGCTCAGACTCTTGTCCGGGAGCCCCACCAGCGTGAACGCCGCCACGCCTGGCTCCAGGTCGGCCTGCACCTCGACGACGACGCCCTCGACGCCGACCAGCGCCACCGAGCACGTCCGCGCGAACCCCATCTCAGGCCACCCCCCGCGCGTGCTCGACCACGGGCGCGCCGCGGTCCGGGAGCAGGACGCCGACGAGGTCGATCCGGACACCGCCGGGCGGGGCTCCGCCGTGGGCGTGGACCCACTGCCCGGCCAGCTCCCGCAGCCGGCGCGCCTTCTCGGGGGTCACCGCGGCCATGGGGTGCTCGTAGCGGCCGCCCCTGCGGGTCTTGACCTCGCAGACGACGAGGACTTCCCCGTCACCGGCCACGATGTCGATCTCGCCGGTCCTGCCGCAGCGCCAGTTGCGGGCCAGGACCGTCATCCCGGCGTCGGTGAGCCACCGGGCCGCCAGATCCTCGCCGTACCGCCCGAGGGCACCGCGCCGCGCGTCACCGGTGCCACGCTCCCCGGCACCACCGGCACCACCGGCACCACCGGCACCACCGGCACCAAGCACACCACCGGCCCTGCGCCGATCCGCGCCCTGCCCCGAACTCCCACCCGGGACAGCAGCCCCCGGAAGCCCCGCGCCCCCGCGCCCGTCACCTTCCTGGCGCGCCCGCGTCTCCATACGCCCCCGCGCGCACTCAGAATCTCGCGCTGCACTCCCCTGGTCCCGCTGGTCCCGGATACTCCCCTGTTCCCAGGTGCTCCCCTGGTCCCGCTGTTCCCGGGCACCCCCCTGCTCCCAGGCGCCCCTCTGGTCCCGCTGGTCCCGGACACTCCCCTGGTCCCGGGCGCTCCCTCGGTCCCGCGCGTCCCCGCGCCCCCACGTGCTCCAGCACGTCGTCCTGCCGTATGTGCTCATCGGGCACCACCTCCGGCGCCCAATGTCACGTGCCCGCCCCCAAGAAGTGGATCTTGGTGGAGAGCCCGGTGGCTGTGGACAACTCCGTCACTCGCAGGAGTGACGGTCAGCCACGCACCGCCCCTCAGCCGCCCCTCAGCCGCCGGGCAGCTCCAAGTCGCTCTTGTTCAGCTCCTCGATGTTCACGTCCTTGAACGTGAGGACGCGCACCTGCTTCACGAAGCGGGCCGGTCGGTACATGTCCCACACCCAGGCGTCCGCCATCGACACCTCGAAGAACACCTCACCCTGGACCGAGTGCACCTGCATCTCGTAGTCGTTGGTGAGATAGAAACGCCGCTCGGTCTCGATCACGTATTTGAACAGACCGACGACATCGCGGTACTCCCGGTAGAGCTTCAGCTCCATCTCGGTCTCGTACTTTTCGAGGTCCTCGGCGCTCATGGCATGTTCCCCTTCAGCCGTGCGATCCCACCATTGTGCGCCAGTACCGGGAGCCTCTAGACGATTTCCGTGTCAAGGATCTCGGGTGTGGCCGGGGGACCGTCGCCGAGCAGTCTGGTCAGCAGCTCGGCGAGTCTGGTCGGATACACCGTCTCATGTGCCTGGCTCAGTTCCCGACACGTCCACCAGCGCGCTCCGGCGACACTGCGCCGTTCCAGTTCGGTGAGCCCGGCGGGCTCCGTCTCGGTCTGGTCCGTCCGGGCCAGGAAGTACCACTCGTCCTGGTCCCAGCGCCGCCCGGCGAAGGGGAAGGAGCAGCGGCGGCGCCACAGCAGCGGGCCGAGCGCGATGCCGGTGATCCCGGTCTCCTCGCGCACCTCGCGCCGGGCCGCCTCCTCCAGAGTCTCGTCGCCCTCGACACCGCCGCCCGGGGTGAACCACCAGTCGTCGGCGACGTCGTCCGGCTCATGGCCGTGCAGCAGCAGGATCCGGTCGTCGGGGTCGAGCAGGACCACTCGGGCGACCGTCCGCAGCCCCTCGGCCGGGATGTCGGCGGGGATGTCGGCGGGTTCAGCGGGCACCCGCGGGCTCCGTCCTGGTGCGGGCCGCGCCCCGGCGGGCGGCCAGCGCGGCGATCGGTCCGTAGGCGCCGCCGCCGAGCACCAGCACCGCGCCCGCGACGATCAGGGTGACGATCAGCCGCAGCGGTCCGGGCGAGGAGAGGGCGCCCAGGGTCGCGAAGCCGGTCGGCTCGGCGAGCATGCCGCCGCTGGGCCACGCCACGGCGTCGACCCGGGCCCGCACCGCGCCGCGCGCGACCGTGCCACCGGCGGCGTCGGTGAGATGGGCGGTGGAGTCGAGGGAGCCCTGGCGCTCGTCACCGAGCAGGAACAGCCGGCCTTCGGGGACCTTCACCGTGGGGAAGTCGGTGGTCTCGGCGAGGCTCCCGGCGGGCAGGTAGGGCTCGTCGATCCGCTTGCCGTCGACGGTCAGCTTGCCGTCGGTGCAGCAGGCGACCGTGTCGCCGCCGACCGCGACCACCCGCTTGACGACGGGCGCGTTGGTGACCCAGGACTTGTCGTCGAAGACCACGACGTCACCCCGGCGCACCTCGGAGCCGTCGATCCGCTCGGCGAGGACGCGGGCGCCCGCGGCGATGGTGGGCGACATGGAGCCGGTGGGCACGGTGTAGGGGCGGTAGACCACCGCGCCCCAGGCGAATCCGCCGAGGAACATCACGATGCCGAGGCCCACCGCCAGGCCCGACAGGCGCTGTCCGAGCCTGCTGCCCACCCGCGCGGTGCCGGTGCCTCCGCCGTGCGGGGCCGTACGTGTCGTGCTCTCGCCACCCATGGATCCGCACCCTACCCGGCGGTACCGGAGCCGGTCAGCCCTTCTCCCCCGGCCATGGTCAAAGTCCGCGCAAGGCTTTCACCCTCCCGAACGGGCCACCGGGCGGATCGGGACTGACCCGGCACGACGGGCACCGCAAACGGCCGGAACCCACCGGTCACGACCCCGCCCCGCCCTACCGGACCCGACGCGCACGCCTCCACCCGGCACACACCACACAGCCCCACACGCATCACCCGACCCGACGCACACGCGCCTCCTCCCGGCACACACCACCCCGCTCCGCGCGCGTCCCCCGACCCGGTCCGGCGGACGCCACCCGGCCCGGCAGACACCGCCGGCCCCGCCCGACCCCGCGCGCACCACCCGATCCCCCGCGCAGCACCCGCCCCCGCACATACGGAGGGGGAGCCACCTCTGAAGGTGCCTCCCCCACTGTCCGGCGTCCCGGCGTCCCAGCGTCCCGGCTTCCCGCCGTCCGCCCTACCGTGTCTCGACCGGTGCGATCCGGCGTCGGCGCCACAGTGCCACCGGTACCGCGCCGACCAGGGCGACGGCGTTCGGCGCGACCGTCAGGGCCGCGGCGGACGCCTTCTGGTCGTTCAGGCCGGGCTGGTCGAAGGTGTCGGGCACCGGCAGGGTGCTCCAGCGGTTGATCGGCCAGGCGATCACGATGGCGCGGCCGACGACGTCCTTCACCGGGACCATGCCGTGGTGGGAGTCGTCCTGGTTGTAACGGGAGTCGCGGGAGTTCTGGCGGTGGTCGCCCATCACCCAGAGGTAGCCCTTGGGGATCTTGACGGTGAACTGGCCGCCCTGGTCGTCCACGCTGCACGGGGTGTTGCCCGGGTAGACGAACGACGCGTCGTTGAGCGCCTTGCCGTTGACCTTCAGCGGGCCCGTGTTCTTGCAGGAGACGGTGTCGCCGCCGACGCCGATGACCCGCTTGATGAGGTCCTTCTCCTCGGCCGACGGCATCAGGCCGATCCAGCTGAGGACCTTCTGGAGGGCGTTCGGGTTGGCCGTGGGCTCGCCCGCCAGCCAGTTGTCGGGGTCGTGGAAGACGACGACCTCACCGCGCTCGGGCTCGGAGCCGAACCACGGGGTGAGCTTGTCCACCAGCACCCGGTCGCCCTGCTGGAGGGTGTTCTGCATCGAGTCCGACGGGATCGAGAACGCCTGCACCAGGAACGTCTTGATGAGCAGAGCGAGCACCAGAGCGATGCCGATCAGGATCGGCAGCTCCTTCCAGAAGGAGCGCTGCTGCCGCTGCCGGGGGGCGTCGTCACCCGGTCCCCGGCCGTCGGACCTGGTCTGCTCGTCGGGCCCGGGGACCTCGTCGGCAGGTCGTCCGGTGTCACTCCCGGAGTTCACGGCGCCGTCCGCGGCCGGGTCCGCTGCGTCCACGGGACGTCCGCGGTGCTCCTCGCCGTCGTGTCCGGACCGTGCGCCAACCGCCACATCCCCCACGCCAACTCCTTACTCTCCGCTGCCGCCTGCCCCATACACGGTGCAGGCCCACCACTCCCATAACGAGCGGGAGTTCCGCAGGGCTCGGGAGTGGAATAGATCCGTTCGGATCGTCGGAGGCAACCCTATGCGACACCCGGGGAGCGGCGGCCGCCCCCGACACGGAGTTGGAGACCGAGGAGAAAGTTTTAGGTTCCTGGAGGCTGTTCCAGTGGCCGAAAGGCCACGCGATGACCCGGGCCCGGCCGACCACCGAGTCCTCGGAGACGGTGCCGCCGTAGTCGGTGTCCTGATGGGCCCGGGAGTCCGCCGAGTTGGCGCGGTGGTCGCCCATCACCCACAGCCGCCCCTGCGGCACGGTGATGTCGAAGGCCTGCAGGGAGGGCGCGTTGCCGGGATACAGGTAGGCGCCCTCGTCGAGCGGGACGCCGTTGACGGTCACCCGGCCCTGTGTGTCACAGCACTTGACGCGGTCGCCGCCGACCCCGACGACCCGCTTGATGAGGTCCTTCTCGTCCTCGGAGGGCAGCAGGCCGATGAAGGTGAGCCCCTCCTTGACCTGCTTGACGACGATCGGGTCGTTCTTCTTGACGGTGCTCTGCTCGTCCTGGAGCCAGCCGCCGGGGTCCTTGAACACGACGACGTCGCCGCGCTCCGGCTTGGAGCCGAACCAGGGCGTGAGCTTGTCGACCAGGACGCGGTCGCCGATCTGGATGGTCTGCTCCATGGAGCCCGACGGGATCACGAACGCCTGGAGCAGGAACGTCTTCAGGACCAGCGCTATCAGCACCGCGACGCCGACCAGCAGCGGGATCTCCTTGACCGCGCTGCGCCTGCGCCGTCGCTTGACCTTGCGCTGGAGCCTGCGGCGCTCGGCGCGGGTGCGCCCGGCGCTGCTCTGCCCGCCGCCTCCGCCCGCCCCGCCGCCGGTCCGCCGGAGGCCGGTGGGCAGGAGGTTCTCCGCCGGGCTGTTCGGCTCGCCGCGCGGTCTGCCGCGGTTACCCATGGACACCGCCGACGGCGGCGGGCACGCGCGCGTAGGCGGCGGGACGGTGCAGGCGGGTCCAGTGGGCGCGCGGCCAGACGATCCAGTCGGCCCGCCCGACGACCGCGCTCAGCGGAACCATGCCGCCGCCCGGGGAGCCGAGGTGGTCGCGGGAGTCGCTGGAGTCGCCCCGGTGGTCGCCGAGCAGGAACAGGGTGCCGGACGGCACGACCACCTCGAAGGGGACCGAGGAGGGGCTGTCGCCCGGGAACAGGAACGTCGACTCGTCGACCGCCCGGCCGTTCACCTTGATCCTCCCGTCCTCGTCGCAGCAGACCACACGGTCTCCTCCCACACCCACGACGCGCTTGATGTAGTCGGCGTCCCCGAAGTAGCCGGTGCCGTCGAAGACGACGACGTCGCCGCGGCGCGGCTCGGCACCGAAACGGTACGCCACCTTGTTTACGAGAACGCGGTCCCCGATCCTCAATCCCTGTTCCATGGATCCGCTCGGAATCTGGAACGGTTGCACCACGAACGTGTTCAGCAACAGCAGAAACACCAGGCAGAGCAGCAGGGCGAGGCTGATCAGCCCGCCGGGGAGCCACGCGGAGATCCGGTCCGCCAACGAGAAACGCGACCGTTCCTCCGGTCCGGCCGCCGCCGAGGGATCCTCGGGTGCGGAAGGGCGGGAGGAGCGGTCGCGCTCCGTCGGCTGTTCTTCGGTGTCCATCGGGGACCGATGTTATCGGCCCCCGGCACGACTCCGGGAAAGCGCTCAGTTGTCGCGCTTCTCCTTGATCTTCGCGGCCTTGCCGCGCAGCTCGCGCAGGTAGTAGAGCTTGGCGCGACGCACGTCACCGCGGGTGACGAGCTCGATCTTCTCGACGATCGGGGTGTGCACCGGGAAGGTGCGCTCGACGCCGACGGAGAAGGAGACCTTGCGGACCGTGAAGGTCTCGCGCACACCGGCGCCCTGGCGGCGGATGACGACGCCCTTGAACTGCTGCACACGGGAGCGGTTGCCCTCGATGACGCGCACGTGGACGTTGACGGTGTCGCCGGGGCGGAACGCCGGGACGTCGCTGCGCAGCGACGCGGAGTCGACGGTGTCGAGCAGGTGAGACATTTTTCGTCTGCTTTCTTCGCTGATGCCACAGGTCATCAACGGCATCTGTAACGGTCGGGAGGGCTGTCGTACGGGTCGGGGCGGACGTCGTCTCCCCCTGTGGCAGGGGCGTTCACCGGACGGCCGGACGGCAGCGTCCTATTCTTCCACGGCCGGTGGCCTGCGCCAAAATCGGCCGTGGGCGGCGCCCTCGGGATCGGGCGCCCAGCCCAGGATGGAGAGCATTTCGCGGTCCTTCTTGTCGAAGGCGGCGGGGGCGCAGCGCTCGATCAGGTCGGGCCGGTGGGCGGAGGTGCGGGTGAGCGCCTGGTCGCGGCGCCAGCGGGCGATCTTCCCGTGGTGGCCGCTGAGCAGCACGTCGGGGATGTCCCGGCCGCGCCAGAGCGGCGGCTTGGTGTAGACGGGCCCTTCCAGCAGGTTCGCCATGGCGCCGGGCGCGAAGGAGTCGTCGCGGTGCGACTCGGCGTTGCCGAGGACGCCGGGCAGCAGCCGGGCGACGGCCTCGGTGACGACCAGGACGGCGGCCTCCCCGCCGGCTAGCACGTAGTCGCCGATGGACACCTCGTATACCGGCATCCGCGTCGCGTACTCGTCGACGACCCGCCGGTCGATGCCCTCGTAGCGGGCGGGGGCGAAGATCAGCCAGGGCCGTTCGGACAGTTCGACGGCGAGTTCCTGGGTGAACGGGCGTCCGCTGGGCGTCGGCACGATCAGCGCGGGTCGGCCGAAGCCCCGCTCGTAGCCGTCGGCGAGCGCGGAGTCGAGGGCGTCGCCCCACGGCCCGGTCTTCATGACCATGCCGGGGCCGCCGCCGTAGGGGGTGTCGTCGACCGTGTTGTGCCGGTCGTAGGTCCACTCCCGCAGGTCGTGCACCTGGACGTCGAGCCGTCCGCTCGCGCGGGCCTTGCCGACCAGCGAGACGTTCAGCGGGTCGAGGTACTCGGGGAAGATCGTGACGACGTCGAGCCGCATCAGTCGTCGTCCCGGGCGGAGGCGGTCTCGGCGCGGTCGTCGACCAGGCCGGGCGGCGGGGCGATGACGGCCTTCTGCTCGGCCAGGTCGATCTCGACGACGATCTCCTCGACGAAGGGGATCATCACCTCGCTGCCGTCGGGGCGCTCCACGATGAAGAGGTCCTGGGAGGGCAGGTGGGAGATCTCGGTGATGCGGCCGATCTCCTGGCCGTCCTCGGTGACCACGTCGAGGTCCATCAGCTGGTGGTCGTAGTACTCGTCGTCGCCGTCCGGGAGTTCCTCCGGGTCGATCTCGGCGATCAGCAGCGTGTTGCGCAGCGCGTCCGCGCCGGTGCGGTCGGTGACGCCCGCGAAGCGCAGCAGCAGACGGCCGCTGTGGACACGGCCGGTCTCGATGGTGAGCGGGCCCGTGGAGGCGGGCTCGGTGGTGAGGACGGCGCCGGGCCCGAGCCGCAGCTCCGGCTCGTCGGTGCGGACCTCGACGGTGACTTCGCCGCGCAGGCCGTGGGCACGGCCGATCCGTGCGACTACCAGCTGCACTTGTGACGTTCTCCTGTTCTGGAACGACTACGGGCCGGGGACGGCCAGTTGGCCCTCCCCGGCCCGTGCCGGTGCTGCGTTCGACGTCAGCGGACGTTGTCCACGTCGACCAGGTCGACCCGGACTCCGCGACCGCCGATGGCACCCACGACGGTGCGCAGGGCGCGCGCGGTGCGGCCGTTGCGGCCGATCACCTTGCCGAGGTCGTCGGGGTGGACCCGGACCTCGAGCACGCGCCCGCGACGCAGGGTGCGCGAGGCCACCTGCACTTCGTCGGGGTTGTCGACGATGCCCTTCACGAGGTGCTCGAGAGCCTCCTCGAGCATGCTCAGGCCTCGGTCGACTCGGAGGAAGAGGACTCAGCGGCGGCCTCGTCCTTCTTCTCGGCCTTCTTCTTCTGGGTGATGGCCTCACCCTTGCCGTCGTCGTCGCCGCCCAGGGCCTCGAACGACGGACGGACCGCCTTCGGGGCCGGCTGGAGCAGCGGCGCCGGGGCGGGCTCGCCCTTGAACTTCTGCCAGTCGCCGGTCTTCTTCAGGATGGCGAGGACGGGCTCGGTCGGCTGGGCGCCGACGGAGAGCCAGTACGCGGCGCGGTCGGCGTCGACCTCGATGCGCGACGGGTTCTGCACCGGGTGGTACAGGCCGATCTCCTCGATCGCCCGGCCGTCACGGCGGGTGCGGGAGTCGGCGACGACGATGCGGTAGTGAGGCGAACGGATCTTGCCCAGACGCTTCAGCTTGATCTTGACTGCCACGGGAGTGGGTTCTCCTGGATTGACGTGATGGGGCACGGCAGGTCGGCCGCGTGGGGTTGCGGTACCCGAGTGCCCGATGGACGCGTCAGCCGGAGGAGAGAGGGGTCCTGTTCGACTGTCGAGTACAGCTTGCCATTGTGCCACACACGGGCGACGCCCCTCACCGGAGGTGTCCGGGGCGGGTCAGGGCGGGGACGGGGGGGACGCGGGGACGGGCCGGAGCAGCGGGGCCGCGCGGCGGCGGGGAGCCGTCGCGCGGGCGGGGCGGGACATGCCTGGGGGGCACCCGACGTCTCGGGTGCCCGCAGGCCGTGCACGTCCTGAAGGCGGTGGGGTCACCGGGCCCGTGAGGAGGCGGCTGCCACGAACAGCCGCCTGCTCACGCCGCGCCCACGACCTCCGGGATCCGGAACGGCTTCCCGCACCCGCCGCACACGATCGGGGCTTGGGCCAGCACGGACGGGACGACCCGCACGTTGCGACCGCAGTCGCAGACGGCCTTGACCCGGACGCCGCCCCCGGAGGAGCCGTGCCGGGCGGCCGGGCCCCGGAAGGAGCGCCCGGTGTCGGAGGAGGTGGCCGCGGTGTGGGCCTTCAGCGCGCGCTGGAGGCGTTCGATGGTGGGCCGGTAGCGGCGCTTGGCCTCGGGGTTGAGCGTGACGAGGGAGAAGCCGCTGCTCGGATGCGGTTCCTCGGGGTGGTCGAGACCCAGTTCCTCGGCGATCGCGAGGAATCTGCGGTTGTGGTACCGGCCGGCCCGGGAGGTGTCGCGCACGCCGCGTGCGGCGGCGATGCCGTGGACTGCCTCATGGAGCAGTCGCTCGAAGGAGAGCTCGTGACCGCATGCGGACGAGGACTCGCCGATCAGGGACTCTGGCGCGGCTAGATCCGGCAGTTCGGGGTGGTACCGCTGAATGTCGGCCCACGCCTGTGCCAGCTCCGCGGCGAGAACAGGTGGTGTCTGTGTCGTGCTCACGTAATGACAACGAGCGGGGGTACCGCTGTGTTCCTATTCCGGGCCATCCCAAATATTTTGCACGTACCCGTCAGTTGCCGCTGATGCGTCCTGACGAGGGCGGGTGCGCTGATCTGCGGAGAAGCCTCACAGCTCGGCCCAAGCTGGTGCGTAGCCTGACGTACGCACCGGCGTGTAGACGGTGTCCACGCGCCGGTGCGATGCCGATCGGCCGGGGCGCAAGACGCCTTTCGGCCGCTCTCCCGCGCCCGGCGCCGGATCAGTAGGCGCGTGCCACGACCGCGACGTTACCGGGGGTGTCGTCGGCCGCGGGCACCGACCCGTCCTCGGCGACCAGACAGCGGACGGTCACGCCGTGCTCACCGAGCCTCGCCTCGCCCTCGGGGCCGAGCGCCGACCACGGGAGCCGGGCCCAGCCGCCGCCGGTGGCCACCTCGACGGCCTCGTCGAACGTCGTCACGTCGCTGGTCCCGGAGATCCTGCGGTCGCGGGACTGGGCCAGCAGCAGCGCCTGGTCCGCCTCCAGGATGCCGGGCAGCGCCCCCGGCAGGGACTCGATGGTCACCGGCTCCTTGCCGCCGGGGATGCGGCGCACCAGCATCGCGGTGCCGTTCTCCAGGTCGCGGGGCCCGATCTCGATCCGGACCGGCACGCCCTTCAGCTCCCAGTCGACGGCGCGGCGCCCGAACGGGGTGTCGGTGCGGACGTCCACCCGGGCGCGGATCCCGGCCGCCGTCAGCCTGTCGCCCAGTTCGCGGACCTTCGCCAGGACCGCCTCGTCCTCCTTGACGGCCACGACGACCGCCTGGACCGCGGCGAGCCGGGGCGGCACCCGCAGGCCGTGGTCGTCGCCGTGGGTCATCACCAGGGCGCCGATCATCCGGGTGGTGGAGCCCCAGGAGGTCTGCCAGACGTGCTCCTGGCCGCCGTCCTTCGAGAGGTAGCGGGTGTCGAAGGCCCTGGCGAAGTTCTGGCCCAACTCGTGGCTGGTGGCGAGCTGGAGCGCCTTGCCGTCGCCCATCATGCCTTCGAGGGTGAGGGTGTTGATCGCCCCGGCGAACCGCTCCCTGGCCGTCTTGCGGCCGGGCACGACGTCCATGGCGAGGACGTTCGCCATGAAGTCGGCGTAGACCTCGCGGTGGATGCGGGCCGCGTACTCCCGGGCGTCCTCACAGGTGGCGTGGGCGGTGTGGCCCTCCTGCCAGAGGAACTCGGTGGTGCGCAGGAAGACGCGCGGGCGCAGCTCCCAACGGACCACGTTGGCCCACTGGTTGATGAGCAGGGGCAGATCGCGGTAGCTCTGCACCCACTTGGCGAAGTACTCGTTGACGATGGTCTCGGAGGTCGGCCGGACCACGACCGGCTCCTCCAGCTCCTTGCCCCCGCCGTGCGTGACGACGGCCAGCTCCGGCGCGAACCCCTCGACGTGCTCGGCCTCCCGGGTCAGGTACGACTGCGGGATGAACAGCGGGAAGTAGGCGTTCTGGGCGCCGGCCTCCTTGATGCGCGCGTCCATCTCCTGCTGCATCCGCTCCCACAGGCCGTAGCCGTACGGTCGGATGACCATGGTGCCGCGCACCGGGCCGTTGTCGGCCAGCTCCGCCTTGTTGATCAGATCCTGGTACCAGCGCGGGAAGTCGTCGGCCCGCGGCGTGAGAACGGGGGGCTTTGCCATGGCGCGATGGTACGGGCCCACGTTGCCGGAACGTGAATTCTCGCCACTCCCGGCGACGGGCGGCAACGGGGTGCCACAAACCCTGGACGCGGCCGACCTCGCGGAGTTATCTGGCATACGGGGAGGGAGCGTGACCGTTTGTCAGGGGGGCGACCGGGACGAGCACAGCGACATCGCTGCGGATTGGGGCGCTTGAGATGACACCTACGCTCGTGCGTGAGCACCCGTCCCACGTGGGGCAGCGCGCCCGCGTGGACCTGTGCGGACGCGCGCGTGACTGGTCCGAGATCCAGGAGCGGATGCTGGTGCCGCTCTTCGAGGCCGTCCACGAGCGACTGGAAGTGGGGGCGGACACCCGCCTGCTGGGCCTCGGCTGCGGCTCGGGGCTGGCCCTGCTGATGGCGTCGGCCAGAGGCGCCCGGGTCACCGGCGTGGAGTGCGACTCCCCCGAACTGCTGGCCCTGGCGCGCGGGCGGCTGCTCCCGGACCGCGCGGCCCGCGCGCGGTCGACGGCCCGGCTGGTCCTCGGTTCGCCGCGGGACGCGGCCGACCCCGGGGCACCGGCGTTCACCGTGGTGACCGCGTTCGACGCGGTGGGCGGCCTCGCGGCCGACCCGCGGGTCCGCGGCGAACGGCTGCGGGCCGCGGTGGCGCTGGCCGCGCCCGGGGCGGCCGTGGTGCTGACCGGCTGGGGCCCGCCGGAGCGCTGCGCCACCTCGGCGGTGCTGCGGGCGGCGGGCGTCCCGGGCCGGGGCGCGGGGACCGGCCGGGACGATCTGGAGGAGGTCGCGCGCCGGGCCGGGCTGCGTCCCGACGGATCGGGGCGGGTCGCCTGCCCGTTCGGCTACGCGGACCGGGAGAGCGCGGTGCGCGGCCTGCTGTCGACCGGCCTGTTCGACGCGGCGGTCGCGGCGGCGGACCGGACGCAGGTGGTGAAGGAGCTGACGGAGTCGCTGCATCCGTATCGGCGCCGGGACGGCACGGTGTGGATGCCGAACGTCTTCCGCTACCTGATAGCGCGCGTGCCCCCGGGACCGGTCGGCGCCACGGCGCGGGGGACCGGGCACCCGCGGGAGGCCCGCGTCTAGAGGCAGGCACCGCGACCGCGCGGTGCCCGGCACCCCCCGGAGGAGCGCGCCCGGAGGTCTCCGCCTAGAGGTCGGTGTCGGTGTCCTTGGTCAGCCGGGTGATGCCCGCGATCCGGTAGGCGTCCGTCTCCTCCAGGGTCTCGCTCTCCAGCAGGGCGGCCGCGAGGGCGTCCAACTGGCCGCGGTGCTCGCGGAGTTTGCGGCAGGCCTCCTCGTAGCACGCGTCGACGACGCGGCGCATCTCCGCGTCGATCACGTCGAGCGTCTGCGGGGCGGCCGCGAGACCGTAGGCCTGCTGGACGTCGTTCGGGAGGGCGGAGAGGCGGCCGACGGCCTCGCTCATGCCCCACCGGGCGACCATGCCGCGGGCGATGCCGGTGACCTGCTCCAGGTCGCTCTCCGAGCCGGTCGTGACGACCCCGTAGACGACCTGTTCGGCGGCCATCCCGCCGAGGGCGCCGATGATCCGGCCGCGCAGGTACTCCTCGGTGTACGCGTACCTGTCGGCGTCCGGTGTGGAGAGGGTGACGCCGAGGGCCCGGCCGCGCGGCACGATGGTGATCTTGCGGACGGGGTCGGCGCCCGGCTGGAGCATGCCGAGCAGCGCGTGCCCGCTCTCGTGGAAGGCGGTGCGCCTGCGCTCCTCCTCGGGCATGACCAGCGGCCGTTCGGCGCCGAGCTGGACCTTCTCCAGCGCCTCCGAGAGGTCGGCCTGCGTCACCTGGTCCTGCTGGTGCTTGACGGCGAGCAGGGCGGCCTCGTTGGCGAGGTTGGCCAGGTCGGCGCCGGTCATGCCGGGGGTGGTGCGGGCGACCTGGGCGAGGTTGACGTCGGGGGCGAGCGGGATGGACCGGGTGTGGATCTCCAGGATGGCCTTGCGGCCGCCCCGGTCGGGCGGTGAGACGGTGACCACCCGGTCGAACCGGCCCGGCCTGGTCAGCGCGGGGTCGAGGACGTCGGCCCGGTTGGTCGCGGCGACGACGATGACGCCCTCGGAGCCGGAGAAGCCGTCCATCTCGGTGAGGATCTGGTTGAGGGTCTGTTCGCGCTCGTCGTGGCCGCCCATGCCGGAACCGCCGCCGCGGGCCCGGCCGATGGTGTCGATCTCGTCGATGAAGACGATCGACGGCGCGACCTTGCGCGCCTCGGCGAAGAGTTCGCGGACCCGGGAGGCGCCGACGCCGACGATCATCTCGATGAACTCGGAGGCGGAGGCGGAGAAGAACGGCACCCCGGCCTCCCCCGCGACGGCCCGCGCGAGCAGCGTCTTGCCGGTGCCGGGCGGTCCGGACAGCAGGACGCCGCGGGGCATCTTGGCGCCCATCCGCCGGTAGGCGTCGGGGTTCTTCAGGAAGTCGACGACGTCGTTCAGTTCGCCCTGCACCTCGTCGATGCCGGCCACGTCCTCGAAGGTGGTGCGGACCGCGCCGGGCTCCAGCTCGACCGGCTTGGGCGGCGCCTTGCGGCCGAGCATGCCGCCCGCTCCGCCGAGGCCCGCGCTCATCCGGCGGGCGATGAAGATCCAGAGCACCACCAGGAGCAGCATCGGGGCGAGCGCGATGAGCAGATTGGCCAGAAAGCTGCGGTGCTGGACGACCGGCTCGGCGGTGACGGTGACGTGGTGCGCGGTGAGGTCCTGCCAGAGCCGGTCGTCGGCGAAGGTCGGCCGCTCGGTCTTGAACTTGGTGTACTCGGCGCCGCCGTCGGGGTTCTTCTGCTTCTTCTTCAGCTCGCCCTGGATCGCGTCGCCCTTGGCGTAGATCTTGCTGACGTTCCCTGCGGTCACCTGCTTGCTGAACTCGGTGTAGGAGACCGTCCGCTCGTCGCCCTCGTTGAAGAACGACAGCACCAGGTTGGCGATCAGGTACACGACCAGCGCGGTGAGGATCAGGCTCCACCAGCCGCCGCGCATCCGCCGTCCCCCTGGCGGCTTCGGGGGCTCGTCGGGGGCGCCCTCGGTCCGCCAGGGCTGCTCGGGCGACCGGCGCGAGGGGGCGGGTGTGCTCATACCGGGACGTTACGACAGGAAAGCGGCACGGGCATGCGGATGGACGACGCCGGGGGCGCCCCTGGAGAGGGACGCCCCCGGCGTCGGTGGTCGCGGGAGGCGGTGCCCGAGGGCGCCGCCGTGCGCGGGTGGGGCGGGTGTCAGCCCATGAACTTCTTGAACTCGTCCGGCAGCTCGAAGTCCTGTCCGGCCTGCTGGCCCGGGAGCCCGAGGGCGTCGCCGCCCTGGGACGCGGCGGCGCGGCGGGCGGCGGCCTCGGCCTCCTGCTGCTGGCGCTTCATCGGGTTGCCGGAGCGCTGCTTGCCCTTGGCCTTCTTCTGCTGCTTCTTGGCCCGGCCGGGGCCACCCCCCATGCCCGGCATCCCCGGCATGCCGGGCATCCCGCCGCCCTGCGCCATCCGGGACATCATCTTGCGGGCCTCGAAGAACCGCTCGACCAGGCCCTTCACCGCGCTGACCTCGACGCCGGAGCCCTTGGCGATACGGGCGCGGCGGGAGCCGTTGATGATGTTCGGGTCCTGGCGCTCGCCGGGGGTCATCGACTTGATGATCGCGGCGGTGCGGTCGACGTCCCGCTCGTCCAGGTTGTTGATCTGGTCCTTGATCTGGCCCATGCCCGGGAGCATGCCGAGCAGCTTGCTGATGCTGCCCATCTTCCTGACCTGTTCCATCTGGGCCAGGAAGTCGTCCAGGGTGAAGTCCTGGCCCTTCTTGGACGCCAGCTTGGAGGCCATCTTCTCGGCCTCTTCCTGGCTGAACGTCTTCTCCGCCTGCTCGATCAGGGTGAGCAGGTCACCCATGTCGAGGATGCGGGAGGCCATCCGGTCAGGGTGGAAGGCGTCGAAGTCGTCGAGCTTCTCGCCGTTCGACGCGAACATGATCGGCTTGCCGGTGATCTGCCGGATCGACAGCGCGGCGCCACCGCGGGCGTCGCCGTCGAGCTTGGAGAGCACCACGCCGTCGAAGCCGACGCCGTCGCGGAAGGACTCGGCGGTGTTGACCGCGTCCTGGCCGATCATGGCGTCGACGACGAAGAGGATCTCGTCGGGCGAGACGGCGTCGCGGATGTCCGCGGCCTGCCGCATCAGCTCCTGGTCGATGCCGAGGCGTCCGGCGGTGTCCACGATCACGATGTCGTGGACCTTGGACTTGGCGAACTCGATGGAGTCCTCGGCGACCTTGACCGGGTCGCCGACGCCGTTGCCCGGCTCGGGCGCGTAGACGGCGACGCCCGCGCGCTCGGCGACGACGCTCAGCTGGTTGACCGCGTTCGGGCGCTGGAGGTCGCAGGCGACCAGCAGGGGCGAGTGGCCCTGGCCCTTGAGCCAGTGGCCGAGCTTGCCCGCGAGGGTGGTCTTGCCCGCGCCCTGGAGACCGGCGAGCATGATCACGGTCGGCGCGGTCTTGGCGAAGCGCAGCCGCCTGGTCTCGCCGCCGAGGATGGTCACCAGCTCGTCGTTGACGATCTTGAGGACCTGCTGGGCGGGGTTCAGCGCCTTGGAGACCTCGGCACCGAGCGCCCGCTCCTTCACGTTCTTGATGAACGTGCGGACCACGGGGAGGGCCACGTCGGCTTCGAGGAGCGCGATGCGGATCTCACGCGCCGTGGCGTCGATGTCCGCTTCGCTCAAGCGCCCCTTGCCGCGAAGGTTCTTGAAGGTCGCTGAGAGGCGATCGGAGAGAGTATCGAACACGGCGGCGTCGGTCCTCGGGGTCGGGGGCTGCTGATGAATCGCCCTCCAGGGTATCCCGGGTCGGCCCGGGGGCGGGATGCCGCGTCAGCCCCGGAGCATCTCCTCCAGCTTCCGCGCCACCGAGGCCGCCTCCTCGGCCGGGAGGGGGGCGCCCTCGGGGCCGGTCACGTAGAAGGCGTCGACCGCGTTGGCGCCCAGCGTGGACGCGTGCGCGCTGCGGACCCGGACGTCGGCGTCCTCCAGCGCCCGCCCGATGCGGAACAGCAGGCCGGGGGCGTCCTGGGCGCGGACCTCGATGACGGTGGCGAGCCGGGAGGCGGCCGGGTGGACGGAGACCCGGGGCGGCGGCGCCACCCAGCCGCGGCGGCGCGGATAGGCCGCGTCCCGCTCCGCGAGCCGGGAGGCGATGTCGAGGGAGCCGTCGAGCGCGCGGACCAGGTCGGCGCGGAGCCGGGCGGCCTGCGGCAGCGAGCCGTACTCGGCGGCGACCCGCCAGTCGAGCAGCAGGACCGTGCCGTCGACGCCGTCCGGCAGGTCGAGGGAGCGCAGTTCGGCGGTGCGCACGGTCAGCCGGTGGGTGGCGAGCACCCCGGCCACCGCGGGCAGCACGCCCGGCTGGTCGGGGACGGCGATGAGGAGTTCGACGCCGAGCGGCTCGGGGCCGCCCGGGGGCTGCTCACCGGCGGGCGGTTCGGTCTGCGCGCGCAGGGCGAGGACGGGGCTGCCGGTGGCGACCGCCTCGATGGCCAGCCGTTCCTGCTCGGCGGTGGGGGCGGCGGTCTCGGGCTCGTCCGGCTCGTCCCCGGCGAGGACCGCGGCGACGCGCCTGACCAGGTCGGCGACGAGCGAGCCGCGCCAGGACGACCAGGCGGCGGGCCCGGTGGCGAGCGCGTCGGCCTCGGTGAGGGCGTGCAGCAGGTGCAGGGTGCTCTGGCCGCCGACGGCGTCGGCGACCGCGCGGACGGTGGCCGGGTCGTCGAGGTCGCGCCGGGTGGCGGTCTCGACGAGCAGCAGATGGTGGCGGACGAGCGTGGACAGCACGGCGACGTCCGCGCGGTCGAAGCCGATCCGGGCGGCGACGTCCCTGACGATGATCTCGCCCGCCACCGAGTGGTCGCCGGGCCAGCCCTTGCCGATGTCGTGCAGCAGCGCGGCGACCAGCAGCAGGTCGGGGCGGCTGACCCGGCGGGTGAACTCGGAGGCGCGCACGGCGGTCTCGATGAGGTGCCGGTCGACGGTCCAGACGTGCACGGCGTTGCGCTGCGGGCGGCAGCGCACCCGCTCCCAGTCCGGCAGCAGCCGGGTGATCAGCCCCTCGGCCTCCAGCGCCTCCCAGACCTCGACGGTGGGGCGCCCCGAGCCGAGCAGGGTCACCAGTTCCTGGCGGGCCTCGGCAGGCCAGGGGGTGGGCAGCGGGCGCACCGATCCGGCCATCCGCCGCACGGCGTGCAGGGAGAGCGGCAGCCCCGCCTGGGCGGCCGCGGCGGCGGCGCGCAGCGGCAGGACGGGGTCGCGCTCGGGCCGGGCGGCGCGGGCGAGGACGACCTCGCCGTCCTGTTCGACGACGCCCTCGGCGAGCGGGGAGCGTTCGGCGACGGGTCTGCCGCCGCCGAGCATGGCGCGCAGCCGGGGCCGCACGGTGCGCGACCGCAGCACCCGCCCGACCTCGCGCCAGGTGACGTCGCTCGCGTAGGAGACGACGCGGGCGGCCTCGTAGACCTGGCGCAGCAGGGTGTCGGCGTCCAGCAGGCCGAGTCCGGCGGCGACCTGGTCCTGTTCCTGGAGGGCGAGGCGGTCGGTGGCGCGGCCGGTGGCGAGGTGCAGGGCGTCGCGGACGTCGAGGAGGCGTCGGCGGGCGTCGTCGAGGCCCTCGCGGGGCGCGTCGGCGAGCCAGGAGGCGGCGACGGCGCGCAGCGCGGTGACGTCGCGCAGGCCGCCGCGGGCCTCCTTGAGGTCGGGTTCGAGGAGGTACTGCAGCTCGCCCTGGCGGGCGGCGCGGGCGGCGCACAGCTCCTGCAGCTCGGGCAGGCGCGCGGGTGCCTGGTTGCGCCAGTCGGCCAGGACGGTGGTGCGCAGCGCGGCGGTGAGGCCGAGGTCGCCCGCGAGGTGGCGGGCGTCGAGCAGGCCGAGCTGGACCTTGAGGTCGTCGCCCGCCGCCTTGCGGGCCTCGCCCGGGGTGCGCACGGAGTGGTCGAGGGCGAGGCCGAGGTCCCAGACGGGGTACCAGACGCGGTCGGCGAGCGCGGCGACGGCGGCGCTGTCACCGCCGTCGTGGAGGAGCAGCAGGTCGAGGTCGCTGCGCGGGGACAGCTCGCCGCGGCCGTAGCCGCCGACGGCGACCAGGGAGACCCCGCGCAGGCCCGCGGCCGCGGCGGTGAACAGCCCGGAGAGCCATTCGTCCGTCAGTCCGGCGAGGGCGGCACGGCGCGGCGGCCCGGACCGCGCCCCCTCCTGGAGGAGGCGCAGCCGGGCCGCCGCGTAGCCGCCGGGTCCCGAGTCCTCTGCTTCGTTGCGCGCGTCCGTGCTCGTCACCCGGCGACTCCTGTTCGTTCTGCTAGAGCGCGTCAGGACCGCGCTCGCCGGTCCTCACCCGTACGGCGGTCTCGACCGGCAGGGACCAGACCTTGCCGTCTCCGATCTTGCCCGTCCTGGCCGCTTTGACGATGACGTCGATGAGCTGTTCGGCGTCGTCGTCCTCGACCAGCACCTCGACGCGGATCTTGGGCACCAGGTCGACGGTGTACTCGGCACCGCGGTAGACCTCGGTGTGTCCGCGCTGGCGGCCGTAGCCGCTGGCCTCGGTGACCGTCAGGCCGTGGACGCCGAAGGCCTGGAGGGCCTCCTTGATCTCGTCGAGCCGGTGGGGCTTGACGACGGCGGTGATGAGCTTCATGCGTCCACCTTCTTGCTGGCGGCGGCGGCGGACGGGACGGCGCCGGAGAGGCCGCCGCCGGCCCCGCCGAAGTCGTATGCGGTCTCGGCGTGCGAGGTCTGGTCGAGGCCGGTGACCTCGTCGTCCTCACTGGCCCTGAAGCCGATGGTCTTCTGGATCACCCAGGCGAGGGCGAACGTCACCACGAAGGTGTACCCCATGACCGAGAAGGCGCCGATGGCCTGCGACACGAACTGCGCGAAGCCTCCGGCGCCGTTGATGGCGAGGAAGCCGACCAGCAGGGTACCGATGACACCGCCGACCAGGTGGACGCCGACCACGTCGAGGGAGTCGTCGTAGCCGAGCTTGAACTTGAGGGAGACCGCCCAGGAGCAGACGGCGCCGGCGACCACGCCGATGAGCATCGCGCCGAAGACGTTGACGTTGCCGCCGGACGGGGTGATGGCGACCAGCCCGGCCACCGCGCCGGAGCAGGCGCCCAGGGTGGTGAACGCGCCGTGCCTGATCCGCTCGTAGGCGAGCCAGCCGAGCATGGCGGCGCCGGTGGCGACCTGGGTGTTGAGGGCCATGCTCGCGGCGGTGCCGTCGGCGGCCAGCTCGGATCCGGCGTTGAAGCCGAACCAGCCGAACCACAGCAGGGCGGTGCCGATGAGGACCATGGTCAGGTTGTGCGGGCGCATCGGGTCGCGCTTGAAGCCCACCCGCTTGCCGACGACGAGGACCGCGGCCAGGGCGCCGATGCCGGCGTTGATGTGGACCGCCGTGCCGCCGGCGAAGTCGATGATGGCCGGGTCGAGCTTGGCGAGCCAGCCGCCGCCCCAGACCCAGTGGGCGATCGGGAAGTAGACCACGGTGACCCAGAGGGCGACGAAGACCATCCAGGAGCCGAACTTCACCCGGTCGGCGAGGGCGCCGCTCATCAGGGCCGGGGTGATGACGGCGAAGAGCATCTGGAAGAGGGAGAAGGCGAAGACCGGGATCTTCCGTCCGGCGAAGTTCTCCATGAGGGTGTCACCGGTGACGCCCTTCAGGCCGATGAGGTCGAGGTTGCCTACAAAACCCCCGACGTCACCGCTGAAGGCGAGCGAGTGACCATAGAGCACCCAGAGCACGCTCACGATGCCCAGAGACACAAAGGACATCATGAGCATGTTCAGGGTGCTTTTGGTGCGGACCATGCCCCCGTAGAACAGGGCGAGGCCCGGCGTCATGATCATGACCAGAGCAGCGCTGATCAGTACGAATCCGGTATCTCCAACATTCAAGGCCTTGTGTCTCCTTCGGCGGAACGGCCCTGTGCGGATGCCTGTGACAACGGGCCGGCTGTGCTGAGGAGACTGGCTCAAACCGATTTCACGTAAGGCTTTGATGTGTTTCCCGCGGGTGACGAAGTGGTCCGCCGCGTTACGGCCGGATGACGTTCCGGGCCGCCCCGGCCCCGCGATCAGGCCCGCGGACCGCCAGGACGCCGGTTCCCGGTCCCCGTCTTGTGTGCGAAGCGCCGCCCCTGCGCGACCCGCCTTCCGGGCGCCGCCGCCGGGACGTTCCCGCCCGCCCGGCGCCCGGATGGCCGAAAACCGATCCACCCGGGGCGGCAGCCCGCCCGCGACGGCACCCGCCCGACCGGAGCCGCCACGGCACCCGCCTGACCGGAGCCGCCCCCGCGGCCGCCGGACCGGCTGGGCCGCCGCGGACACGGGACCGGCCGCGGTCGGGCCTCCGACGACCTGGCACAGGGGGAGCCGAGTCGGGCATTCCGGGAGGTCCGGCCGCGGCCGGGGCTTGGGGGGGGGGGCGGAGAGGGTCCGCGCGGGGGTCAGACGGCTTCGGCCGCCTCGGGCAGCTCGACGGCGAGCCGGTCGGTGAGGTCGACGACGGCGGCCAGCCCGCCGAAGTCGCGCACGGCGGTGTCGACCGTCTTGCGGATGCGGGTGTTGACCCGCTCCGAGCGGACCGTCTTGCCGACCGCCATGGCCTGCTCGGCCAGGACCGCGCCGCGCTCGGGCTCGCGCTGGAGCAGGTGCACGGTGGCCATGCCGATCAGGTTGAGCGCGTACGACCGCTGGTGCTCGCCGTCCTTCGCGAACAGCTCGACCGCGCGCCGCATCAGCGGCTCGGCCAGCGAGGCGTAGGTGGGGCTGCGGCCCGCCACATAGGCGAGGTCACGGAAGGAGTGGCTGTTCTCGCCGTGCAGCTCCGCCTCCGAGAAGAAGCGGATCCAGTCCGGGTCGGGCTCGTCCCAGTCGTCGGCGTCGGCGAAGACGTCCTCCGCCATCCGGACCGCGCGTTTGCAGCGGCCGGGCTGGCCCATGTTGGCGTAGGCGCGGGCCTCCATCGCGTGCAGCATGGCCTGGGTGCGCGGGCTCGCGCAGTCCCGGCTGCCGTACTGGGCGAGATGGATCAGCTCCAGGGCGTCGTCCGGCCGCCCGAGGTGGATCATCTGGCGGCTCATGCTGGACAGGACGTAGGAGCCGAGCGGCTTGTCCCCGGCCTCCTTGGCCGCGTGCAGCGCGAGGACGAAGTACTTCTGCGCGGTGGGCTGCAACCCGACGTCGTACGACATCCAGCCCGCCAGCTCGGCCAGCTCCGCGGCGACCTTGAACAGCCTGCGGGTGGTGTCCGGCGACTGGGGCTCCTGGAGCAGGTCGGTGACCTCGTGGAGCTGCCCGACGACCGCCTTGCGGCGCAGACCGCCGCCGCACTGGGCGTCCCACTGGCGGAACATCCGGGTGGTCGTCTCCAGCAGGTCCAGCTCGGGCGCCGAGAGACGGCCGGCCCGGCGGGCCGGGGGCGCCTGGTCCGGCTCGGGACGCGGCGGCTGCGGCGAGGGCACCAGCCAGCGCTGCATCGGCTCGATCAGGGTCGGGCCCGCGGAGAGCGCGAGCGAGCTGCCGAGGAAGCCGCGCCTGGCCAGCATCAGGTCGCTGCGGGAGAACTCGCTGAGCAGCGCGACCGTCTGCGGCGCCGTCCACGGCAGGTCGACGCCGGACGCGGAGGGTGACTGCCGGACGGTGCGCAGCCCGAGGTCCTCGACCGCGACGACGCAGCCGAACCGCTCGGAGAACAGCTCGGAGAGGATCCGCGGGATCGGCTCGCGCGGGTTCTCGCCGTCCAGCCAGCGGCGCACCCGCGAGGTGTCGGTGGAGATGTGGTTGGCGCCCAACTGGCGTGCCCTGCGGTTGACCTGGCGGGCCAGCTCGCCCTTCGACCAGCCGCTGCGCACGAACCAGGAGGTGAGGAGTTCGTTGGGGCGCTTCTCGGTGCCGGTCGTGCTGCTCGCGCTGGCCGCGGTGGACGTGTCCGTCACGTTCGTCCCGCTTCCGCCGTTGCCGCTCACTGGAACGCCCCCATCCCTGAGACCACTTGCCGCCGCTTGCGCCAAGCCCTATCAGAATGCCGGTAAATAGGGCCTCGCGTCCGCGAGTTGTCACCCGTCGAACGGAAAACCGCCTTGCCTCCGGCATACCCACGAGTACGCGCGCCCCAGGACTCGTGTACTCAAAGTAATCCTACGATCACCCCTTCGGGGGCGACGGTCCTGGAAACGCCACCATTCGCCACCCCATCGAATGAACTGCCGGACGCCCGTTAACGATTCACTTGACACATGACGAACGGAAGTGGGCGCAACGATGCATCAGGGGGCGCACACCGCTGAGTTCACCACCCTGACCCCTTCCGCGCGCTGTCTGAACCGCGCCGGACCGGGCAGGTGGAGACAGAGAGTCACACGACGCATCCGCGCCGTAACCGGCGGCGCGGCGGACCCGTTGGAGGGGGCATGGGTTTCACCATCGGCGGCATCCGGGAGATCCGCTCCGGCTCGCGTCGACGCGCTCGCTCCTCGGAGTGCATCGCCGTCGCCGAGTTCACCGGACTGTGGGGCTGGGACGTGGTACGCGGCGCGCGGGCCGCGGGCGGCGCCTGCTCGTGCGGCCGCACCGACTGTCCCGCGCCGGGCGCCCATCCGCTGGAGTTCGCCCCCCGGCTGCCGTCCGGCGCCACGCTCGACGAGGTGACCGAGGCCTGGGCCCGGTTCCCCGGCGCGTCGGTGATGCTCGCGGTGGGCCGCGCCTTCGACGTCATCGAGGTGGCGGAGGCCGCCGGGCACCGCGCGCTGGTCCGCCTGGAGCGCATGGGGCTGCCGCTCGGCCCGGTCGCCGCCACCCCGGACGGCCGCGCCCAGTTCTTCGTCGCCCCCGGCGCCGCCGCCGCCCTGCCCGAGCTGCTCTACCGCACCGGCTGGGACGACCCGGACGCGCTCGACCTGCGCGGCCTCGGCCCCGGCACCTTCGTCACCGCCCCGCCCTCCGACCGCGGCGGCCTCGGCCCGGTCCGCTGGCTGCGCGCCCCCGCCCTGGACACCGCCACCCGGCCGCCCGCCGCCCGCCTGCTGCTGGGCACCCTGGCCTACCTGGCGCACCGCTCCCGCGCCTGACCCGCGGCCCGTCCGGTCCGCCCCCGCCCCGCCCCCGTCACGGCGAAGCGCCCGCCCCCGTGTCTCCGGGGGCGGGCGCCAGTTCGCGCGGACGGGGTGCGGTGTCACTCTCCGATCAGGGCGTCCACGAACGCCTCGGGCTCGAACGGCGCCAGGTCGTCGGCGCCCTCGCCGAGTCCGACCAGCTTGACGGGCACGCCCAGCTCGCGCTGGACGGCGACCACGATGCCGCCCTTGGCCGTGCCGTCCAGCTTGGTGAGGACGATGCCGCTGATGTCGACGACCTCGGCGAAGACCCGCGCCTGGACCAGGCCGTTCTGCCCGGTGGTGGCGTCCAGGACGAGGAGCACCTCGTCGACCGGCGCGTGCTTCTCGACGACCCGCTTGACCTTGCCCAGCTCGTCCATCAGGCCGGTCTTGGTGTGCAGCCGCCCGGCGGTGTCGATGAGGACGACGTCGACGCCCATCTCCTTGCCCTCCTTCACCGCGTCGAACGCGACGGAGGCGGGGTCGCCGGCCTCGGGCCCGCGCACGGTGTGGGCGCCGACCCGCTCACCCCAGGTCTGCAACTGGTCGGCGGCGGCGGCCCGGAAGGTGTCGGCGGCGCCGAGGACGACGGTGCGGCCGTCGGCCACCAGGACCCGGGCGAGCTTGCCAGTGGTGGTGGTCTTGCCGGTGCCGTTGACGCCGACGACCATCACGATGCCCGGCGTGCGGCCCTCGGGCTCGGTGCGCACGGCGCGGTCGACGTCGGTGCCGACCAGCTTGAGGAGTTCCTCGCGCAGCAGGGCGCGCAGTTCCTGGGGGGTACGGGTGCCGAGGACCTTCACGCGCTCGCGCAGGCTCTCGACCAGCTCCTGGGTGGGCTGCACCCCGACGTCGGCGGTGAGCAGGGTGTCCTCGACCTCCTCCCAGGTGTCCTCGTCGAGGTGCTCGCGCGACAGCAGCGTGAGCAGCCCCTGCCCGAGGGCGTTCTGGGAGCGGGAGAGGCGGCTGCGCAGCCGGACGAGGCGCCCTGCGGTGGGCTCCGGGACCTCGATCGCGGGCGCTTCGGCGGACGGCTCCTCGACGACGACGGGGGCCGGGCCGCCCGGGAGGCCGACCTCCTCTATCGTCCGGCGGGACTCGTCACTGGGCGCCTCGGCCTCGTCGCCGACGTGCGGCTCGGCCGGAGGGGCGGTGATGTCGGGCGCGGTGGGCGGGGGCGGCGGCAGCGGCCTCTTCCGACGGCTGCCGACGACGAGCCCGCCGATCGCGCCGAGGACGACCACGGCGATGACTACAGCAAGGATGACGGTTTCCATAACCCGACCAGTATCGGCCATGGCCCCCGGCGGACCCAGCGGTGCCGTACCGGTCGGGGCGACGGGTTTGCGCCGCGCCGTCCCGGGCCCGCGCCTCTGGATGTCTGACGCTCCGTCAGTTACGGTCCTCCTCCGCACCCACCGCCCGAAGGGGGACCCGCCATGTCCGTCACGGTCGTGCGTTTCAACCTGGTCGAGCCCGGCGCGACCCCCGACTCGCTCGGCGCCCGCTACCGGGCCGCCCTGGAGATGGCCGCGTACGCGGACCGGCACGGGGTGACCACCGTGCAGACCGAGGAGCACCACGGCGTCGACGACAACTGGCTGCCGTCGCCCTTCACCTTCGCGGGCGCGGTCTTCGGCGCGACCAAGGACGTCGCGGTGACCGTCTCGGCGGTGATCGGACCGCTGCACGACCCGCTGCGGCTGGCCGAGGACATCGCGGTGCTCGACCTGCTCAGCGGCGGCCGGCTGGTCACGGTGGCCGGCATCGGCTACCGGCCCGAGGAGTACGAGCGCGCCGGGATCGACTTCGCCGCCCGGGGCCGTCTTCAGGACGAGCTGCTGGAGACCGTCCTGAAGGCGTGGACCGGCGAGGAGTTCAGCTACCGGGGCCGCACCGTGCGGGTGACCCCCCGGCCGGGCACCGCACCGCACCCGCTGCTGCTGGTCGGCGGTTCCTCACGGGCGGCGGCCCGGCGCGCGGCCCGGCTCGGCCTGCCGTTCTTCCCGAGCGCCCATCTGCCGGAGCTGGAGGCGTACTACAAGGAGCGGCTGGTGGAGTACGGCACCGAGGGCTGGACGATGATGCCGGAGGCCGAGACGCCGCTGCTGCACATCTCCGAGGACCCGGACCGGACCTGGGCCGAGCACGGCGGGCACTTCCTGCACGAGGCCAGGACGTACGCGTCCTGGCAGTCCGCCGCGATCCGCTCGGCGGTGCGGTCGGGCGCGGACGACGTGGCGGCGCTGCGCGCGGAGGGCGTCTACCGGGTGCTCACGCCCGACGAGTGCGTCGCGCAGGGACTGGCCAACCTGGTGCTGCACCCGCTGGTGGGCGGGATGCCGGTGGACGAGGGGTGGCGCAGCCTGCGGCTGTTCTGCGAGGAGGTGCTGCCGCGGCTCGGGGAGTGAGCCGCGGCGGCACCCGCGCGCGGATCGGGGAGGGGGCGGCGGGGATTCGCCCCCTCCCCGGGTTCGGGGGCGCTCAGCCCATCGACTCCAGCGTCCGGCCCTTCGTCTCCTTGACGAAGGCGAGCACGAAGGGGATCGAGAGCGCGGCGAAGAACGCGTAGATCATGTAGGTCGCGGAGAGGTTCCAGTCGGCGAGCGACGGGAAGCTCGCGGTGATGGCCCAGTTGGCGATCCACTGCGCGGAGGCGGCCACGCCCAGGGCGGCGGCGCGGATCCGGTTGGGGAACATCTCGCCGAGGAAGACCCAGACGATGACGCCCCAGGAGAGCGCGAAGAAGAGGACGAAGACGTGCGCGGCGACCAGGGCGACCCAGCCCGGGGTGGCCGGGAGCTTGCCGTCGACCAGGTCGTAGGAGAACGCCCAGGCCTCCAGCGCCAGGCCGACGACCATGCCGACCGAGCCGATCAGGGCGAGCGGCTTGCGGCCGATCCGGTCCACGAAGATCATCGCGATCACGGTGCCGATGATGTTGATGATCGACGTCGTGAACGAGTAGAAGAACGAGTCCGTCGGGTCGATGCCGACCGACTGCCACAGCGTCGAGGAGTAGTAGAACGCGACGTTGATGCCGACGAACTGCTGGAAGACGGAGAGCCCGATTCCGATCCAGACGATCCGCTGGAAGAGGAACGAGCCGCCGAGCAGGTCCTTGAAGGTGGACTTGTGCTCGCGCCGCATCGCGGTCTCGATCTCGTCGACGCGGGCGTCCAGGTCGACGTGCTCGCCCTCGACCTCGGCGAGGATGGCGCGGGCGCGCTCGCGCTTGCCGACCGAGAGCAGGAAGCGGGGGGACTCCGGGATGGCGAAGGAGAGCAGGCCGTAGAGGACGGCCGGGACCACCATGACGCCCAGCATGACCTGCCAGGCCTCCAGGCCGATCAGCTTGCCGCGCTGGTCGCCGCCCGCCGCGTTCAGCAGGCCCCAGTTGACGAGCTGCGAGACGGCGATGCCGACCACGATCGCGGCCTGCTGGAAGGAGCCGAGCCTGCCCCGGTAGGCGGGCGGCGAGACCTCGGCGATGTAGGCGGGGCCGATGACGGAGGCCATGCCGATGGCGAAGCCGCCGATGATCCGCCAGAAGGCGAGGTCCCAGAGCGCGAAGGGCAGCGCGGAGCCGACGGCGCTGATGGTGAACAGCACGGCCGCGATCTGCATGCAGCGGATGCGGCCGATGCGGTCCGCTATCCGGCCGGCGGTCGCGGCGCCGATGGCACAGCCGATCAGGGCGATGGCGATGACCTGGGCCAGCGTCGCGGAGCCGATGTCGTAGCGGCTGCGGATGGCCTCGACGGCGCCGTTGATGACGGAACTGTCGTAGCCGAACAGGAAGCCGCCCATCGCGGCCGCCGCCGCGATGAAGATGACATGCCCGAGGTGCTCGGGGTGCGGCGATCCTGATCCTGACTGGGGTGCCTGCGCGGTGCTGGTCACGTTCAACTCCTCGGGCCACCGGCAGCGCTGCCGGGTGGGGGTGAGCCCTCTCAAGTGGTGGTCTCCAGTGGCGCACAGGTTCAGGCCGCTCACCACCTGAAGGTAAAAGCAACGTCGCAGAGACTATGCCTTCAAGTTTCGAAAGCAATAGCGGGGTGGTTGTGAGGAAATAGACACCCGAACCGGACCGACGGCGAGGTTTGAGTTCACCTATTGAAGACAGGAGGAAGAGTTACCGCAGTCGCTGCGAGATGACCTTCGAGACACCGTCGCCCTGCATGGAGACGCCGTACAGCGCGTCGGCGACCTCCATGGTCCGCTTCTGATGCGTGATCACGATGAGCTGCGACGCCTCCTGCAGCTCCTCCATGATCCGGATCAGCCGCTGCAGGTTGGTGTCGTCCAGCGCCGCCTCCACCTCGTCCATCACGTAGAACGGGCTGGGGCGGGCCTTGAAGATCGACACCAGCAGCGCCACCGCCGTCAGCGACCGCTCGCCGCCCGACAGCAGGGACAGCCGCTTCACCTTCTTGCCCGGCGGCCGGGCCTCGACGTCCACCCCGGTGGTGAGCATGTTCTCGGGATCGGTGAGGATCAGCCGCCCCTCGCCGCCGGGGAACAGCCGCCCGAAGACGCCCTCGAACTCCCGTGCGGTGTCCCGGTAGGCCTCGGTGAAGACCTGCTCGACCCGCTCGTCGACCTCCCTGACGACCTGGAGGAGATCCGCCCGCGTCTTCTTCAGGTCTTCGAGCTGCTCGCTGAGGAACTGGTGGCGCTCCTCCAGCGCCGCGAACTCCTCCAGGGCCAGCGGATTCACCTTGCCGAGTTGCTGGTACGCCCGTTCGGCCGACCGCAGCCGCTTCTCCTGCTCTGCCCGCACGAAGGGCCTCGGCAGGTTGCGCGGATGGCCGGGGTCCTCCGGCAGCTCCTCGCCGTCGGCGGGCGGGGACGGCGCGACCGGCTGGTGCGGCCCGTACTCGGAGACCAGACCGGCCGGCTCCACGCCCAGCTCCTCCAGCGCCTTCGTCTCGAGCTGCTCGATCCGCATCCGCTTCTCGGCGCCCAGCACCTCGCCCCGGTGCACGGAGTCGGTCAGCTTGTCCAGCTCCGCCTTGAGGTCGCGCCCCGCGGTACGGGCCGCCGACAGCTCGCCGTCCCGGGCGGAGCGCGCGGCCTCGGCGGCCGACCGCTCCCGGTCGGCGCGGGCGAGCGACACCTCCACGTGCGCGAGGAGCTGACGGGCGCCGGAGGCGACCGCCCCCGCGACGGCCGCCTCGTGCCGCAGCCTGGCCCGGCGCTGTTCGGCACGCGCGCGTGCGTCGCGTTCGGCGCGGGCGGCCCGGTCGAGCTGGTCGGCCCGGCCCGCGAGACCCCTGACCCGCTCCTCGTGGGTGCGGACCTGGAGCCTGGCCTCCATCTCGGTCTGCCGGGCGTTGGCGCCGTCGGCCGCGAGCCGGTCGCGCGCGGTCGTGTCGGGCTCCTCCTCGACCGGCGTCTCCTCGGCGACGGCCAGCCGTTCGGCGAGTTCCTCGGCCTCCTGGAGCGCCCGGTCCAGCGCGTCCTGGGCCCGCGCCGCGGCGGCCACCGCCCGCTCGG
>NZ_FMCI01000329.1 GCF_900091845.1 Streptomyces sp. SolWspMP-5a-2
CCGGGCACGCAGCGAGTTCGAGGCCATCCTCACCCACCGACGCACCAGCCTCGGCGACACACACCCAAGCACCCTCACCACCCGGCACGAACTGGCCCGGGTTCTTCATGATCAGGGAGAGCTGGGCCGGGCACGCAGCGAGTTCGAGGCCGTCCTCACCCACCGACGCGCCAGCCTCGGCGACACACACCCAAACACTCTCACCACCCGGCACGAACTCGATGGCCTTCAACAACTTCGTGCGGACGACTGACCGTCCATGACCTTGCATCACCTGATTCATTCGGTACGGCTTGTTGTCCTGGTTTTTGTCCAGTGCGTCGGCGGACGTCAACGTTCACTGCCGTGCGCACACCCCGTCTGACCTGCCATGCGAACGGTCACGGACGCCTCTGTACGACCACGCGGACAGTTGGAAAGCGTGTTGGGGGCAACCCCTCATTTTCGAAGGGCGACGTCAAACTTGTCGCGTTGCCATCCGGAGCAAGTTCTGCCGTGGTACGCACCAGGTACACCACCTAGAAACGTTCCTAGGTGGTGATGCGGAACTGAACCGTGCGAGGCAGGCGGGGTCCAACTGGCAAGATCTGGACGAGCTGTGGACGGGATTCCGCTACCTGTCTCCCACTAGCCAAGAAGGTCCAGGTCAGACTGCATGTGCGGCGGCGATCTTGAGGGGACTGTAAATCTGCCGGCTTCGCCTTCCCAGGTTCGAATCCTGGCGCCGCCACCCTTGGGGAAACCCCTTCTGACTGTGGAGACACAGTTCAGAGGGGGTTTTCTCGTTGAGTTACCTCGCTGTCGGGTCGAAGGAACCCGGGGCGGCGCGCGCCCCGGGCCCCCGGCCATTACCCCTCCTTGTCGCGGCGTCCCCCGCGCTCCCGGGTGATCAGCCAGGTCCCTCCGACGATCAGCGCGGCGAACAGGGCCAGGACCACGCCCTGGGCCGTCAGGAGCCAGAGCCGGGCGGAGAGCGCGAGCGTCCCCGTCAGGGTGATCTGGAGGGAGCCGACGGCGAACGCGATCGCCGCCGTGAAGATCGCCGCGACCTCCACCGCACGCACCGACGACCGCTGCAGGGACCGCTCCAACCGCGCGTTGGCCGACGTCTGTTCCGCCCACCGCCGCTCCTGCTCCGTGTCGCGCAGCGCACGCAGCCTGCCCTCCTGGATGGCCTCCCGCCGCGTCAGATAGTGGTCCTGGAGCACCGCCAGATCGGCCGGGGGAGCCGCCGCCAGCAGCGACAGGGCCGTGTCGATGCTCTCCAGGGCCGCGTCGTGCCGTCCGCACAGGTGGCGGCCCGCGGCCAGCCGCGCGTGGAACCCGTGGTCGTCCGGGCAGACCCGCACCGCCTCCTCCGCGTGACCGCGCAGCAGTTCGCCCTGGCCGTCGAAGGGCGCAGCGAACGCCACGGCGTGCAGGCAGATCTCCAGCGTGTGGCGGCTCCGGTCCTTCGCGGACCAGGCGCGCTCCAGGAGTTCGCGGGCGTGGTCGACGGTCAGGGCGCGGCTGCCGAACGCGGCGAACGCCTGGAGCGCCAGGTAGACGGGCTCCGTGCGCAGACTGCCGACGGCCGCGGCCGCGGGGGAGAAGGTCAGGAAGGCGTGCAGCTCGTCGAAGCGGAAGTTCGCCCGCAACTTGCCCGCCTGGTACAGCGTGACGAAGAGGGCGGCGCGTTCGCCCCCGGAGCCCGCGGCCGCCTGCTCCGCCATCCCGGCGGTCCGCTCACCCGGCTCCGTGTCGGCCCGGTCGAGGAAGCCGTTGCCGAGCGCCCACCGTTCGGTGACGGCGCCCCGGCCCTCCTTGCGCACATGGTCGAAGACCCACCGCGCGCACGCGGCGGCCGTCCGCGCCGTCGGACGCTCCTGGAAGCGGCGGCGCCAATAGCGGTCGGCACAGAGGAAGTAGGGATCGTCGACCGGGTCGACGCCCTTCACCCCGAACGACGGGACGGTCCCCGAGGCCAGGAACGCGGCGGACACCTCGTCACAGATCAGGGACCGCGCCCGGGGGTCGACGCCGCGCGCCTCCTCCAGCCGCGCGGCGACCGTCGCCGTGTCCATGCGCCCACCACCGTCCGGCATGTCGATGATCAATAACTCGAACATACCTGCCGGGGGCGGGAGTTGGAGAAGGGCGGGTGGAGGGCCGGTGAGCGGGTCTTTTCCGGCGGCGCACCGCACCCCGCGCGACGTGACGCGCCCTCCGCCGGGGCACACTGAACCCATGTCCACTCCGCGCAGACGCTGCCCCGAATGCCGGCGCGAGATCGCCGTCGTCGCCGGTCGTTTCGCCCGCCACGATCCGCCCGGCACCCGCGAGCTCGGCGACCTCGTGTCCTGTCCCGGGTCGCGTCGGCAGGCCCATCTCGGCGCCGCGCAGCCGTCGTTGGACGGCTACGTGCTGCCGGACTTCCCGGGGCAGATGTCCCTGTTCTGACAGGCGCCCGCGAAACGGGTCCCTGTTCTGACAGGCGCCCGCGAAACGGGTGCGACCGGCCCTCCGCCGTCAGTTCCCGGCCACCGACTTCACCGCGACCGACACCGGCGCCGACCCGCTGATCAGCTCCAGCGTCAGACCCGCGGTCGCCGCCGTGTCCAGCAGCTCCGCGATGACGGCGGCCACGTCGTCCCGGGGGACAGGACCGCGGCCCGTGTGCGCCTCCAGGCGGACCAGACCGGTGCCGGCGTCGTCCGTCAGCATGCCGGGGCGCAGGATCGTCCAGTCGAGCCCGTCCAGGCCGCGCACATAGGCGTCCGCCTCGCCCTTGGCCCGCTGGTAGGCGTCGAACACGTCGTCGCCCCGGTGCTCCGGGTCCGCGCCCATCGACGAGACGACCACATGACGGCGCACGCCCGCGCGCACCGCCGCGTCCGCGAAGAGGACCGCCGCCCCCTTGTCCACGGTGTCCTTGCGGGCCGCCCCGCTGCCCGGACCCGCCCCGGCCGCGAACACCGCCGCGTCCGCGCCCCGCAGGGCCCCGGCGACCTCGTCGACCGAGGCCGACTCCAGATCCAGGACGACCGGTTCGGCACCCGCCTCCCGCAGATCGTCGCCCTGCTCGGGACGGCGGATGATCCCCGCCACCTCGTCCCCGCGCGCGGCGAGCAGACGCTCCAGCCGCAGCGCGATCTGACCATGACCACCAGCGATGACAATGCGCATGTCTTCGACCGTACGCCCCGCCCGCCCCGTCCGCCGCACGTCCCGGGGCGGTCACCGGGGCGGACGGGAGCGCGGGGGCGGGAGAGGGGCAGGCGCGAGGAGGCAGGGGGTGCGAAGGGGCGCGTGCCCTCATCCCCGTGATTCCGCCTCCCTCCCCGTGACTCCGCCTCCACGCGCGTGGCGGTGCGGAGACGGGGCGCGGAGGAGGCCCGCCAGGAACGGGGCCTGCCTGCCGAGCCGTTGGGGCACGCGCGTGCCCGCGCGGTCCGACCTGCCCGGGGCCCGATGCGGACCCGGGGCTGCTGTCGGGGATCGCCAGGGCCGCCCCGGACCCTGCGCTGCTCCCTGGGACCGGAGCGCACGTGTCACACAGGCCCGCCCTGGCCCCCCCTACCGCGGACCGGCGCACCCGTGCCGCAACACCCGCCGGCAACGCCCCCGTCCCGCCCCGGACCCGGTGCTGCTGCCGGGGACCGCCGCACCCGTACCGTCAGCCGTTCGCGCCCCGCGTCACGATCCGTTTCGCGCCCCCCGTCACGAGGGATCGCCGCGGCCCTGTCGCGGCAGGCCCAGCTCCGTCGCCGCCGCCGAGTTGCAGTACTCCCGGACCGCGCTGGTCCGCGCCACCACGCGCCCCCGGTGCACCACGATCCGGCTGTAGGCCAGGGAGAGCGCGCCCGCGAGGCCGTCGCCGCGGACGGCGAGCAGCTCCGCCGGGAAACCGGCCTCCACGCGGACCTCGGGCAGACCGAGGGCGTCGCGTGCCGAGGCGCTGATCGCGTCGTAGGCGTCCTCGGGGCGCAGACCGTGCCGCGAGGCGAGGAGGTAGGCCGCCTCCAGGGGGTCCCCGCGGCCGACCGGGTTCGTCGCGTCGCGCAGGGCGCCGCTGCCCGCGGCGACCCGGACGCCCGCCGCCCGCAGCAGCCGTACCGGGGCCGTGTCGCGCAGCTCGGCGGCGCAGCAGCCGCCCTGGGGCAGGCAGACGACCGTCACACCGGCCGCCGCGAGCTGGTCGGCGGCGCGGGCGGCGACGTCGGACGGCAGCCGGTCGAGGCCGCCGCAGGGGCCGAGGGTGACGCCGGGGCGCAG
>NZ_FMCI01000172.1 GCF_900091845.1 Streptomyces sp. SolWspMP-5a-2
GCACGCCGGGGACCGCCGCCGGCCCCGGGACGGCCCGGGAGGCGTGGGTCCGCAGGCCCCTGCGCTGAACGCGGCCCGGCCCCGCCCGGCCCCGCGCGGGCGGCCGGGACCGAATGCCGACCCGGCGGGCCGCCGGATATTCCCGTACCCGCAGGGGTGACCTGAGCTTTTCCGCCCGGCGTCGTCGAGCACGGCGTGCTAGTGTCGATGCAGGTTGCAGTTGTGGTTGCCAAAAGGTTCTTTTTTCCGACGGGCTGATCATCGCGGCGACACGGAGCACGCACAGGGCGTTCTCCGCTCCGTCCTCGAAGGGGAAAAGACATGGCTACCGGCACTGTGAAGTGGTTCAACGCGGAAAAGGGCTTCGGCTTCATCGAGCAGGACGGCGGCGGCGCCGACGTCTTCGCCCACTACTCGAACATCAACGCCTCCGGCTTCCGTGAGCTCCAGGAGGGCCAGAAGGTGTCGTTCGACATCGGCCAGGGCCAGAAGGGCCCGACCGCCGAGAACATCGTTCCCGCCTGATCTCGGCTCTGACGCATACTTCGCAGCTGGGGCCCGCACCTGGGGGTGCGGGCCCCAGCTCGTGAATTTTCGGGGCATTTTCCCGCCCCCATCGAACTCGGCCCGTTCTCGCGATTCTCTGCGTCGTTCATTTTGCTGCGGAAATTCCTTGATACGCGCCCCGCATCAAGGAAGGTGCCGCTTGAACCGCGCACGCACGCCCCGCCCCGCCCGCCAGCACGACCGCCGCTCCGGAGGCTCCACCATGGGCCGCCCGCCGGCGCCCCGGCGCTCCTCGCGCGGCGGAGGCCCCCGGCCGTCCGCTCCCCAGGGCGAGTTCGCCCTGCCGAAGACGATCACTCCCGCGCTCCCCGCGGTCGAGACGTTCGCGGACCTGGAGATGCCCGCCCCGCTGCTGACCGCGCTCGGCCAGCAGGGCGTCACCGACCCGTTCCCGATCCAGGCGGCCACCCTGCCGAACTCCCTGGCCGGCCGTGACGTGCTCGGCCGCGGCCGCACCGGCTCGGGCAAGACCCTCGCCTTCGGCCTCGCCACCCTGGCCCGTATCTCGGGCCGCCGCGCCGAGCCCGGCAGGCCGCTCGCCCTCGTCCTGGTTCCCACCCGCGAACTGGCCCAGCAGGTCACCGACGCGCTCACGCCGTACGCGCGCGCCCTGCGGCTGCGGCTCGCCACCGTCGTCGGCGGCATGTCGATCGGCCGCCAGACCAGCGCGCTGCGCGCCGGTGTGGAGGTCGTCATCGCGACGCCCGGACGCCTCAAGGACCTCGTGGACCGCGGCGACTGCCGTCTGGACACCGTCGAGATCACCGTCCTCGACGAGGCCGACCAGATGACCGACATGGGCTTCATGCCGCAGGTCACCGCGCTGCTCGACCAGGTGCGTCCGGGCGGGCAGCGGATGCTGTTCTCGGCCACTCTCGACCGCAACGTCGACCTGCTGGTCCGCCGGTACCTGAGCGACCCGGTGGTGCACTCCGTCGACCCGTCGGCCGGTGCCGTCACGACGATGGAGCACCACGTGCTGCACGTCCACGACACGGACAAGTACCGCACGACGACGGAGATCGCCGCCCGCGACGGCCGCGTGATCATGTTCCTCGACACCAAGCACGCGGTGGACAAGCTCACCAAGCACCTGCTCGGCAGCGGCGTCCGTGCCGCGGCCCTGCACGGCGGCCGGTCCCAGCCGCAGCGCACCCGCACGCTGGCGCAGTTCAAGGACGGCCACGTCACCGTGCTGGTCGCCACCAACGTCGCCGCCCGCGGCATCCACGTCGACAACCTCGACCTCGTCGTCAACGTGGACCCGCCCAGCGACCACAAGGACTACCTGCACCGCGGCGGCCGCACGGCCCGCGCGGGCGAGTCCGGCAGCGTCGTCACCCTGGTGACGCCCGGCCAGCGGCGCGCGGTGAGCAGGCTCATGGAGTCGGCGGGCATCGTCCCGACGATCACCGCCGTGCGCTCGGGCGAGGAGGAGCTGTCCCGCATCACGGGCGCGCAGGCCCCGTCCGGCATCCCCGTCGTCATCTCCGCCCCGGCCGCCGAGCGGCCGCGCCGCTCCGCGGGCGGCGGCTCCGGTTCGTCCCGCGGTCGCCGCGGCGGACGCGGCG
>NZ_FMCI01000137.1 GCF_900091845.1 Streptomyces sp. SolWspMP-5a-2
CCGGCCGGGGGCCGCCGCGCCAAGGGCTTCCTGTGGCTGGCGGGCGACCACCACATCCACACCCAGTACAGCAGCGACGGCAAGTACCGCGTCGTCGACCAGGTCCGCCAGGGCGCCCGGCACGGCCTCGACTGGATGGTCATCACCGACCACGGCAGCGGGGCGCACGCCAGGATCGGCGTCGAGAAGGTCAACCCGGACATCGTCGCGGCCCGCGCCGCCCACAAGGACACCCTCGTCTTCCAGGGCCTGGAGTGGAACATCCCGGCCGCCGAGCACGGCACCGTCTTCGTCCACCCGGGCCGCAACGAGGTCTCCGTCCTCAAGCAGTTCGAGACCGACTACGACGGCAGCGTCCGCGACGCCTCCGACTCGACGCCCGCCAACGAGGCGCTGGCCGTCGCGGGCCTCGCCTTCCTCGGGGAACAGGTCAAGCGGCGCAAGGTGCAGGACGCGCTGATGCTCGCCAACCACCCGGCCCGGCGCGGTGTCGACTCCCCGCACGAGATCCGCGCCTGGCGCGACGCCACCTCCGCCGGTCACCAGATCGCCGTCGGCTTCGAGGGCGCCCCCGGACACCAGGCGGCCGGGCTGCCCGCCCCGACCGGCCCCGGCCGGGCCCGCGGCATCTACGACAACAGCCCGAGCGCCAACTCGTTCGCCGGGTTCCCGCTGGAGAGCTACCGCACCTGGGGCGGCTTCGACTGGATGACCGCCACCGTCGGCGGCCTCTGGGACAGCCTCCTCGCCGAGGGCAAGCCCTGGTGGATCACCGCCAACTCCGACTCCCACCAGGTCTACGCGGACACCGCGGTGCGCGGTCCCGGCGGCGACTTCGAGACCGACGGCCGCTACCCCGACCCGGTCTACGGCGGCAAGATCGACATCACCCAGGGCGACTACTGGCCCGGCCAGTACAGCCGCACCCACGTGGGCGCCGACGGGTTCTCCTACGCGGCCGTCATGGACGGCATCAGGGCCGGACGGGTCTGGGTCGACCACGGCGGCCTGATCAGCGGCCTCGACGCGCGCCTCGCCGGTGACGGCCGGTGGGCGACGCTCGGCGGCGCGCTGCACGTCCGCAAGGGCACCCGGGTCACCCTCACCGTGGACGTGGCCCTGGCCGGCGGCGCCAACTGGGCCGGTTTCGTGCCCCGGCTGGCCCGCGTCGACGTGGTGCGCGGCGACATGACAGGACCGGTCGCCGACCGGGACACGTTCACCGCCCCGACCGCGCGCGTCGCCACGTTGTTCGAGGTGAACAAGGTCGCGGGCACGGTCCGCCTCGGCTACGACCTCGGCCGCGTCGACCGCCCGCAGTACATCCGGCTGCGCGGCACCGACGGCAACCGCTCCGCCGTCGGCGCGCGGGGCGCGGCCGTCGACCCGGCCGGTCCCGCGATCGACGTCGTCGGTGACGCCGACCCGTGGCGCGACCTCTGGTTCTACTCCAACCCGGTGTGGGTCCTGCCGTCGTGACCGCCGCCCCGCACGCCCTCACGCTCGACCCCGGGCTGCGGGACCTGACCGCCGCGGACCACCACCTGCGCACGCTGGCCGCCGAACTCGCCCTGCCCGAGGACGTGTTCGGCTGCACGCACCTGATCCGCGGCGACCGCCCGCGGGTCGCCGTGTCGCTGGCCCTGCCGTCGGGGCCCCTCCCGCGCACCGCCCTGGAGGGGCTGACGGCACAGGGCCGCACATGGACGGAGGGCGTACCGGACGGATCGGGCCGCGCCGTCCTCTACCCGGGCGCGGCGGCCCTCACCGGCACACTCACCGTCGCCGAGACGCTCTCCCGGTCGGCCATCACGTCCGTGGTGACCCTCGGCTCCCCCGAACCGCCGTCCCCGGAGACCCGCCTGGCGACCGGGGGCCACGTCCGCCCCCAGTGGCAGGGCGACGACCTGGTGCTGACGACGATGCCCGCGGCCCGCGGCCTCCTGGTCCCGTTCGAGGTCCCGGACCCGACCCCGTGCTGCGCCGACCACTGACCGGCCCCGCACCGGCGGGCCCTGGGCCGGTCACCCGACCGGGGTGAAGACGAACGAGAACTCGGCCCGCTCGGCGTCCAGCCGGTAGTGCGGGAGGGGGCCGGGACCGCAGGACTGGGAGCCGATGCCGTGCTGCCCGTGGTCCAGGTTGACCCACACCGTGTCGCCCGGCACCAGGTCGGTGAGGTGGGCGGCGGCGTCCAGGTGCTCGGTGGTCCACCGGCGCGCGGTGAACCAGAACTCCGGGTCGCCCTCGATCCGCAGCCCGCCGACCTCCGCCCAACGGACGTCCGCACGCGCCCCGTTCTCCTGCGGACGCACGTACGGCGTCTGCAGCGCGTCGACCGTCGACTCCCAACGCCCCAGCCGTGCGGCCTCCTTGGTGTCCGGGTACGCCTCGCCAGGGCCGCCGCCGAACCAGCGCACCCGGTCGGCCGGGCCGGTGAGCCCGAAGCGGACGCCGAGCCGGGGCAGCGGCACCCGCCAGTCGCCCTCGGGGGTCACCGACACGGTCAGGGCGAGCCGTTCGCCGTCCGAGGTCCAGCGGTAGACCGCGGCGAGGCCCACCTCCCAGGCGGCCGGGGCGACCCGGGTCCGCACCGTGAGGGCGGGCCCGTCCTGCTCCACGGCGTCGAGGCGGTGACGCATCCGGTGCAGCCCCAGCTTGCGCCAGAGCAGCCCGTAGCGGGTGTCCGACTGCCAGGGGGCGCCGTCGTCGTTGTCGGTCGGCGCCCGCCACACGTCGAGCCGCGGACCGCCGGTCACCCCGACCCCGCCGATCGCGCGCAGCGCACCGGTCCTGGCGTCGAACACACCGGGCCCCAGGGTCAGCGTGCCGTCCCCGGGGAACGCGGGCGCCCCCGCGGGCTCGACGGCGGGCACCCGGCGCGCGGTGACGGCGCCCTGGCCCCAGGCCACCTCGTGACCGGCCGCGCCCCAGCGGGTGTCGGCGGCCAGCGCCGCGCTCACCGTCCAGCCGGTCTCCGCGTCCCGTCCGGCGGGGAGCGCGGGCAGCTTGACGTCCGCCGATCCGCCCGGCGCCAGCGCGGGCACGGTCAGCGGGCCCGACCCGACCGTCTCGCCGTCCACCTGGCAGGACCAGGTGAAGGCGAACGCGGAGAGGTCCGCGAAGTCCTGCCGGTTGGTGACCCGCGCGGTGCCGCCCGCGCCGTCCACCTCGATCAGGACCGGCTCGATGACCTTCTTGTACTCCAGCAGGCCGGGGGAGGGGGTGCGGTCGGGCAGCACCAGGCCGTCGCAGACGAAGTTGCCGTCGTGCAGCTCCTCGCCGAAGTCGCCGCCGTACGCGTAGCCGAACCGCTCGTCGCGGACGCCGTGGTCGATCCACTCCCAGACGAAGCCGCCCTGGAGCCGGTCGTGGCTCTCGAACAGGGCCTGGTAGTCGGCGAGTCCGCCGGGTCCGTTGCCCATGGCGTGCGCGTACTCGCAGAGGATCAGGGGCAGTCGGCGGCGGGCACGGGTGCCGCCGTCGCGTCCCTCGGCGATCCGCCGCACCTCCTCGTGCGCGGGGTACATCCGCGAATAGACGTCCGTGTCACGGCAGTCGGCGTCGCCCTCGTAGTGCACCAGCCGCCCGTCGTCCCGGGCGTGGATCCAGTCGGCCATCGCGGTCAGCCCGCGCCCGGTGCCCGCCTCGTTGCCCAGCGACCAGACGATCACCGACGGGTGGTTCTTGTCCCGTTCGACCATGCGGGCCGCCCGGTCCAGGAGCGCCGGGGTCCAGCGCTCGTCGTCCACGGGGTTGTCGCGCCACTCCTGCTCGACGAAACCGTGCGTCTCCAGGTCGCACTCGTCGATCACCCACAGCCCGTACTCGTCGCACAGGTCGAGGAAGGCCGGGTGCGGCGGATAGTGCGAGGTGCGCACGGCGTTGAGGTTGTGCCGCTTCATCAGCAGCACGTCCTCGCGCATCGTCCCCGGGTCGAGCGCGCGGCCCTTCTCGGGGTGCCACTCGTGCCGGTTGACGCCCTTGAAGAGGAGCGGCCGCCCGTTGACGGTGATCAGGCCGTCGGTCAGCGCCACCGTCCTGAAGCCGATCCGCAGCGGCACGCGCTCGCCCGGCGTGATCAGCTCCCCGTCGTAGAGGTGCGGCGTCTCGGCGGTCCAGGGCCGCACCGGCACGGTGACGCTCTCGCCGGTCGCGACATCGATGTCCAGGGCGGGCACCGAGACCCGCCCCGCCACCTCGGAGTCGACGCGCAGGGTGCCCTCGCCGCCGGCGTGGTCGTAGGAGGCGTGCGTGAAGAAGTCCCCGGCGCAGCCCGCCGGCCGGTGCAGCAGCGTCACGTCACGGAAGATGCCGGGCAGCCACCACTGGTCCTGGTCCTCCAGGTAGGAACCGGCCGACCACTGGTTCACCCGCACCGCGAGCACGTTCCCGGACGGCTTCAGCAGCGCCCCGACGGCGAACTCGTGCGGCAGCCGCGACCCCTTGAAGACGCCCAGCTCGGTGCCGTTGAGCCAGACCCGGGCGCACGACTCGACGCCGTCGAAGCGCAGCACGGCGTCGCCGCTCCCGGCGGCGGGCCAGTCGGACGGCAGGTCGAAGACGCGCAGATGGTCCCCGGTGGGGTTCTCGGTCGGCACCCGCGGCGGGTCCACCGGGAACGGGTACAGGTGGTTGGTGTAGATCGGTGAGCCGAACGCGCCGTCGCCCTGGAGGACCCAGTGGCCGGGCACGGTGACCCGGGCCCAGTCACCGGCGTCGAAGCCGGGGACGGCGAACGAGTCGTCCTCGGCGTCGGCGGTCGGCGCCACCCGCAGCCGCCAGTCACCGTTGAGGGAGAGGGATCTCGCGTCCGAACGCGCGTACCAGGCACGGGGCGGGAGGGTCCCGGTGCCCGGGGAGACGTCCTCGACGTGGTCGGCGGCCGTGGGGGTGCGGAAAGACATCGGTCTCCTGGTCGTGGTCGGTGCGTCAGCCCTTGATGCCGGTCTGTGCGATCCCCTGCACCAGCCAGCGCTGGAGGAAGAGGAACACGAACAGCAGGGGCAGGATGGAGATCGCGGTGGCCATGAAGATCTGGTGGAACACCACGGTCTGGTTGGTCATGTACGAGGAGAGCGCGACCTGCACGGTCCACGCGCTCGGGTCCTGGCCGATGACCAGCGGCCACAGGAAGGAGTTCCAGCCGTTGATGAACGTGATGGTGGCGATGGCGGCGAAGAAGTTCAGGGAGTTGGGCACCACGACGCGCCAGTAGGCGCCCCAGTAGCCGAGCCCGTCCACCCGCGCCGCCTCCTCCAGCTCCTTGGGGAACCCCAGGAAGTACTGCCGGAAGAGGAAGCAGGTGAAACCACTGAAGAGGCCCGGGACGATGAGACCGCGGTAGCTGTCCACCCAGCCGAGCGACGAGACCAGCACGAAGCTGGGGACGAAGGTCACCGCGGTCGGCACCATCAGGGTCCCCAGGACCGCGTAGAAGACCTTGTTGGCGTGCCGGTAGGGGATGCGGGCCAGCGCGTAGCCGGCCAGCGAGCAGACCAGCAGGACGCCCGCCGTGTGCAGGACGGCGACGACCGTGGAGTTCAGCAGCGACCGGGCGAAGGGCACCGACGAGTCGTCGAACAGGGCGCCGATGTTGCCCCATTGCAGGTCGGTGGGGAAGAACTTCCAGTGCTCGCCGGTGATTTCGGCGTCGGTGGAGAGGGCGTTGCGGACCAGCAGGTAGAACGGGACGAGGAAGAGGAAGGCGGCGATGCCGGTGGCCAGGTAGAGCCCGGCGTTGCCCAGCACGGAGCCGTGGCGGCGCACCGGGCGCGGCGGCGCGCTCTCGCGGGCCCTCGGTACGGTGACGGTCACGTGGTCCCCTCTCCCTTGCCGAAGCCCAGGAACTTCCCCTGGAGCAGGGTGACGGCGCAGATCAGCACGGTGAGGATGACGGCGCCCGCGCTGCCCGCCCCGTAGTCCTGGTTCTCACCGAGCGCGGTGTAGTACAGCTCGACCAGCGGGGGCCGTCCCCAGGTCGTCTTGGAGAGCAGGTTGAAGAACTCGTCGAAGGCCTGGTAGGCGGCGATCAGCAGCAGGAGCACCACCGCCGTCGAGGTGGCCCGCAGTTGGGGCAGGGTGATGTGGCGGAACGTCTGCCAGCCCGGCTTGGCGCCGTCGATGGCCGCCGCCTCGTACAGCTCGCCCGGGATGTTCTGGAGGGCGGCGAGGAAGAGGATCATGTAGAAGCCGGACTGGAGCCACAGCCGGGCGGAGACGATGACGACCCAGTACCAGGGCGGGCTCGGGTCGGCGAGCCAGGCGATGTTCTCGACGCCGAACCAGTCGAGGACCGTGTTCATCAGGCCGAAGCGGACGCCGCTGAAGATGGACATCTTCCAGATCAGCGCGGCGGCGACGTAGCTGCACGCGGTCGGCAGGAAGAACACCGAGCGGAAGAAGCCGCGCAGGAACCGCAGCCGGTTCACCAGCAGGGCGAGGCCGAGCGAGAGCGCCCAGGTGGTGGGCACGATGAAGGCGGCGAAGACGGTGAAGGTGCCCAGCGAGCCGACGAAGTCCGGGTTCGTCAGCATGTAGGTGTAGTTCGCGAACCCGGTGAACTTCTCGGGCGTGACGGTGAACCGGGCCTCGAAGAAGCTGAGGTACAGGCTCCAGCCGATCGGGACGTACACGAAGAGGGCGAGCCCGATCAGGAACGGGCCGGTGAACAGCCAGAAGTTGAGGGTGCGGCTGCCTCGCAGGCCCCGCCGGGGCGCGGCCGGGGTGGGCTTCGCCGGGGCGGGGTCCGCGAGGTCGCGTGCCGTGGTCGTCGACATGTCGGGTTCCGTCCGCCCGCCTATCCGAACAGCTTCTTGAGTTCGCGGCCGACCGCCTTGTCGGCCTTGTCGAGCGCGGCCTCCGGGGAGCCGTCCTTGCGGACGCAGTCGGCGAAGACGTCCTCCAGCGAGGTGATCATGGCCTGGGTCCAGCCGATGTTGTCGAAGTGGCCGAACTCGTTGAAGAGGCGCACGCCCTCGGCCGGGGTGCCGGACTTGAGCTTGGACGCGGACGCGGCGATCGACGTGCGCGGCGGGATGTGGAAGCCGTACGAAGTGGCCCAGTCCTCCTGGTACTTCTTCTGCTCGATCCACAGCCACTTCACGTACTCCTTGGCCGCGTCGACGTTCTCCCCCTTGGCGTTGACGAACATCGACCAACCGCCGTTGTAGACCGAGGGCTTGCCCGCGTCGGTGACCTTCGGGAACGGGAAGATCCCCCAGTCGTCGCCGAGCGCCTTCTGGAACTGCGGCATCGCCCACATCCCGCAGAACTGGATGGCGCACAGGCCCTGGTTGAGCGCGGACGGGTCCCAGTAGTCGGTGGGCGCGTCGAGGAGCAGGTGCCCGCTGGTGAAGACCGAGCGCATCTTCTTCAGACCGTCGACGACCCCGTCGGTGTGGTACGCGATCCGGTTCTTGTCGTCGAGGGTGTCCGCGCCCGCCGACCAGATCATGGGGTTGATGACCGCGTGCAGGTCGTTGCCGAGGAAGAGGCCCTTGACCTTGCCCGTGGTGAGCTTCGCGGCCGCCTCGATCAGCTCGTCGAGGGTCTGCGGCACCTTCACCCCGGCCTTGTCGAGCATCGACCTGCGGTAGAAGAAGAACTGCGGGTCGTCGATCATCCGGACCCCGTACGTCTTCCCGTCGACCGTGTGCGAGGCGATGTCGGCCGGGTTGAAGTCGTCCTTGACCGGAGCGATGAGGTCGGTGAGGTCGGCCACCTGTCCGCTGCGCACCATCTGGATCTGCGGGTGGAACTCGAACACGTCGGGCGCGTTCTTGGTGAGCAGCGTCGCGAACAGCTTGCTCTCGAAGTCGGCGCTGGTGATCCACTGCGTGGTGACGTGCGCCTTGTCGTAGGCGGCCGCGTACCGCTTGATCGCCTGCTCGGTGCCCGCCTCGCCGTAGGCGTGGAAGTACTGGACCAGGTTCTCGCCCGAACCGGAGCCGCCCCCGCGGCCGTTGTTGCCGCCGCACGCGGCGAGGGATCCGGCGGCGGCCATGCCCGCCGCGGCCCGCAGGAGTGACCGGCGGGACCAGGTGCTGTTGCTCGTTGCCGACATGTGGGACGTCCTTGTCTCGATTTGCGGCTGCGGCTCGGCCGCCCCGCGGCCGGAGAGCGCGGAGCCGGGGGCGGTGCGGGGACGTTAACCTTCGGCTAAGGCTTCGGCAAGGGGTTGGACGAAGGCTGTCCGAAGCGTTGCTCCGGGTTCGGAATGCCGAACGGGCCCACGGCGTACGGGGTTTGCCGCCGGCGGCGCGAGGGTTCCGCCGGGCCCGCGACCCGCCGCGTGATCCGGACGGCAGGCCCTGGGGTGTCGCCGGGCGGGCGGGACTTCGCGGACGCGACCTGGGTCACGCGGGTCCGCCCGCCGTCACGCGGGCGGCGCGGTACGGCTCTTCGTGAGGCCGCCGCGCTTGGCGGACCGCTGTCCCACGGACTGGAGCGCCCCCTCCAGCGCGAAGGTGGCCGCGCCCAGGCAGACCGGGTCGGTGGGGATGGGGGAGAGGACGATCTCGGTGGTGGCCAGCGGGCGCGGCAGCGCGTGCCGCGCCACGGCCTCCCGCACCTCGCGCAGCAGCGGCTCGCCCAGACCGCGCGCCACCCAGCTGCTCAGCACGACCACTTCGGGGTTGAGGACGTTCACCAGACCGGCGAGGCTCGCGCCGAGGTAGCGGGCGGTCTCGCGGACCACGCCGATCGCCACCGGGTCGCCGTCCGCGACACCGCGCGCGACGGCGTCGATGGTCGCCGTCTGGTCCCTGGGGTGCAGCAGCGGGCTCTCCGGGTGCGCCTCCCGCAGGTTCATCATGATCCCGGGCGCCCCGACGTACGTCTCCACGCAGCCGTGGTTGCCGCAGTGGCAGAGCCGCCCGTCCAGCACGAGCGTGCTGTGGCCCCACTCGCCCGCGCTGTTGCTGACGCCCCGGTGCACCCCGCCGCCGAGGACCAGACCGGCGCCGACCCCGGTGCCGAGGTTCACCACCACCGCGTCCCCGTGGCCGCGCGCCGCCCCGAACCACAGCTCGGCCACCGCGCAGGCGCGCAGCGGGTTGTCCAAGTAGAGGGGATAGGCGAGGTGTTCGGCGAGCAGGTCGAGCAACGGCACGTCGTGCCAGTCCCAGTTGGGCGCGTACTCGGAGACGCCCGTGTCCCGGTCCACCTGGCCCGGCACGCTCACCCCGACCCCCAGGACCCGCGCGCCCTCCACCCCGGCCTGCGCGACCACCGCGCCGACGGCGGCGGCGACATGCCCCGCCACCTGGCGGGGCCGGTTCTCGCCGGGCGGCATGTGCTCCTCGGCGCGGGCCAGCACGGTCAGCGCGAGGTCGAACAGCTCGACGTGGACGTACGTCTCCGCGATGTCCACCCCGATCAGCGCGCCCCCCGAGGCGTTGACGGCGACCAGGCCGCGCGGGCGCCCGCCCGCCGAGTCCTCGAAGCCGACCTCGGTGATCATGCGCAGGTCGAGCAGTTCCCCGACGAGGGTGGCGACGGTGGCCAGGCTCAGCCCGGTGGCCGCCGCCAGCTCCTGCCGCGAGGTGGGCGACTCGGCGATGATCTGGCGCAGCACCTCGTAGCGGTTCGCGGTGCGGATGTCGCGTGATGTGCGCTTCACCGGGTCGATCCCCGTCCCCTCGGCTCGGACCGGCGCAGGCCGGGCGGGCACGTCGGCACCTGCCCCGCGCCAGGCTATGGGCTTGCGCCGCCTTTCGACAAGGGGTTAGGAAAGGGGCTGTACAAAGCCGGACGCGGGGCGTCCGCGCACCCCCCCGGCTCGGGCGGGGGCGGCGGAACGGGCCCCGGATCAGATGCCCAGGGCGTCCCGGACGAAGGCGTTGGCGAACTTCCCCTCCGGGTCGAGCGCCTCGGCCAGCGCCCTGAACTCCCCGAGTCTCGGGTAGCGGCCCCGCACGACGGACCCCGGCACGCTGTACACCTTGCCCCAGTGCGGACGCGGCGCGAACGGGTCGAGGGCCGCCTCGACCCGGCCGACCACCGGCAGCACCGCCGCCAGATCGTCGACCCAGGTGAAGTGGAAGGCGACCGAGTCCCGGCCGTACGCCGGGCTCAGCCACTGCGCGTCCGCCGCGACCGTCCGCACCTCGCAGGTCAGCAGCACCGGGGCGATCGTCTCCCGGACCGCGTCCAGCGCCGCGAGCGCCTCCAACGCGTGCTCCCTCGGCAGCAGGTACTCCGACTGCAGCTCCTTGCCGCTGCTCGGGGTGAACTCGGCCCGGAAATGCGGCAGTCGCTCGTGCCAGGGCCCGGCCACCCCGAACTGCTCGGTGCAGTTGACGCCCGGCACCCCCGGCACCGGGTGCAGCGCCACCGTCGCGGGCGCGGCCCATGGGAAGTCGGCGAGCGGCTGGTCGGTGCGCCGCTTCAGCCACACCTGCCGGAACCCCTCCCGCCGCCAGTCCGTGAACAGGCTCACGCTGTACGCCCATCCGGCGACCGCCTCGAAGTCGAGCCCGGCCAGCGGCAGTTCGGTGAACAGGTGCTGCTCCACCTCGAAGGCCGGTTCCAGGTCGAGGGTCAGCGCGGTGACGACGCCGAGGGCGCCCAGCGCGGTGACCGCGCCGCCGAACCGGGCGTCGTCGCGGCCCAGCACCAGCGTGGAGCCGTCCGCCGTGACCAGTTCGACCTCCCGCACGGAGGACGCGAGCGGCCCGTTGCCCGTCCCCGACCCGTGGGTGCCGGTCGCCACCGAGCCCGCCACCGAGATGTGCGGCAGGGACGCCATGTTGGGCAGCGCGAGAGAGTGCGCGTGCACCTCCCGCGCCAGTTCCGCGTACCGGACCCCACCGGAGACCCGTACCGTGCGGGCCGCCGTGTCCACGTCGATCACCGGCTCCAGCTCCGCCAGGGAGAGCAGGACGCCCTCCGGGCCCGGCTCGGCGATCCGGTTGAAGGAGTGGCCGCTGCCCAGGACCCGTATCCGGGCGCTGTCCGCCACCAGGGCGGCGAGCGCCTCGGGGGAGCGCGGGCGGCACACCTCCCTGGCCGCGTAGGTGATGTTGCCCGCCCAGTTGGTGACCGTCTGCGCCGTCATCCCTGCCGTCCCTCCGGAAAGTGCCCGCGCGTGCCCGCGTGTGCCCGCGGGTGGGTCCCCGCCGGTGGGTCGACCTTCTCATTCGCCGGCGCGCCCGCCGCCGCCACCTGGACTGGGCCCCGGGAGCTGCGGATTCCGCACCGGACGACCCACGGGCACGACCATATCGCCACCCGAACGGTTCGCTGTCCGCGATATCGGCGTCACGGCCGCCGCCCGGGGAGCCGCGGCCGTCCGGGCCGTTCCCGGGCCGTCCCCGGGCGAGGTCCCGGGCCGCCGCCCGGGACCGCCGTCCCCGCGACGGCCGCGGGCCGGGCGGACGAGACGCACGCCACACCGACCCCCCGGCCCGCACGGACCGGGCGAGGGGGCATACCGTGAGGAGTCGAACGCCTGAGCCGGGAGGAGAGATCGGGATGGGCAGCCGTACCGCACTGGTCGAAGATCTGATGGAGCGGTTCCCGCACGTACCGCGGGAGGCCGTCTTCAAAGAGGACCTGCTGCGCGGTGGTGTCGCCTTCGACCCGTCCGCGCTCAGCGACAACGAGGCCGGTGAGGTCAAGCCGAAGTCGTACTTCATCTTCTCCTTCGACCACGGCACCCTGCCCGAGCTGGGCGAGGCCGCGCTGCGCAGGCCGCCGGAGGAGATCATCCTCACCGGCGGCCCCTACGACCTGCGGCGCACCGTGGTCTCCGTCCGGGTGAACCCGGCGTCGCCGTACCGGGTGGCCGCCGACGACGACGGGGTGCTCGGCCTCTACCTGGACGGCAAGCGGATCTCCGACGTGGGCGTGCCCCCGATGCCGGAGTACTACCGCCACACGCTCTCCAACGGGAAGTCCGTGATGGAGGTGGCCCCGACCATCCAGTGGGGCTACCTGATCTACCTCACCGTCTTCCGGGTCTGCCAGTACTTCGGCGCCAAGGAGGAGTGCCAGTACTGCGACATCAACCACAACTGGCGCCAGCACAAGGCGGCGGGACGGCCCTACACCGGCGTCAAGGACGTCGAGGAGGTCCTGGAGGCGCTGGAGATCATCGACCGCTACGACACGGCGAAGGCGTCCACCGCCTACACGCTGACCGGCGGCGCGATCACCAAGACCGTCTCCGGGCGCGACGAGGCCGACTTCTACGGCCACTACGCCAAGGCCATCGAGGAGCGCTTCCCCGGCCGCTGGATCGGCAAGGTCGTCGCCCAGGCGCTGCCGCGCGACGACGTGCAGCGGTTCAAGGACTACGGCGTGCAGATCTACCACCCCAACTACGAGGTGTGGGACGAGTACCTGTTCAAGATGTTCTGCCCCGGCAAGGAGCGGTACGTCGGCCGGGACGAGTGGCACAAGCGGATCCTCGACTCCGCCGAGATCTTCGGCGCCCGCAACGTGATCCCCAACTTCGTGGCGGGCGTGGAGATGGCCGAGCCGTTCGGCTTCACCACCGTCGACGAGGCGATCGCGTCGACCACCGAGGGACTGCGGTTCTTCATGTCCCAGGGGATCACGCCGCGCTTCACCACCTGGTGCCCCGAGCCGACCACCCCGCTCGGCAAGGCCAACCCGCAGGGCGCGCCGCTGGAGTACCACATCCGGCTCCTCGAGGCCTACCGCGCCACCATGGACGACTTCGGCCTCTCCTCCCCGCCCGGGTACGGCCCGCCCGGACCCGGCCGCGCGGTCTTCTCGGTCAGCTCCTTCATGGACAGCCTGCCCGAGCGCCCCGAGGACGGCGGCACGGCGGCGCCGTCGGAGGCGGCCACCGGGGCGTGAGCCGATCCGGCCCTTCCCGGACGGTGTCGCTGATCGATATCGTCCGGGACGGGTGCGCGGACGACCGGTGCGTGGTCGTCCGTAACCGATGTGCTCCGGATCGATACGACCGGCCCCGCGGTCCGTATACCTCCCAGGAACCGACCGGACGGGCGGACGGTTCCGGCGCCCCGGACGGACGACTTGCGGCCCGTGAAGGGGACGTCGGGGACTGACGGCGAACGTCGGCTCTCCGGAACCGTTTTCGCCCGTCGGCCCCACAGCCCCACCGCACGCCGCACGCCGCACGTGATCCACGCACAGCACGGCACAGCACATCGAGGTGCGGTGCACCGCGTCGCACCGCGCACCACCCTGTTCGACCGCACGCGGCCGTACCCCGCCGTACCCGGTGGTGCCCACCCGTGGCCACCGCCGGGACACTGCGGGTAACCAGATTTGAATAGCGCGCTTGTCAGTTGTGTGGGAGACGTGAAAGGCTCTGGGCCTGCCGCGAGGTTCCCCACAACTCCGTTGCCAATAAGGCGAGTTGACCTCGCATGTGGATGCAGGAGACTCATGCCCGACCTGCCGACCCCGAAGGACGCCGCCGAGGCCGCGTTGTTCTCGGAGTGCTGGGACGCGGTGCTTTCCTACGCCGACCTGTGCACCGCGGGCTCCACCGCGGCCACACGGCTGGCCGAGGAGGCGTTCGCCCTCGGTATACGCGAGGCCCGCGCCGCCGAGAGCGCGACCGCCCGCGCCACCGGCCGCCGTTCCCCCCGACTGCCCGTCATCCCGCTGCTGTTGACCGCGGTGCGCACCACCGCGGCGGCCTGGGAGACCGGCGGTAAGGGCCACGACCTCGATTCCGACCTGAGACTGTGGCTCAACTCCGACAAGGCCGCACGCTACACCGGCCCCCCGCTCAGCCGCCCACTGGCCCTGCGCGGACTGCGCGACCTCCAGGAACCGGACGCCGCGCTGCTGTGGCTCGCCGAGGTCGAGACGCTGCCGCTGACCGTCGTCGCCCGCCGCCTCGGCCTCGACCCGGCCGTCGTCGGCGACGAACTCGCGCAGGTGCGCGGCCTGTTCAGGGACCGCTGCCACCGCGCCCACCTCGACAGCCCGATGACCGCGCACTGCCGCAGCTACGCCGGGCTCCTCGACGTCGTCACCCGCTCACCGGCCACCGACATCCCCGAGGACCTCTCCCGCCACCTCTCCCGGTGCGTCAACTGCGCCGAGGCCGCGGCCTGTCTGCGCCCGCACGGGGGCGGCCTGCCGGTCGCGCTCGTCGGCGGCGTCATCGGCTGGGGCGGGCTCGCGTACCTGGAGCGCCGCCGCCGGGCCGCCGAGGTCCGTCTCGGCGTCGGCCGCCCCGAACCCGCCGAGGGCGACGGAGCGGACCCCAGGTCAGGCGCGCAGCGCGCCCGCGTCGTGCGCAACAGCCTGCTCGCCGCCGCCGTCATGGTGTCGCTGCTGGCGCTCGCGGTGTCGATGATGCCGTTCGGCGGCTCCGACACGGACGACTCCGCGGCCACCCCGACCGGGCGGCAGACGTCCGCGCCGCTGCCGTCGTCGCCCGTCTACACCACCCCGGAGGCGACGTCCTCGCCGCCGCCCGCGACCGAGGCGTCGGAGAGCGACGGCGGGCACGGCGAGGAGCCGCAGGGGACCTCCTCGGCCACCGCGAGCGGCACCAGCCCCGACGGCGGCGGGCCGACGCGCTGCGAGGTCGCGTTCGACCTGGTCAACCAGTGGCCGGACGGCTTCCAGGCGACCATCACCCTCACCACCGCCGAGGCCCTCGACGGCTGGCGGGTCGCCTGGACCTTCGCCGACGGCCAGCGGGTCGGCCAGATGTGGGACGCCACCGTCTCCCAGGACGGCTCCCGCGTCACCGCGGTCGCCGCCGACTACAACAAGGCGGTCGCCGCGGGCGGCACCCTGTCCTTCGGCTTCCTGGCGAGCTGGAAGGGCAGGAACGCCCCGCCGCACGACTTCGCGCTCAACGGGCGGGAGTGCGCGAAGGCGGGCTGAACACCCGGATCGGGAGGGGGTCCGGATCGGGAGGGGGTCCGGATCGGGACGGGGTCCGGATCGGGGCGGGGTCCGTGCCGGACGGGTCCGTAGTGGACAGGGTCTGTACCGGACCGGACCGGACAGACCCGGTCGCGATGCGATGCGATGCGATGCGATGCGATGCGGTCCGGGCCCGGATCCGGTCCGGCCCGGCCCGCGAACAAATGGGTGGCACGCGTCGCGTGTGCCGCCCTAGAGTCAGGACCACTCCGCACGGCGGCCGTTGCCGCCGCCGTCGTCGACCGCAAGAGGAACGGGAGGTGTGACCGATGGCTGTCTCCGTGACGGGCGCTGCCCGCGCCCAGAAGATCGTCCACGCCACCCCCGTGGCCTCCGGCTGACCTTTCCAGAGCGCGTCCGCGCGGAGCCGGGGCCACCCCTGTGAAGGGTTCCCCTTGAAGTTCTCCAGCTCCTCCGTCCCGTCCTCCGTCCCGCCGCCGCACCCCCTCGCCCGTCACGGCTGGGACGACGGCTGGGAGGCCGAGTTCGCCCCCTACGCCGAGCGCGGGCTGCTGCCCGGCCGGGTCGTCCGTGTCGACCGCGGCCGCTGCGACGTCGTCACCGCGGGCGGCGTCGTCCACGCCGACACCGAGTTCGTCGTGCCCCGCGACCCCATGAAGGTCGTCTGCACCGGGGACTGGGCCGCCGTGGACCCCACGGGCGGCGACCCCCGGTACGTCCGCGCCCTGCTGCCCCGCCGCACCGCGTTCGTCCGCTCCACCTCCTCCAAGCGGTCCGAGGGACAGATCCTCGCCGCCAACGTCGACCACGCCGTCATCGCGGTCTCGCTCGCCGTCGAACTCGACCTCGGGCGCGTCGAACGCTTCCTCGCGCTCGCCTGGGAGTCCGGCGCGCAACCGGTCGTCGTCCTCACCAAGTCCGACCTGACGCCCGACGCGACCGGCCTCTCCCACCTCGTCCAGGACGTCGGGACGGTGGCGCCCGGCGTGCCCGTCGTCGCCGTCAGCGCCCTGTACGGCGACGGGCTCGACGTCCTCGCCGCGCTCGTCGGCGACGGCACGTCCGTGCTGCTCGGCACCTCGGGCGCGGGCAAGTCGACGCTCGCCAACGCGCTCGTCGGCGCCGACGTGATGGACGTCCAGGCCATCCGCGACGTGGACGGCAAGGGACGGCACACCACCACCACCCGCAACCTCCTCGCCCTGCCCGGCGGGGGCGTCCTGATCGACACCCCCGGGCTGCGCGGCGTCGGCCTCTGGGACGCCGGCGGCGGCGTGGGCCAGGTCTTCGCCGAGATCGAGGAACTCGCCGCCGACTGCCGCTTCCACGACTGCGCCCACGAGGCCGAGCCGCACTGCGCGGTCCGCGCCGCGGTCGAGGCGGGCGACCTCCCGGAACGCCGTCTGGAGAGCTACCGCAAGCTGCTGCGGGAGAACCAGCGGATCGTCGCCAAGACGGACGCCCGCCTGCGCGCGGAGATCCGCCGGGACTGGAAGCGGAAGGGGGCCGAGGGCCGCGCGGCCAAGGAGATGAAGGAGGGGCGGCTGAGGTTCTGACGCCCACCGGGGCCCGGCCCGTCCCGGGCCCCGATTCGTTCCGGGGCCCGGCCCGCACCGGGCCCTATCCGTTCCGGGGCCCGGCCCGCACCGGGTACCGGCCTCCACCGGGAACCGGCCCGTTCCGGCCGGGAAGGGCACTTCTTTCCCGGCCGGGGTGCCCCCACCGCCCCGTCCGATTTCCGCCAGTCGTCCGTCGCCCGGTCGCCCACACTGGACGGTGTGATGGACGACGACAGCAGGTACGAGGCCGTACGGAGCCGGGACGCCCGGTTCGACGGGGCGTTCTTCTTCGGCGTGCGCACCACCGGCATCTACTGCCGGCCGAGCTGCCCCGCCCGGACGCCCCTGCGCCGCAACGTGCGGTTCTTCGCGACGGCCGCCGCCGCCCAGGGCACCGGGTTCCGGGCCTGCCGCAGGTGCCGCCCCGACGCCGTGCCCGGCTCCGCCGACTGGAACGTCCGCGCGGACGTCGTCGGCCGCGCCATGCGGCTGATCGGGGACGGCGTCGTCGACCGCGACGGGGTCGCCGGGCTCGCCGACCGGCTCGGCTACAGCACCCGGCAGGTGCAGCGCCAGCTCACCGCCGAACTGGGCGCCGGTCCCGTCGCGCTCGCCCGCGCCCAGCGGGCGCACACCGCGCGCGTCCTCACCCAGACCACCGAACTGCCGATCACCGAGATCGCGTTCGCCTCCGGGTTCGCCAGCGTGCGCCAGTTCAACGACACGATCCGCGCCGTCTACGCCGCCACCCCGAGCGAGCTGCGCGCCGCCGCCCCGCGACGGGACCCGCGCACCGCCGCCCCGGCCGCCACCGGGATACCGCTGCGGCTCGCCCACCGCGGGCCCTACCTCGCCGGTCCCGTCTTCGACCTGCTCGCCGCCGAGGCCGTGCCCGGGGTCGACGAGGTGACCGGGGAACCGGGGCGCCGCGTCCACCGCCGCACCCTGCGGCTGCCGCACGGTACCGGCGTCGTCGCCGTCCTCGAACGCGCCCGCGCGCACCGGGCCGCGCCCGGCACCCACCCCGGCGGCTGGCTCGACGCCCGCCTGCGCCTCACCGACCCGCGCGACCTCACCACCGCCGTGCAGCGGCTGCGGCGCCTCTTCGACCTCGACGCCGACCCCTGGGCCGTCGACGAACGCCTCGGCGCCGACCCCCGGCTCGCCCCGCTCGTCGCCGCCCGGCCGGGGCTGCGCTCACCCGGTGCCGCCGACCCCGGCGAACTCGCCGTCCGCGCCCTCGTCGGACCCGTCGTGGCCGCCGACCTCGTCCGGCGTCACGGCAAGCCCCTCGACGCTCCGCACGGCACCCTCACCCACCTCTTCCCCGAACCCGCCGTCCTCGCCGGGGCCGAACCAGGAGGCGTCCTCGGCGCCCTCGCCGCGGCCCTCGCCGACGGCACCGTCCGCCTCGACCCCGGCGCCGACCGGGACACCGCCGAGGCCGCCCTGCTCGCCGTCCCCGGCATGGACGCGGCCACCGCGGCCGTCGTCCGCACCCGTGCCCTCGGCGACCCCGACGTCGCCCCACCCGGAACCGACCTGCCCGAAAGCTGGCGCCCCTGGCGCTCGTACGCCCTGCACCACCTGCGTGCCGCAGGGGAGTTGGAGACACCATGACCACCCGCGTCCACCACACCACCGTCGACAGCCCCGTCGGCCCCCTCCTGCTCACCGCCGACGACGACGGCGCCCTGACCTCCCTCTCCGTGCCCGGCCAGAAGAACGGCCGCACCGTCCAGGAGGGCTGGCGGCACACCCCCGATCTCTTCAGGACCGCCGGGGAACAGCTCGCCGCCTACTTCGCGGGCGACCTCACCGTCTTCCGCCTCGACCTCCGCACCGAGGGCAGCGCCTTCCGCGAGAAGGTGTGGGCCGCCATCGACGCCGTCCCCTACGGCGCCACCACCAGCTACGGCGAGATCGCCGCCCGCATCGGCGCCTCCCGGGCCGCCGTCCGCGCCGTCGGCGGCGCCACCGGCGCCAACCCGCTCCTCATCCTGCGCCCCTGCCACCGGGTGATCGGCGCCGACGGCTCCCTCACCGGCTACGCGGGCGGTCTGCCGACCAAGGTGCGGCTGCTCGCCCTGGAAGGCGTCATCGAGGCGGGCCCCGACCTCACCCCCAGATGACCGCGCCCAGCCACGCCCCGGCGATCAGCAGACAGGTGAACAGCTCCGTCAGCACACTGGAACCGCCCGAGCGCATCGCCGTCCGCACGGCCGCCTTCGCCGCCGCGTGCCGACCCAGCCGCAGCCGCTCGCCGACGTAGATACCGGCCATGAATCCGGGGATCGCGCCCACCACCGGCACCAGCACGAACCCCAGCAGCGCGCCCAGCCCCGCGGACACCGCCATCCGGGGGGTGGCGCCGCTCTCGCGCAGCCGTCTGGGCGGGAGCGTCCAGCGGACCACCTGCGAGACGAACAGCGCCAGCGTGGCCCCCACCAGCACCGACCAGGCCAGCGGCTGGGTGTCCTTCAACGCCCACCACAGCACCGCCGCCCACACCAGCCACGATCCCGGCACGCCGGGCACCAGCACTCCGCACAGGCCGAGCAGGAGCACCAGACCGACCATCAGCAGGTCCCACACGCCCATCGGGCCAGCATGCAGGACGCGCGGCGACGTCGCAGGTCAGGCGGGGGCGGTCGGGGGACGGACGGTCCACCGCGGCCGCCGTCCGCCGCCCCGGCCCGCGTCCGAATTTGCCGATGCCCCGTTTCCCGGGGGCCCGCGCGGTGACAATTACGGGCATGAGCCAGCAGGGGGGAAGCACCACAGGACCCGACGACGACTGGTGGGGGCAGCTGTACGACGACGCCACCCACGACACGGGTCCCGCGCCCGCGCCCGATTCCCTGGACGACCGCTTCGCCTCGGCCTCGGAAGCGGTCACCGGACCCACGGCCCCGGAGATCCCCGCCCGACCGGGGGCGCGGGACACCACCCCGCGAGCGGACGACGGCCCGGGACGTGAGTCCGGCCCACGGGGCGGGGACAGCCCGGTCCAGGACGAGGGGCAGGGGCAGGGACGGCAGACCGCTCCGCGCGAGGACGACGGGCCGCGCGGGGACGGTGGCCCGCGCCAGGAAGTCGGCCCGCGAGGGGACGGTGGCCCGCGCCAGGAAGTCGCTCCGCGAGGGGACGGCGGCCAGCGCCAGGAGGTCGGCCCGCGAGGGGACGGCGGCCAGCGCCCCGAGCCGGGCCGGCGCAGGGACGGTGGTCAGCGTCCGGAGGGAAACCCGCGCCGGGAGACCGACCGGCGAGGCGACGACAGCCCGGTCCGGGACGCGGATCCGCGTCAGGGCGGGGGCCCGCGGCAGGAGGAGGGCCCGCGTCAGGGCGGGGTGTCCGAGCCTCGCCGTGCCTTCGGTGCGCCTCCGCAGGGCCATGCGCCGGCGTCTCCCGCGCGACGTGACGCACCCGCGTCTGCCGCCTCCGGCGGCGCACCGCAGCCTCCTGCCCGAGCCGATGAGCCGAGGCCATCCACGCCGGGCGGCGCACCCGAGTCCGGCCGCGAACCGATGCCTCCGGCCCGGGACGCGGCCCCGACGTACCCCGCCCGGGGCAACTCGCCGGTGGCTCCCGCCCAGGGGGCTGCCCAGACGCCTCCCGCTCAAGGCAGCGGGCCGTCCGCTTCGGCCCAGGGGGTTGCCCAGACGCCTCCCGCGCAGGGCAGCCCGTCGTCAGCTCCCGCGCAGGGGGCTGCCCAGACGCCTCCCGCGCAAGGCAGCCCGTCGTCAGCTCCCGCCTGGGGTCCGGCACCGACGCCTCCTGCTCAAGGCAGCGCACCGTCCG
>NZ_FMCI01000138.1 GCF_900091845.1 Streptomyces sp. SolWspMP-5a-2
CGGGCGCGCAGCCGCGCCACGCACACCCGGGTCAGACCGTCCAGGGCGACCGTCGCGCGGCGCCGCCTGGGCACCGCCGCGCGGCGCAGCACCGAGCGGTAGCCGTCCTCGGCGACCGCGTCGAGGATGGCGCCGTAGAGCACGAACGCCGTCCGCACGCACGGGCGCGACACCGGTTCGAGCAGCGCGAGCCCGGCCGCCGCCTCGCGGTACACCGTCCGGTTCAGCGCCTCGAACGCGCGCAGCGCGGCCGTGATCCGGACGTCCCCGCACCCGGTGTCCCGGCTCCAGCGCAGCAGCTCCCGGTCCACGCCGTGCGCCGCCAGCAGGTCGGCGGGCAGGTAGACGCGCCCCCGGTCGAGGTCCTCGCCGACGTCGCGCAGGAAGTTCGTCAACTGGAAGGCCACGCCGAGCGCCGCCGCGTGCGGGGCCGCCTCCTCGCGCGGGACGACCGTGCCCAGCACCGGCAGCATCTGGAGGCCGATCACCTCCGCCGACCCGTACGTGTACCGGCGCAGATCCGCGTAGGTGGGGTAGTCGGTGACCGCGAGGTCGGCCCGCATCGCGGCCATGAAGTCCGTGAAGTACCGGTGGTCGATATCGAATCGGTCCGCCGTGTCGGCCAGCGCCCGCACCACCGGTTCCTCCGTGCGGCCGTCCCGCAGCCCGCGCTCCAGCTCCAGCCGCAGCCCGTCCAGACGGGCCCCGCGCTCCTCGGCGGTCGACGCCGCGCCGTCCACGTCCACGATGTCGTCCGCCCAGCGCGCGAAGCCGTACAGGGCGTGCACGGCGGACCTGCGGGACACCGGCAGCAGCCGGGTCGCGAGGAAGTACGTCTTCCCGTGCCGGGCGTTGAGCCGACGGCACCACGCGTACGCCTGCCGCAGCGCCGGATCGGTGACGCCCGCCGCGTCCAGTTCACGCTCGCTCACACCGGCCTCCTGTGCTGGACCTCCCGCACGGCGGAACGCGGGGCACGGCCCGCGCCCGTGATCCGTGCTGCCGCCAGCTTTCCCGACAGCAGCACCGTCGGCACCCCGACGCCCGGCGTGGTCCCGCACCCGGCGAGCACCGCGTTGACCGTGCCGCGCACCAGATTGCGCGGCCGGAACGGCCCGGTCTGCGCGAAGGTGTGCGAGGCGGAGAACGGCGAGCCCGCCGCGTGCCCCCACGCCTGCCAGTCCGCCGGGGTGACCAGGCACTCCTCCTCGATCGCGGACGCCACACCGTCGAGCCCGCGCCGGTCGAGCTCGGCCAGCAGACTCTCCCGGTACCCCGGGGCCAGCTCCGACCACGCCGCCGCGCCGGGACCGATCCGGGTGTTCGGACAGGGCGCCAGGACGTAGTGCAGATGGCGGCCAGGCGGGGCGAGCGACGCGTCGGTGACGGTCGGGGACGTGATCAGCAGCGACGGATCGCTCATCAGCCGCCCCGTCTCGGTCAGCTCCCGGAACGTCCGCCGCCACGCCGCGCCGAACGACAGCGTGTGGTGGGCGAGCCACGGCCACGTCCGGTCCGTCCCGGCGTGCAGGACCACCGCCGAGGGCGAGAAGCGCAACGCCAGCGCACGCCGGGGCGCACGCCCGAGCAGCCGGTAGACGACCGGCAGGTCAGGGGTGAGCACCACCGCGTCGCAGGCGATCCGCCCCCGCTCCGTGACGACCGCCGTGACCCGGTCCCCGGAACGCTCCAACCGGGTGACGGCCTCCCCGAGCCGCAGCTCGGCCCCGGCCGCGACGGCGGCGTCCGCCATCGCCAGGGGGAGGGCGTGCATACCGCCGCGCGGGAAGTGCACCCCCGCCACCGTGTCCATGTACGCGATGACGGCGTACGCGGCGAGCGCGCGGGCCGGGGGCACCCCCGCGTACAGCGCCTGGAAGGAGAAGACCCGCCGCAGCCGCTCGTCCCGCAGGAAACGCCCCACGCGCGCGTCCATCCTGCCGAAGCCGCCGAGTGCGGCCAGCCGGGCGAGGTCCGGGGTGAGCAGTTGGAACGGCGAGTCGAAGTTGGTGTCGATGAAACGGCGCATCTGCGCCCGGTAGAGCTTCGTCAGCCAGGCGCGCAGCTCGCGGTACCCGGCGGCCTCGCGCGGCCCGGCGAACCGCTCGACCTCCGCCTCCATCGCCTCGGCGCCGGTGTGCACGTCAAGACCGCTGCCGTCGGCGAACCGCGCCCGGTACGCCGGGTGCAGCGGCAGCAGCTCGACGCGCGCCCGCAGGCTGTCCCCGACGGCGGCGAAGGCCTCGTCGGCGAGGTGGGGCATCGTCAGCACGGTCGGCCCGGTGTCGAAGCGGTAGCCGGCCCGCACCAGCCGGCCGGCCCGCCCGCCGGGGGAGGGATCACGCTCGACGAGGGTCACCCGCCGCCCGGCGCCGAGCAGATGCAGCGCGGTCGCGAGACCGGAGAGCCCCGCGCCGACGACGACCACGTGATCGGTACGCCCGGGAACGGTGCGGGTCACGGGCACGCCTCCCCACCGGACACGTCGAACCGGGGTGCGCGCGGCGGGGGACCGCCGGTTCCGGGGGGCCCGGAGTCCGCCTCCGGACCCGCGGACGGGGACCCGGGGGGTGGCGGGTGCTCGCCGGGGGCGGCGGTGGAGTGCGGTGCGGCACGCAGACGCGCGGCGGGCTGCCCGGGACGAGGATCCCGACCGGCTTCCGCGACGCGCGGCGGGGTACCGGGCGCGGGCGGCCCGCTCGCCGAGCCGGGCGCGGTACGTGACGGAGCCGCGGTGCCCGCCTCGGGCGCTGCGCCGGGCGTCGGCGTGCCGGTGGCCACCGCCGGTGGAGGGCCGGCCGGCGTCGCGGTGTCCGGGGCCCTCGGGGCGCTCGCCACCGCGCGCAACAGCGCCGCCAGCCTCTCGCGGCCCCCCGGCCGGAGCCCGGCGGTGTCCAGATGGCGCAGTCCCCTGGCCGTCAGCCTGTGGATCGCGGCCTCCACCGCGTCCCGCGCCCCCGTGGACACGAAGACCCGGCGGACCCTCTCCACCTCCGCGTCGGACGCGTCGAGACGCCCGAGCGTCGCGTCCAGGACGGCGACCGAGGAGGCGTCCGACGCCGCCGACGCCCTGGTGTGCGCCAGCGCCGCGAGATAGGTGGGCTTGCCCGCGCGGATGTCGTCGCCGGTGGGCTTTCCGGTGACACGCGGGTCACCGAAGGCGTCGAGCAGGTCGTCCCGCAACTGGAACGCGAGGCCCACACACCGGCCCGCCGTGCGCAGCGCCGCCGTCGTGGACCGGTCGGCACCCGCCAGCGCCGCGCCCAGAGCGAGCGGGTGCTCCACCGAGTACCGGGCGCTCTTGAGGCAGGCGGCGCGCAGCGCGCGGTCCACCGAGCGGCCCGCGGTGGCCTCGCCGTGCACGTCCAGGTACTGCCCGGCGATCATCTCCGTGCGCATGGCCCGCCACAGCTCCCGCACCCGCCGGGCCGTCCCCGGCGGCAGGTCCGTCTCCGCGACGACGTCGTCGGCCCAGGCCAGCGCCAGGTCACCGGCGAGGATCGCGGACGCCTCGCCCAGCCGCGCGCCCCGCGGCCCCGGCGCGCTCTCGGTGTACTGGGCGCTGACGTCCGCGTGCAGCGCGGGGCGACCGCGGCGCACCGGAGCCGCGTCCATCACGTCGTCGTGGACCAGGGCGCAGGTCTGGATGAGTTCGAGGGCGGCGGCCACCCGCAGCACGGAGTCCACCCCGGGCGGCGCACCGGCGCCGGGGGCGCCGCACGCCCGCCCCGCCCACCACAGGAGCCGGGAGCGGCCGAACTTGCCCCCGCTCACCGTGAACCGGCTGACCCGCGCCGCCAGGTCCCCGGCGAACAGCGGGTCGACGGCGCGCGCGGCGGCCTCCCGTTCGGCGAGCAGCACGGTCAGCGTCCGCCGCACGGCGCCGGTCACGTCGTCGTCCACGGCACGGACGTCGGACACGCCGCGGGGGAGGGGTCGCGGGGCGCGCGGGCGGTCGGGGGGTCCGGCGGGAGCCGGTCCGGGCGCGGGGG
>NZ_FMCI01000140.1 GCF_900091845.1 Streptomyces sp. SolWspMP-5a-2
CCTGGCCGGACGGCGGGGCCTGGCCCGGGGGCTGGGCGCCGGTGGGGGCGGACCACTGGCCGGCGGGCGGCTGGTCCTTGGACCACTTCACGCCCTCGTCCGCGGTGGGCGGGCCCTGCTGGTCGGCGGAGTCGCCCGTGCCCGGCCGGTGTCCGTCGGACGGGGAAGATCCGGGCGACGCCCAGCCCGGAGTGTCGTTCATCGTCGCTCCTTCACGGTGCCCGTCCGCGGTCGCGGCGGCAGGTTGGCTGCCATCGTGCCATGGGGTGGTCGCAGGGGTACCGGCCGCGGTATGCGCTGGACACCTTCAATTGTCCGGCGTGCACGGGGCAGACTGATCGCATGGCTGATCAGCAGGCGCGAACCGGCGAGGACAGCAAGCCCACCGAGACACCGGCGATCCGTTGGGAGGAGCCACCCGAAGGTCCCGTACTGGTCCTTCTCGACCAGACCCGGCTGCCCGCCGAGGAGGTCGAGCTGGTGTGCACGGACGCGTCCGCGCTGGTGGAGGCGATCCGGTCGCTCGCCGTGCGGGGTGCCCCGGTGCTGGGCATCGCGGGGGCGTACGGCGTCGCGCTCGCCGCCGCGCGCGGGTTCGACGTGGACGAGGCGGCGAACGCGCTGGCCGGGGCCCGGCCCACCGCGGTGAACCTGGGGCTCGGGGTGCGCAGGGCGCGGGCCGCGCACCGGGCGGAGTTCGCCAGGAGCGGCGACGAGGGGAGGGCCGCGGCGGCGGCGCTGGCGGCGGCGCGGGCGCTGCACGAGGAGGACCGGGCCGCGAGCGCCCGGATGGCCGCGCACGGCCTGGCGCTGCTGGGCGAGCTGCTGCCCGGCGGCGGGCACCGGATCCTCACCCACTGCAACACCGGGGCGCTGGTCTCGGGCGGCGAGGGGACGGCGTTCGCGGTGGCCCTCGCGGCGCACCGGGCGGGCGAGCTGCGGAGGCTGTGGGTGGACGAAACGCGTCCCTTGCTGCAAGGTGCTCGCCTGACGGCATACGAGGCGGCTCGCAACGGCATGGCGTACACCTTGCTCACGGACAACGCGGCCGGCTCGCTGTTCGCGTCCGGTGAGGTGGACGCGGTGCTGATCGGGGCGGACCGCATCGCGGCCGACGGTTCGGTGGCCAACAAGGTGGGGAGCTATCCGCTCGCCGTGCTCGCCCGGTACCACCACGTGCCGTTCATCGTGGTGGCGCCGCTGACGACGGTCGATCCGCAGACGCCGGACGGTGCTTCCATCGAGGTGGAGCAGCGTCCGGGGTACGAGGTGACCGAGATCACTTCGCCGCAGGCGGCGGTGGCGGGAGCGGGAGGGGGGATTCCGGTGGCACCCCTGGGGACCCAGGCGTACAACCCGGCGTTCGACGTGACTCCGCCCGAGCTGGTGACCGCGATCGTCACGGAAGAGGGCGCCGTTTCGCCCGTGACGGCAGAGGCTCTCGCGGAGCTGTGTGCCAGGTCACGCCAGGTAACGATTAGCTAATGGGATGATGTCGTTTATGAAGGGACGAGTCCTTGTCGTCGACGACGACACCGCACTTGCCGAGATGCTCGGCATCGTGCTGCGTGGTGAGGGTTTTGAGCCGTCTTTCGTAGCCGACGGTGACAAGGCGTTGGCCGCTTTCCGGGAGGCCAAGCCGGATCTGGTGCTCCTCGACCTGATGCTGCCCGGTCGGGACGGCATCGAGGTGTGCCGTCTGATCAGGGCGGAGTCCGGGGTGCCCATCGTGATGCTGACGGCGAAGAGCGACACCGTCGACGTCGTCGTGGGCCTGGAGTCCGGCGCGGACGACTACATCGTGAAGCCGTTCAAGCCGAAGGAGCTGGTGGCCCGGATCCGGGCCAGGCTGCGCAGGTCGGAGGAGCCCGCGCCGGAGCAGCTCGCCATCGGTGACCTGGTCATCGACGTGGCGGGACACTCCGTCAAGCGGGACGGCCAGTCGATCGCGCTGACGCCGCTGGAGTTCGACCTGCTGGTGGCGCTGGCCCGCAAGCCCTGGCAGGTGTTCACCCGGGAGGTGCTCCTCGAGCAGGTCTGGGGCTACCGGCACGCGGCCGACACCCGGCTGGTCAACGTCCACGTGCAGCGGCTGCGCTCCAAGGTCGAGAAGGACCCGGAGCGGCCGGAGATCGTGGTGACCGTCCGCGGTGTCGGGTACAAGGCGGGACCGAGCTGACATGTCCGGTGACAGTGCCGCTTCGACGCACGGGCGCGACGGGGCCCACGCGGGGCGGCCTGTCGGCGGGACGGCGGCCGGCTCCCGCTGGGTCCGGCTGCTGGAGGGCGGCCTGCTGGAGGGCGGCGTCCAGGGCAGCCCCGTGCTGCGTCTGTTCGTGCGCTGGCTGCGCAGGCCGCTGCTGCCGGTCATGCGGCTGTGGCGGCGCAACATCCAGCTCAAGGTCGTCGTCACGACCCTGCTGATGTCGCTCGGCGTGGTCCTGCTGCTGGGCTTCGTCGTCATCGGACAGGTGCGCAACGGTCTTCTCGACGCCAAGGTGAAGGCGTCCCAGTCCCAGGCCACCGGTGGTTTCGCGGTGGCCAAGCAGCGCGCCGACGAGGCCGCGTCCGGGACCACCGACGACCCCACCTCGCCCGACGGGCGCTCCTCGCAGAACGTGATCGCGTGGATGAGCGACCTGGTCTCGTCGCTGTCCAGCGGCGGCCAGGGCGCCTTCGACGTCGTCACGCTGCCCGCGGGCGACGACAGCGGCGGCGGGCGCGGACCGCGCGCCTCCGGCGGCATCGACCCGACGCTGAGCGTGCCCGACAACCTGCGCGCGCGGATCAACGAGAGCACCGCCGCGTCCCAGCGCTACACGCGGATCATCTACAAGGACCCCGGCAAGGACTCGCAGCCCGCGCTGGTCATCGGCAAGCAGGTCAACGACCCGAACGGCGACCCGTACCAGCTGTACTACCTCTTCCCGCTCACCCAGGAGGAGAAGTCGCTGAGCCTGGTCAAGGGCACGCTGGCGACGGCGGGACTCTTCGTCGTCGTGCTGCTCGGGGCCATCGCCTGGCTGGTGGTGCGGCAGGTCGTCACGCCGGTGCGGATGGCGGCCGGGATCGCCGAGCGGCTCTCCGCGGGGCGGCTCCAGGAACGGATGAAGGTCACCGGCGAGGACGACATCGCGCGGCTCGGCGAGGCCTTCAACAAGATGGCGCAGAACCTCCAGCTGAAGATCCAGCAGCTGGAGGACCTCTCCCGGATGCAGCGCCGGTTCGTGTCGGACGTCTCGCACGAGCTGCGCACCCCGCTGACCACCGTGCGGATGGCCGCCGACGTCATCCACGAGGCGCGGGTGGACTTCGATCCGGTGACCGCGCGCTCCGCCGAACTGCTCGCCGACCAGCTCGACCGGTTCGAGTCGCTCCTCGCCGACCTGCTGGAGATCAGCCGGTTCGACGCCGGGGCGGCGGCCCTGGAGGCGGAGCCGATAGACCTCCGCGAGGTCGTGCGCCGCGTCGTCAGCGGGGCCGAGCCGCTCGCCGAGCGCAAGGGAACCGCGATACGGGTCGTCGGCGACCAGCAGCCCGTGGTCGCCGAGGCGGACGCCCGCCGGGTGGAGCGGGTGCTGCGCAACCTCGTCGTCAACGCCGTCGAGCACGGCGAGGGCAAGGACGTCGTCGTGAAGCTCGCGTCGGCGGGCGGCGCGGTCGCCGTCGCCGTCCGCGACTACGGGGTCGGGCTCAAGCCCGGCGAGGCCACCCGGGTCTTCAGCCGCTTCTGGCGGGCCGACCCGGCACGCGCGCGGACCACCGGCGGCACCGGCCTCGGCCTGTCGATCGCCCTGGAGGACGCGCGGCTGCACGGCGGCTGGCTCCAGGCGTGGGGCGAGCCGGGCGGCGGATCGCAGTTCCGGCTGACGCTGCCGAGGACCGCGGACGAGCCGCTGCGGGGCTCGCCGATACCCCTGGAGCCCAAGGACTCCCGGCACAACCGCGAGCTGAAGGCGGCCGGGCTGCCGCGCGAGGGCGCCGCCAAGGCCGCCACCGTGCCCGCACAGCCCGCCGGGGACCCGAGGCCGCACCTCGCGCCCAGGAACAACGGCGCGGGCGCCACCGCCGATCCCACGGCGCTGCCCGGCAACGGCGCACGCGTGGTGCCGCGGCCCGTGTCCGGCGCCCGGCGCGCGGAGGGGGCGCGCGAGGAGACGACGGCGCGCGTGGAGACCCCGCAGGACGGTTCGCACACCCATGGGGAGGCATTTCGTGGGCGCTGACCGCCCGGAGGACGCCCGGCGCGGGTACGCGCGCGTGCTGACGTACGCGGCCTGCGGTGCCGTACTCCTCTCGGGGTGCGCGTCGATGCCCGACAGCGGGGACCTGCGGGGCGTGGACTCGACGCCCCGGCAGGACGCCCAGGTGCGGGTCTTCGCGATGCCGCCCCAGGACGACGCGCAGCCCTCGGACATCCTCTCCGGCTTCCTGGAGGCGCTGACCAGCGATGACCCGCTCTACGCGACGGCCAGGCAGTACCTGACCGAGAAGGCGTCGAAGACCTGGCGGCCCGACCGTTCCGTCACGGTCCTCGCGGACGGGCCGGGCACGGTGGCCGACAGCAACCGGGACGGCCGCGACGCCGCCGACGACCTCTCCTTCCACCTGGCCGGCACGAAGGTCGCCACCGTGGACACCCAGGACTCCTACGCGCCCGCCGACGGCGCCTACGACGCGCCCGTGCACCTCGTCCGCGACCCCAAGACCAAGCAGTGGCGCATCGACGGGCTGCCGCAGGGCGTCGTCATGGGCAAGTCGGACTTCCAGCGCATCTACATGTCCGTCGACAAGTACTTCTTCGCCTCGAACGTCACCACCCTGGCGGGCGAGCGCACCTCGGCGGTCGCCGACCCGGTCTACGTCCGGCGGCGCGTGGACCCCGTCACGGAACTGGTCAGGTCGGTGCTCGGCGGACCCACCCGGTGGCTCGACCCCGTGGTGCGCACCAGCTTCCCCACCGGGACCGCCCTCCAGAAGGGCGTCACCTCGCTGACCCCCGACGACCAGAACAAGCTCACCGTCCCGCTGAACGCCCAGGCGGCCCGGGTCGGCGCCACCAAGTGCGCCGAGATGGCGGCCCAGTTGCTCTTCTCCCTCCAGGGCCTCACCCCGACCGTCGACCAGGTCGAACTGCGGTCGGGCTCCAAGCGGCTCTGCTCGCTCGACGAGGACCACGCGGACGACGTCGCCCTGCGCGGCTCCGAACGCAGCCCCGACTACCTGTACTTCCTCGACAGCAAGAACCGGCTGGTGCGGCTGCCGTCCGGGAGCACCGGAACCCGGCCCGACCCGGTCCCCGGCGCGCTCGGCGAGGGCGGCAGGCCGCTGCGGTCGGTCGCCGTCGCCCGGGACGAGCATTCCGCGGCGGTCGTCACGTCCGACGGCCGCGAGCTGTACGTGGCGTCCCTGGTGTCGGGCGGATCGCTCGGCGACCCGGTCCTCACCAGCGGCGGCGGCACCGACGACGACCGGCTGACGGCGCCCAGTTGGGACGCGCGCGGCGACCTGTGGGTGGCCGACCGGGACACCGCGGACCCGAGGCTGCTCCTGCTGGAGCAGGGCGCGGGCGAACCGATCGTGGTCAAGGCACCCCGGCTGGACGGGCGCGTCCAGGACGTGAAGGTCGCCGCCGACGGTGTCCGGATCGCGCTCGTGGTGGCGAAGGGCGACAAGAAGTCGCTGCTCGTCGGACGCATCGAGCGCACCGGCGACCCGGGCGAGGAACCGTCCGTCTCGGTCCTCGAACTGCACTCCGCGGCCCCGGACTTCGAGGACGTGACGACCATGTCCTGGGCCGGTGACAGCCGCCTCGTGGTGGTCGGGCGCGAACAGGGCGGCGTGCAGACCACGCGCTACGTCCAGGTCGACGGCTCCACGCCGGAGGGGTCGCCGCCCGCGGCGCTGTCCGGCGTCAAGGAGATCACCGCCGCCGAGGACGACCGGCTGCCGCTGGTGGCGTACTCCGAGGACGGGATCGTGCGGCTCCAGGCGGGCGCGCAGTGGCAGAAGGTCGTCTCGGACGGCACGACCCCGGTCTATCCGGGCTGACGACGACGCGGTCGTCCGGTGGCGGGCGACGAGGCGGGGTCGTTCGGTGGCGGGCGGCGGTGCGGTCTCCCGTGAGGGGCGGTGGTGCGCCCGGCCCGTCCGCTGTCGCCGACCTGCCCCGCTCTCCCACAGGTGCCGACTCCGGGCCCGCCCCGCCCCGCGTCGCCGACCGGCACTGCTCTCCCGCAGGTGTCGACTCCGGGTTCACCCCGCCCCGCGTTGCCGATCTGCCCCGCTTCTCCGCAGGTGACGGCCGTGTTGCCCGTTCGCGTCGGGTTGTCCACAGGGGGTTTTCCACAGGGGTGGCCGGTTCGGCGCGGCGGGGTCACAGTGGTGGGTATGCGGGGGCTGTGGCGGGACCTGACCGACCTGGTGCTGCCGACCGAGTGCGGAGGCTGCGGAGCGCCTCGCACGGCGCTCTGCCCGGAGTGCCGTGCCGCCCTGAGCGGGGCCGTACCCGGCCGGGTACGGCCCGTGACCGAGCCACCCGGGCTGCCCCCGACGCACGCCGCGGCCCGGTACGCGGACGCGGTACGGGCGCTGCTCCTCGCCCACAAGGAGCGCGGTGCCCTCGGCCTCTGCGCGCCCCTCGGCGCGGCCCTCGCGGCGGCCGTCAGGTCGGGGCTGCGGGAGGCGGCGCGCGACGGCGGACGCCTCCCGGGCCGGGGTGCGCCGGT